>NZ_JBHTFM010000028.1:0-3668 GCF_042674865.1 Kineococcus sp. GCM10028916 | reverse complement strand
AGGACGCTGCGCCGACGCGGGCGAGGACGGCTCGCGACGTCACCCGAGGGCTGGGGAGAGAGCCCGATGGCTTCAGCCGCTGATCGGAGTAAGACCGCTGGTCAGCGGCCTGTCGCCGTCACGAGATCAAAGATGCAAGAGGTGTGACCTGTCGCGGGGTCTCGAGCGGGGTCTGGTGGGTGCACCACGGCGCTTCGGGGTGGGGTGGGTGATCCACGCTCGCCGAAGGCTCGACGGCTGCGCCGGCCCGTGGTGGCCGGCTCGTTCCTCACCGACCACCACGGCACGAAGAGCTGAGGTCAGGTAGCCGCTAGGACAGCGACGGCGTGGCTACCGGCCGACCACCCTGACCATGGGCACCCTGCCGTGGTGACCCCTGGTCAGAACACCCCCCTGACCACCCCTGTGACCGCCCCTGTGACCACGGGGTCGACGCCGATGCTGCTCACGCTGCGGCAGGCCGTCGAGGCCACTGGGGTGAGCCTGTCGACGATGCGTCGGCGCCTCCGAGCTGGGGAGTTCCCGAACGCGCGGGTCGACTCAGAGACCGGCGCCCACCTCATCGCCGTGCCCGATCTGCTCGCGGCGGGATTCACCTTGACCAAGGCTCCGGGGCCGCGTGACCACCGCGACCACCCTGGTCAGCCGCGCGGTGACCAGGGGTCTGACTACTCCATGACCACCCCGGTGACCACCCCCCTGGACACCCCTGAGGTGGTCGTTGACGTCACCGATGACGAGGTGCAGCGCCTACGGGCTGAGGTCGCTGAGCTGCGCGATCGGGCCGCCCGGGCGGAGGTCGAGGCCGCGCGGGCGCAGGCCGTCGCCGATGAGCGGGGGGCTGCTTTGGCTGACGTGCGTCTGGCGCTGCGGGCTATCACCGCGGCGAGTGAGCAGCGGGAGCAGCACCCACCGGCGGTTGTTGTGCATGAGGTGCCCACCAACGTCGGGATGACTCCGATGCCGCCGACTACGCAGGCACTGCCTACCGATGCGCCGCCGTCTGAGCCGCCCCCGCGGCGGGGACTATTCGGGCGGTGGCGTCAGCGTTAAGGCCGGTCAGGAAGCCTGCGCCTGATCGACCGCGGTCTCGTGCTCGGCCAGCTTCTTCGCGTCGTGGATGAGCCGCCCGACCGTGCCCTTGGAGACTTCCATCGCCTCGGCGATCTCGGCGTAGCTGAGGCCCTGGGCGCGGAGCTCGACGGCGCGGTCACGGCGGGCCTTGGCCCGAGCGAGGAAGTCGGCGCGGGGCTCGGCGACGCGGCGGTAGACCGACCGCTCCGACACACCCCACTTCTCAGCCAGCTCACGGGCCGTCTTCGTCCGCCGGATCGGCATCTGAGCGGTCATGACGTCGCCTCCTCAGCCAAGGCATGCCAGTCGATTTTCGTCCTCCCGAGCCGCTTCGCGACCTGCTGCTCCGGGGTGTTGCGCCGGCCGCGGGCAGCCTGCACTGCGCTGAAGCCTTCGGCGCTGAAGTTGCGCCAGACCCACCGTGCGACGGAGCGGGCGGTGTGGCCAACTTCGCCGGGCGAGAGCGGCACGGCGAACTCGTGGTTGACGGCCAGGGCGAAAGCGTCGACGACCTCTTCCCACTCCTGGCGGTCCTCGTAGCGCAGCCGGGCCCGGTAGGCCCAGAGGCGGACCCGGTTGAACAGGGCGACGTTGCGGCCCAGGCCGGAGGAGTCGGCGGTCTTGCGCGGCAGAGTCCGCGGCATGAGCTCGCCCAGGCCGGCGGCGAGGTCGCGCAGCTCGTAGAGCTCGTCGGTGCCCCACGTCGTCGTCCAGTGCCCGTGGACGGGGTTCTTCGTCAGCAGCCCGGCGTAGCCGACGTCACCGTCCAGGGAGCGGCGCAGGCCTTCCTCGACCTTGGCGGCGAAGCGCATGGGTTCGATGCGGGCGGCGTCGGTGCGGCAGACGGGGGTCTTGAGGATCCAGCCGACGTGGCCGCGTCCGGTGGGGGACTCTGCGATCCAGGACGGCATCGGGTGGGTCATGGGCTTCTGCAGGGCACGGATGAGGGTGTCGTCGTGGTCGACGTCGATGACGAGCATCGACAGCAGTGCCCGGGGGGAATGCTCGAGGTAGCGCCGGGTGAGGGCGTCGGGGCGGCTCTGACGCCAGCAGCCCTGGGTGAGGTCATCGGTCGCCAGCGGTCGCCGGGGGCTCCACTGGTCGGCCCACAGCGAAGCGTCGAGGCGGCTCGTCACACGCGTCACCCTGGCACCAAGATCGTTCGGGTTCAGGTCTGACACGCCGTCTTGAGGTCAGCAAATATTCGGGTCGGACAAATCAACCATTTCAGGTAACCGCCCTTCAGGGCCCCCTCCGCCCGTCGATCCCCCCACCTAGCCCAGACCAGCCACAGACAGGCGACCCGTGCGGACGCTGCGGTGGTGTCGTGCCCTGGCGTGCCCCTGAGGTGACTACTCGTGGACCCAGCCTCGTTGATCGTGGTTTACGTCATCTTCCGCTGACGTCAGCAAGGGCTGTAGCGTCAGGGTGGTGGAGACGCTCACGCACACCACCACCCAGATCGAGGTCCTGGCCCGCTTCGGGCACGCCTTGTCCGACCCCACCCGTGCGCGGGTCCTGGTCGCCCTGCGCACCGGCGGTGCCTACCCCACCGAGTTGGCCGAGCGTCTGGGCGTGACCCGCACCAGCTTGTCCAACCACCTCGCTTGTCTGCGGGGCTGCGGGCTGGTCGTGGCCGTCCCCGAGGGCAAGCGGATGCGCTACGAGCTGGCCGACGGTGGTCTGCGCAAGGCGCTGGAGGACCTGCTGGGCACTGTCCTGGCCGTCGATGCGACCGCCTGCGCTGCGGCTGAGGCCGGGGAGGGCTGCTGCTGATGGACCGCCCGCTGCTCTCGATCACGCCCACGTCGAGCACCCCTGCGCCGGCGACGTCGCCCACGGCGGCGCCCGCCCCATCACCCGCTCTGCCACTGCCACTGCCCCTGGTGCCGGCTTCCCCGCGTCGCGATCAGGACCCGGCAGAGGCGCTGCAGCGCCAGGCGCGGCGGGAGACGCTGACGCGCCGGGTCCGCTTCCTGGTGGGCGCGACGATCACCTACAACGTCCTCGAGGCCGTCGTGGCGCTCACCGCCGGCCACCGTGCGGGCTCCACCGCCCTCATCGGCTTCGGGCTGGACTCGATCATCGAAGTGTCCTCCGCCGCCGCGGTCGCCTGGCAGTTCTCCGCGCGCGACCACGCCCTGCGTGAGGCCCGTGAGCACCGCACGCTGCGGATCATCGCGGTGTCCTTCTTCGCCCTGGCCCTCTACGTCAGCGTGGAGTCCCTGCGCGCTCTGCTCGGCTCCGGTGAGGCCCAACCCTCCCGGGTGGGCATCGGGCTGGCGGCGCTGAGCCTGCTGGTCATGCCGTTCCTGTCCGCGGCCCAGCGCCGGGCCGGACGTGAGCTGGGTTCGGCCACCGCGGTGGCCGACTCCAAGCAGACGCTGCTGTGCACCTACCTCTCCGCGGTGCTGCTGGTGGGGCTCGTGGTCAACGCCTTGGTGGGCTGGTCGTGGGCGGACCCGATCGCGGGGCTGGTCATCGCCGTCATCGCAGTGAAGGAGGGCTGGCAGGCCTGGCACGGGGAAGGGTGCTGCGCTCCCAACGCCGGCGTGCTGGGCACCGACGCGTCGAGCGAGAACGCGGCGGGCAGC
>NZ_JBHTFM010000027.1:0-2098 GCF_042674865.1 Kineococcus sp. GCM10028916 | reverse complement strand
CTCAACAGACAACCCGCACCCACCCCTCAACGATCGACACCAGCATCTGCACCCCACCGAAGCAGAGAACAGACCGATGTGAAGACCAGGACAGGTCCAGACCAAGACACCAACCACACCCACCAACCCCATCCGAAGACAAGATCAGCAGCTGCCGGCCGGTCCCTCAGGACCCAACAGTGCGCCAGACGATCATCCACTCTCACCACTTCCGTTCCACCCGGGCAGGCCCGAGGTACTAAGAAGAGTGCAAGCAAATGACCGCCGTGTTGATGTTCCACCCTTGAGCACCAGCCGTCGAACATGTGCCGACGAAACTGGCCCATCCCCACCACACCCGAATCCCACGAAGGAGACTCAAGTCTTTGTGACGGGGTTGATGCTCCTTAGAAAGGAGGTGATCCAGCCGCACCTTCCGGTACGGCTACCTTGTTACGACTTCGTCCCAATCGCCAGTCCCACCTTCGACAGCTCCCCCCCTTACGGGTTGGGCCACCGGCTTCGGGTGTTACCGACTTTCATGACGTGACGGGCGGTGTGTACAAGGCCCGGGAACGTATTCACCGCAGCGTTGCTGATCTGCGATTACTAGCGACTCCGACTTCACGGGGTCGAGTTGCAGACCCCGATCCGAACTGAGACCAGCTTTTTGGGATTCGCTCCACCTCACGGTATCGCAGCCCTCTGTACTGGCCATTGTAGCATGCGTGAAGCCCAAGACATAAGGGGCATGATGATTTGACGTCATCCCCACCTTCCTCCGAGTTGACCCCGGCAGTCTCCCATGAGTCCCCACCATAACGTGCTGGCAACATGGAACGAGGGTTGCGCTCGTTGCGGGACTTAACCCAACATCTCACGACACGAGCTGACGACAACCATGCACCACCTGTACGCGACCAACTAAATGACACCCCATCTCTGGGATTCCACCGCGCATGTCAAGCCTTGGTAAGGTTCTTCGCGTTGCATCGAATTAATCCGCATGCTCCGCCGCTTGTGCGGGCCCCCGTCAATTCCTTTGAGTTTTAGCCTTGCGGCCGTACTCCCCAGGCGGGGCGCTTAATGCGTTAGCTGCGGCACGGAATCCGTGGAATGGACCCCACACCTAGCGCCCAACGTTTACGGCATGGACTACCAGGGTATCTAATCCTGTTCGCTCCCCATGCTTTCGCTCCTCAGCGTCAGTAACTGCCCAGAGACCCGCCTTCGCCACCGGTGTTCCTCCTGATATCTGCGCATTTCACCGCTACACCAGGAATTCCAGTCTCCCCTACAGCACTCTAGTGTGCCCGTACCCACTGCAAGCTCAGAGTTGAGCCCTGAGTTTTCACAGCAGACGCGACACACCGCCTACGAGCTCTTTACGCCCAATAATTCCGGACAACGCTTGCACCCTACGTATTACCGCGGCTGCTGGCACGTAGTTAGCCGGTGCTTCTTCTGCTCCTACCGTCACTTTCGCTTCTTCGGAGCTGAAAGAGGTTTACAACCCGAAGGCCGTCATCCCTCACGCGGCGTCGCTGCATCAGGCTTTCGCCCATTGTGCAATATTCCCCACTGCTGCCTCCCGTAGGAGTCTGGGCCGTGTCTCAGTCCCAGTGTGGCCGGTCGCCCTCTCAGGCCGGCTACCCGTCGTCGCCTTGGTAGGCCATTACCCCACCAACAAGCTGATAGGCCGCGAGCCCATCCCCAGCCGAAAAACTTTCCACCCACACTCGATGCCGAGGTGAGTCGTATCCGGTATTAGCCACCGTTTCCAGTGGTTGTCCCAGAGCCAGGGGCAGGTTGCTCACGTGTTACTCACCCGTTCGCCACTGATCCACCCCGAAGGGCTTCACCGTTCGACTTGCATGTGTTAAGCACGCCGCCAGCGTTCGTCCTGAGCCAGGATCAAACTCTCCGTCGAAAAACCTATGACCACACCACCACCCCGAAGAGCAGCCAGCACAGCCAAGATCTTTAGCACTTCATAGTTGACCCTTGGACTCGAAAACCCCACCCCCCACTGGCGTGAAAGAGGCGAGGATCAATCCCAAAGGAACCCCAAACCATCACCCACCCACGCAGAAAACGCAGCGCAGTGACAGTCGATTGG
>NZ_JBHTFM010000026.1:0-1503 GCF_042674865.1 Kineococcus sp. GCM10028916 | reverse complement strand
CGCCGTCTTCGACGGCTGAGACCAGGAGGTCGTGGTCGCCGTCGTGGTCGAGGTGGGAGTGCGTGATGGGTGAGGTGCGAGAAGCCGCGCTGGTCGTGCGGTTGAGCGCGGCGGAGCGCGCGGCCTGGCACGCGGCGGCGCGGGCGGCGGGGTGGGGCAAGACGGCCGGGTGGGTGCGCTCGGTGGTGGCGGCCGCGGCCGCTGGTCGCGGCGGTGCGGCACCCGCACCATCGACGCCGGCGTCCCCCGCCGTGGACCGCGAGGTCTTGCGGGAGCTGGCTCAGATCGGGTCGAACGTGAACCAGCTGGCGCGGGCGGTGAACGTCGCGGCTCGGGGCGGGCAGCGGTTGGACCTGGAGGCCGCGGAGCTGGAGGCGCTGCGGATGGAGGTGTCCCGGCTGACCGCTGCCGTGACGGCCGCGCGCACGACCTCGAGCACCGGGAGCCAGGGGTGATCGCGGCGATCAGCCGCGGCTCCGACGTCGCCGGTCTGGGGCGCTACCTGCACGGGCCGGGGCGGGTGAACGAGCACGTCTACGAAGGGCGGTCGGGGGGTGCGGTGATCGGCGGCAACCTCGGTGCCGACGGCGACCGCAACCCCGCCAGCTGGACGTCCTCGATGCGGGTGGCGATGGAGGCCCGCCCCGACGTGGGCAAGGCGGTGTGGCACATGAGCCTGCGCACCGCGCCGGGCGACCCGGTCCTGTCCGATGCGGCCTGGCGTGACGTGGCGCAGGGGATGGGGGAGTCGATGGGGTGGGCGGACCGGCCCTGGGTCGTGGTCCGGCACGCCGAGGACCACGTGCACATCGTGGTCTCTCGCGTCGGCTTCGACGGGTCGCTGTGGGCGGCCCGCCACGACTTCCGCGCCGCGCAGCGGGCGCGGGTGGCGATCGAGGCGGAGCTGGGGCTGACCGCTGCGCCGACGCGTAGCGAGGTGAACGCTCCACCCCTGACGCGCGGGGAGGTCGCCCAGGCGCTGCGCACGGGTGCGCCCCCGGGACGGGAGGTGCTGGCCGCCCGCGTCGCCGTGGTCGTCGAGCAGACCCGCGGGTTGGGCCGGGAGACGTTCGAGGCCGCGCTGACTGAGGCGGGGGTGACCGCGCGGGCCAACGTGGCCTCCACAGGGCGGGTCAGCGGGTACTCCTTCGCCCTGGCCGAGCCCCAGGACAGCCACCGGGACGCCGCCGGAGAGCAGGTCTGGTTCAAGGGCTCAGCGCTGGGCCGGGAGCTGTCCTGGACCCGCCTGGAGCCGGTCCTGACCGCTCCCGCGCCGGCGGTGGAGCAGGCCGTCCGACAAGCCCGAGCGCAGGCGGTGATGCACGTCCCGCGGAAGCGGTTCGAGCTGGCGGGACGGCACGAGGCGCGGGTGCAGGCGGCCGCCGAGACGGAGGCGGCGCGCCGGGTCGCGGGGATCCGGCGGGAGGCTCCGCGCCTGGCCGGGCGGGAGGCGGGGTACGCCTCGCGGCAGGTCCGGGCCCGCTGGGCAGAGCGTGTGGAGCG
>NZ_JBHTFM010000025.1:0-3236 GCF_042674865.1 Kineococcus sp. GCM10028916 | reverse complement strand
GCAGTGAAATCGTTAGTTGGATTGTTATCACACTCACCATGACCCACCCAACCCACCACCATCAACCCAAAGAGTCAACACGGCGGCAGCTGGTGCGTGGTAGACAAGTGATCGGCTTATTAGTACCGGTCAGCTCCACAGCTCTCTCGTCGCTGCTTCCACACCCGGCCTATCAACCCCGTGATCTACAGGGAGCCTCCCACCCCTTTAACAGGGCACGGAAACCTCATCTCGAAGCAGGCTTCCCGCTTAGATGCCTTCAGCGGTTATCCCTTCCGAACGTAGCCAACCAGCCATGCTCCTGGCGGAACAACTGGCACACCAGAGGTTCGTCCGTCCCGGTCCTCTCGTACTAGGGACAGCCCTTCTCAAGTTTCCAACGCGCGCAGCGGATAGGGACCGAACTGTCTCACGACGTTCTAAACCCAGCTCGCGTACCGCTTTAATGGGCGAACAGCCCAACCCTTGGGACCTACTCCAGCCCCAGGATGCGACGAGCCGACATCGAGGTGCCAAACCATGCCGTCGATATGGACTCTTGGGCAAGATCAGCCTGTTATCCCCGGGGTACCTTTTATCCGTTGAGCGACCGCGATTCCACACTCCACGGCCGGATCACTAGTCCCGACTTTCGTCCCTGCTCGACCTGTCGGTCTCACAGTCAAGCTCCCTTGTGCACTTACACTCAACACCTGATTGCCAACCAGGCTGAGGGAACCTTTGGGCGCCTCCGTTACTCTTTAGGAGGCAACCGCCCCAGTTAAACTACCCATCAGGCACTGTCCCTGATCCGGATCACGGACCGAAGTTAGACATCCAGAACGACCAGAGTGGTATTTCAACGATGACTCCACCATCACTAGCGTGACCGCTTCACAGTCTCCCACCTATCCTACACAAGCCGTCCCGAACACCAATACCAAACTATAGTGAAGGTCCCGGGGTCTTTCCGTCCTGCTGCGCGTAACGAGCATCTTTACTCGTAGTGCAATTTCGCCGAGTTCGCGGTTGAGACAGCGGGGAAGTCGTTACGCCATTCGTGCAGGTCGGAACTTACCCGACAAGGAATTTCGCTACCTTAGGATGGTTATAGTTACCACCGCCGTTTACTGGCGCTTAAGTTCTCAGCGTCCCCACTTGCGTGGGTAACCGGTCCCCTTAACGTTCCAGCACCGGGCAGGCGTCAGTCCGTATACATCGTCTTGCGACTTCGCACGGACCTGTGTTTTTAGTAAACAGTCGCTTCCCCCTGGTCTCTGCGGCCCTCAAACGCTAGCCCGCAAGGAGCTTCACGTCTCAGGCCCCCCTTCTCCCGAAGTTACGGGGGCATTTTGCCGAGTTCCTTAACCACGATTCACTCGAACGCCTCGGTATTCTCTACCTGACCACCTGAGTCGGTTTAGGGTACGGGCGGCTCGAACCTCGCGCCGAGGCTTTTCTAGGCAGCATGGGATCACCCTACTTCCCCCCGAAAGGGTCACCATCAGGTCTCAGACACGACATTGAAGTCAGAAGTGCGGATTTACCAACACCTCGCCCTACACCCTTGGACGTGGACAACCATCGCCACGCGGAAGCTACCCTCCTGCGTCACCCCTGTTAATACGCTTGACTACTACCGGATCGGATCACACGCTCCACCAACCACCACCCGAAGGCAGTGACGGCTTAGGGTGCTTAGCATCCCCGGCCTCACCATGGACGGTTCTACGCCGGTACGGGAATATCAACCCGTTGTCCATCGACTACGCCTGTCGGCCTCGCCTTAGGTCCCGACTTACCCAGGGCGGATGAACCTAGCCCTGGAACCCTTGGTCAATCGGCGGACGGGTTTCTCACCCGTCATTCGCTACTCATGCCTGCATTCTCACTCGCGTGCAGTCCACAACCCATCACCAGGCTGCTTCACCCCACACACGACGCTCCCCTACCCATCCACACACCTGCCCACAACCACCACCCACCACCACAAGGACAGCAGACCTGATTGAGAGAGATTAATATGTGAATGCCACAGCTTCGGCGGTGTACTTGAGCCCCGCTACATTGTCGGCGCGGAATCACTTGACCAGTGAGCTATTACGCACTCTTTCAAGGGTGGCTGCTTCTAAGCCAACCTCCTGGTTGTCTGCGCAACTCCACATCCTTTCCCACTTAGCACACGCTTAGGGGCCTTAGCTGATGATCTGGGCTGTTTCCCTCTCGACTACGAAGCTTATCCCCCGCAGTCTCACTGCCACGCTCTCACTTACCGGCATTCGGAGTTTGGCTGACGTCAGTAACCCGGTGGGGCCCATTAGCCATCCAGTAGCTCTACCTCCGGCAAGAAACACGTGACGCTGCACCTAAATGCATTTCGGGGAGAACCAGCTATCACGGAGTTTGATTGGCCTTTCACCCCTACCCACAGCTCATCCCCCAGGTTTTCAACCCTGGTGGGTTCGGTCCTCCACGCGGTCTTACCCGCGCTTCAACCTGGCCATGGGTAGATCACTCCGCTTCGGGTCTAGAGCACGCGACTATAGGACGCCCTATTCGGACTCGCTTTCGCTACGGCTACCCCACACGGGTTAACCTCGCCACGCACCACTAACTCGCAGGCTCATTCTTCAAAAGGCACGCCGTCACAGGTACAAGCCTGCTCCGACGGATTGTAGGCACACGGTTTCAGGTACTATTTCACTCCCCTCCCGGGGTGCTTTTCACCATTCCCTCACGGTACTTGTCCGCTATCGGTCATCAGGAAGTATTTAGGCTTACCAGGTGGTCCTGGCAGATTCACACGAGATTCCACGAGCCCCGTGCTACTCGGGACATGCTCCCAAGGAGGCCGCAATGTTTCGCCTACGGGGGTCTCACCCACTACGCCGGACCATCCCAGGCCCTTCGGCTACACCACGACTTTCTCACTCCCCGACCAGGTGGTAGCCCAGTCCAGAACACTCCCACAACCCCAACCCCGCAACCCCTACCAGGTATCACACGGAACTGGTTTAGCCTCATCCGCTTTCGCTCGCCACTACTCACGGAATCACTATTTGTTTTCTCTTCCTGTGGGTACTGAGATGTTTCACTTCCCCACGTTCCCTCCACACACCCTATACATTCAGGTGCGGGTGACCGCCCATGACGACGGCCGGGTTTCCCCATTCGGACACCCTCGGATCAACATTCGGTTGCCAACTCCCCGAGGCTTATCGCAGGCTCCCACGTCCTTCATCGGCTCCTGATGCCAA
>NZ_JBHTFM010000024.1:0-509 GCF_042674865.1 Kineococcus sp. GCM10028916 | reverse complement strand
TGTAGGCGATCTGGACCATGGTGAGGGCCGTACTCGCCAACCGTTCGAAGTCGCGAGCCAGACGACGGGCCCGGCTGATCCAGGCGAAGAAACGTTCCACCACCCAGCGCCGAGGCAGGACGTGGAAGCCGACCGTTCCTGGCGCTCGACTGATGACCGTGGTGGTGATGCCCAGTTCCGCGGCACGCTCGATGAAGCCGCGGCGAAAGCCCTGGTCGCACCACACTTGACGCAGGTCGGGGAACTGTTCGGCGAGTTCCTCTAGCAGGTCGATCCCGGCAGCGGTCTCACTGATGGCCCCACCGGTGATCTGCACCGCCAACAGGTTTCCTTCAACGTCGACGGCGGTCATCCGCTTGCGGCCGTTGACTTTCTTGCCTGCGTCGTAGGAGCGGCCGTGGCCTGCTTCGCTGCTGCGGACGCTCTGGGAGTCGATGACGAAGGCCGTCGCCGCAACGGCCCGCCTTTTCCCAGGCGGTCCAGCACGCGGACTTCGTCGACCAGCTTCT
>NZ_JBHTFM010000023.1:0-12589 GCF_042674865.1 Kineococcus sp. GCM10028916 | reverse complement strand
CTTGCGATCACCAGCCACCGCACCAGCATGCCCGACATGGACCCACATCTGAAACAGTCACTCAGAGTTGTCCTGACCGCCAGGCATCGCGATGAGTCGGCAGCGGCCGAGGAGGTCCAGGCCGAGGTAATGACGGCCTTCGGTCCACTCATCGTCCTGCTCGGCCAGGACGGCCCCGACGAGACGGATCAGGGAGGCGCGGTCGGGGAAGATGCCGACAACGTCGGTGCGGCGGCGGATCTCACGGTTCAACCGCTCCTGCGGGTTGTTCGACCAGACCTGGCGCCAGACTTCCTTCGGGAACGCCGTGAACGCGAGGACGTCGGCGCGGGCGGCGTCCAGGTGCGCGGCGACTTTCGGTAGTTTCTGCTCGACGGCGTCCAGGATCCGGTCGAACTGGGCGTGCACGGAGTCAGCATCCGGCTGGTCGTAGACGCTGTGCAGCAACGTCTTCACCCATGGCCAACTGGTCTTGGGTGTGACGGCCATGAGGTTCGCGGCGTAGTGCGTCCGACACCGCTGCCAGGACGCGCCGGGCAACGTAGCGCCGATCGCGGCGACCAGACCAGCGTGGGCGTCGGAGGTCACCAACCGCACCCCGCTCAGGCCGCGGGCGGTGAGGTCGCGGAAGAACCCCAGCTAGCCGGCCCGATCCTCCGCGGAGGAGGTTTGCAACCCAAGGATCTCGCGGTGCCCGTCGGCATTGACGCCGACCGCGAGCATCGCGTGGGCGTTGGCGACCCGGCCGTCCTCGCGGACTTTCATCACCAGCGCGTCGGCGGCGAGGAACGTGTAGGGCCCAGCGTCCAAGCGTCGGATGCGGAAGGCATCGACCTGGACGTCGAGGTCCTTCGCCATCTCGCTGACCTGCGACTTCGATAGCCTCGTGATGCCCAACGATTCCACGAGCTTCTCCATCCTGCGGGTCGAGACGCCCAGCAGGTAGGCGGTGGCGACGACGGTGGTCAGGGCCCGTTCAGCGCGTCGGCGTCGCTCGAGGAGCCAGTCGGGGAAGTAGGAGCCGGCTCGCAGCTTGGGGATCGCGGCGTCGATGGTGCCGAGGCGGGTGTCGAAGTCGCGGTGGCGGTAGCCGTTGCGAGAGTTCACCCGCTCAGGGCTCGAGGCGCCGTAAGCGGCTCCGCACACGGCGTCGGCATCAGCGGACATCAGGGTGTTCACGAACGTGCTCATCAGCTCCCGCAGCAGGTCGGGGCTCGCCTGGGCCAGTTGCTCGTGCACGAAGTGGGCAGGGTCCATCATGGGTCCAGCGGTCATCGCGTTCGTCTCCTTCAAAGGCACTGTGAGAGGTCCTTCGAAGCATCACTCGGTGGCCGCCTTCTACGTGTCAGCCGCGCCCGTCATCGGGGCTGGTCGTACACCACTCTGGTGGACACAACCCTCCTGAAGCGTCAGCTGTGTCACCCTGAACCCCACCCGTGTCACCCCTGACGCCGAGTTATCCACAGCCTTCAGGGGTGACAAATTGTCACCCTGACGCTCACCAGCTTCTGCGGGACTGGCTTCAAAGGCTCCTCCCTCACCAGGGGTGTCAGATTGTCATCCCTGCTGACCTGCATAGATGCAGATCCACCACGACGCCCATGAGCTGCAGCAACCTGTCGCCGGCCCTCATCACTGCGTTGAGGGCCCATGCTCGTGCCGTCGCTTCGGTCATCGCCACTTCGTAGCTGATGGGCCGGTACCGCATCGGGATTCAAGCGTCGATGACGCTTCGATCACCTTCACGGATGAAGCCGTCCACGACGAGCTTGGCAAAGTGACGCTGGACGGTGCGAGCAGAGCAGTTGGCGTAAGCCGCCAGCGTCTCGATGCCGGCATACGCAGCCCTCCCATCCCGGTGAGCGTGGTTAGCCAGGCCGATGAGGACGAGCTTGCGGGTGGAGTCACCCACGTACAAGGACAGCACGGCTGACGTGGCCTCGACGCTCACGTCGCGCTCACGCAGAGGCGCAGAGGCGCAGAGGCGCAGAGGCGCAGAGAAGTCGTACGAAGCTTCGAAGTCGTCTTGACCCGCAGTGAGACCCCGGTGGGGTCAGTGGGGCTGGTGAGACCAACAGCAGGCGCTGACGGTGACGGGAGGGTCACGTCACCGCGTCGGGCAGGGAGAACATGCAGACGACTCCCCCGTTCCGGATCTCCTCTACTCTGGAGCAAACTCGTTGCGGCACAACGAAAGCGCTTGACACGACTCCCCCGGTACGACACGCTCGTCACATGACTCCCCCGTCGTCCGGGGTTCCCGAGGTCGTGACCGCCTCGACGTCGCTGCAGGCCGCTCTCGACGCCTACGACGTCGTACGACTCCCCCGCAAGGAATCCCCGCACACCACCGACGCCCGGCGGCGTGACGTCGCCGTCCTGCTCCCCCGGCTGCGACGTTTCGCCGGCGAGGAACTCCTGGTGGCCGACCTCACGGTCCGCGCCCTGCGCGCGGCGTTCGCCGAGTTCGCCGCCGACCACGCACGGAGTTCCATCGCCCGCTGCTGGTCGACGTGGAACGGGTTCTGCTCCTTCCTCGTGGCGGAGGACGCGTTGCCGGGCAACCCGATGGGTGGTGTGCAGCGCCCGCACCCGGACCGCACGGGTCCCAAACCCCTGCGCGGGGAACGCACGCCGGAACTGTTGCTGTACTCGGTCGCGCTCGACCGGCCCGGGGCTCGTGATCCGTGGCCGGAGCGGGACCTCGCGGTGGTGGCGACGTTGCTCGTGAGCGGCATCCGCAGCGCGGAACTGCTGGGGCTGCGGGTGGGTGACCTGGCCGGCGCCGACGGTGATCAGCGACTGCGGGTCCTCGGCAAGGGCAACGCCGAGCGCAGCGTGCCCGTCGAGGCGGCGCTGGCGGAGGTCCTGCAGACCTACCTCGCCTCGCGTCGTGCGCGCTTCGCCTGCCCCGCGGTGCTGCCGCTGGACGCGGCGATGTTAGTCGACACCCGTGGCGCGGCCCTGACCCGCAACCAGCTGCAGTACCTCGTCCGGACCGCCTACCGGGCGGCCGGGATCCACGACCGGGTGGCGCGGGGTGCCTCGGTGCACGCTCTGCGCCACACCTTCGCGACCGAGGTCGTCGCCGCCGGGGGAAGCGCCGTGGAGATCATGCGGCTGCTGGGCCACCAGAGCCTCACGACGTCCCAGCAGTACATCGACGTGGCCGCCCAGGAGCTGCGGTCCGCGGCCGCGGGCAACCGCACCTACGCCGCGTTGCGCGGTGTCTCGGCAGGGTCGTCGGTGTCGGCACAGGGGTGAGGGGCACGCGCGACCGCGCACGCCGGACGCGCGGCGTGAGATGATCCCGGGGAGATTTCCACGAGCGAAGAGGACAGGCATGCCCAGCAACAGGCGCACGCAGTGCGCCAACAAGATGCCCTGGCCGGCCGGCAACCACCGCAGCCTCGAACGCTTCCTGGACGAAGCCGAACGCGCAGGCACCCTTGACACCATCGCCGAGCACCCCGCGGCCGCCACGGCCCTCGCACAGCCGCCCTACAGCCTGGACGCCGCCAGTGTCGGCACCGTCCTGCGGGACGCGGACAGCCGCGAGCAGGCCGCCGCCTACGTCAACGGCTGGCACCACTGGCTGCAGGCCGTCGGTGACGACTACCCGGACACGGCCTCCTCGGTCGAGGCCTTCGCCGCCTTCACCTCGGAGATCACCTCCGAGCACTGGGACGCCCACGGCGAGGACACCTCCTTCGACGACTTCTTCATCTCCCTCGTCGACGCCGCCGTCGCCGCGAAGAAGTCCGGCACCCCGACGCGGGAAGCGCTCGACACGCTCACCGGCGCCACCTCGGACTGACCGTCCCCGTCGCCGGGCCCCGTCAGGGGTCCGGCCGGTGCGTTCCTCGAGGTGGAACGGTCAGCTCGGGGGCAACGTCTCCCGCCACGGCTCCCCGAGGGCGATCTGACGCAGGTGGGTCGCGATGAGACCGACGTCGTCGAGCCCCTCGGCGACCGAGCGGACGAGGCGTTGGCCGTGGTCGGCGTCCGGGCGCAACGTCTTGATCCCGTTGCGGTCCAGGGCGGCCAGCGCGACGAACAACGCGATTCCCGGGTTCAGCGCCGAGTCGAACGGACGCGTCGTGGCGATGGCGTGCATCAGAGCACCCGCCTGCTCGTACTCGTCGCGGTAGACGCGCTCACCGTCGACGTCGACGGCAGGACGCGACGCAGCGGCCACCAGGGCCCCCACGTCGCGGATGCGGACGGGTTCCTCGGCGAGCCAGTCGGCGAGTTCGCTGATCTGGGCGACGGTCAGGAAGCGGGGACGCTCGGGGATCACCGAGCGCGCAGCGCTTCCCACAGCGCGGGGTTGCTGGTGGCGATGCGTTCGGCGATCGTCGCGATCTCCTCCTCCTGCTCGCGCGTGGACTGCTCGAGCATCGATTCGAAGAGCTTCTGCCGCGAGACACCGGGGTTGCGTCGCTGGAGGTCGTCCAGCATGCGTTCGTGCTCCTCCGAGAGGCGGAGGGTCATCTGGGCCATGCGATCCAGGGTACCCCAGTGATGTCGCGTGATGTCAGGCGTTGCGGCGTTCCCGCTGGTACGTCGTCCACGCCTCGGTGCACCGCTCGCAGCGACAACCGACGTTGCGGTAGCCGTTGGCCGAACCGTGCCGCGGATCACCGGGATCGGCCAGGAACGCCGCCTTGCGCTCCGCCGCGGAGGGGCGCGCCACGGCCACCCCCACGCCCAGTTCGGCCCGCCAGACCCGCACCGTCGGGTGGCTGACGCCGAGCACCCGGCCCGCCTCCTGCTGGGAGAGGTGAGCCGTGGCCTCGACGGCCTGCTGCCAGCTGTCGTGCCCGCAACGGCGGGCGATCTCGTCACGGTCGTAGCGGGGCACTGCAACAGCGTAGGTCGCACGCTCTCCCTTGACGCCGACGAACATGTTCGTCACGATCGTGTTCGTGACCCATCGACCACTCACCATCGTGGGCGCCGGCCTCGGCGGCCTCACCCTCGCCCGCGTCCTGCACGTCCACGGCGTCGAGGCCCTCGTCCTCGACCTCGACGAAGGACCCGACACCCGCCGCCAGGGCGGGATGCTCGACATCCACGAGGACACCGGACAGGCCGCACTGCGCGTCCTCGACCGCCACGGCGTCGTGCACCACGAGGAGACCGACGAAGGCGACGGCACCCGCCCCGAGATCGACCGCACCACGCTGCGTCGTCTCCTCCTCGACTCCCTGCCCCACGACACCGTCCGCTGGGGCGCCAGGCTCACCGCCGCCCACCCCCACCCCGACGGCGGCCACACCCTCACCCTCGCCGACGGCACCACCACGACCACCGACCTCCTCGTCGGCGCCGACGGCGCCTGGTCGCGGGTACGGCCCCTCCTGACCCCCGCGGTCCCCGCCTACAGCGGCATCTCCTTCGTCGAGTTCGACCTCGTCGACGCCGACGCACGCCACCCCCTCGCCGCCGACACCGTCGGCGCGGGGATGCTCTTCGCCCTCGGCCAGGACCAGGGGTTCCTCGCCCACCGCGAGACCGACGGAAGCCTCCACGTCTACGCAGGCCTCCGCGTCCCCGAGAACTGGACCCAGCGGCGCATCGACACCCGCACCGCCCTCCTCACCGCCTTCGACGGCTGGGACGAGAGCCTGCTCCGCCTCGTCCACGAAGCCGACAGCGGCTTCACCCCCCGCCCCGTCCACGCCCTCCCCACCGGACTCACCTGGGACCGGGTCCCCGGGGTCACCCTCCTCGGCGACGCCGCCCACGTCATGTCCCCCTTCGCCGGCGAAGGCGCGAACCTCGCCCTCCTCGACGGCGCCGAACTCGCCCGCGCCCTGCTCGAACACCCCGACGACGTCGAGACGGCGCTCGCGTGCTACGAGGCGGACCTCTTCGCCCGCAGCGAGGAGAAGGCCGCCGAGGCGGCCCGCAACCTCGACCTGATCTTCTGCGCCGACTCACCCGCGCCGCTGGTCGAGCAGTTCGCGATCCACTCCGCGACGGCCGCCGGAGCCCGGGTGTGACCCCCACCCCGCTCAGCCGCCGGGAACGACCCGCGAAACCCCCGCTGAGTCGCGACACGATCGTGGACGTCGCCCTGCGCCTGATGGACGCCGACGGCCTCGAACGGCTCACGATGCGCAAGCTGGCCGCCGCCCTCGACACCGGCCCGGCGTCGTTGTACGTCTACGTGCGCAACACCGCCGAACTGCACGCGGCGATCCTCGACCGCCTGCTGCTGGACCTCGAACCTCCGGTGGAGGGGGACTGGCGCGAACGCCTCGTCGCGCAGTTCAGCGGCTACACCGAACTGCTCTTCCGCCACCCCGGACTGGCCCGTTCGCTGGTCGCGGTCCGTCCCACCGGTCCGCAGTTCCTCGCGTTCGTGGACCGGGCGCTCGGGGAGCTGCACCGGGGCCACGTCCCCGCACGCCAGGCGGCCTGGGGGTTGGACCTGCTGCTGCAGCTGGCCACGGCCACCGCCGCGGAGCAGGCCACCCGTCGCGACTCCCCCGACACCGACGACGCGGTCGAGCAGGACGCCGTCCGCCACCACGACGGACACCTCGTCCACCTCGACCGGGTGAGCGACGAACTCTTCTCCGGAACCGGGCGGGACCGTCTGCGCTGGGCGTTGCGAGCCCTGCTGCACGGCATCGTCGCCGTCACCCCCACCGAGGGGTGAGCCCGGCGCTACCGTGAAGCCCGTGACGACCGCGGAGACCTCAGGACTTCCCCCGGTCAGCCTGCGGGCGTGGCGGCCCGAGGAGGCCGAACGGCTCTACGACCTGTTGCGCCGCAACGAGGTCATCCAGTGGTTCGGGGAGGCGGCGCGGGTCCCGCTGGCTGAGGTCACCCAGGCCCGCCACCGCATCGAGCAGTGGGCGCTGACCGCGCAACCCCCGCTGGGCACGCGCGCCATCGTGACCCCCGACCGCCTCGAACCCGTCGGCAGCGTCCTGCTCTTCACCGCACCGAACTCCGAGCACGGTGAGGTGGAGGTCGGCTGGTACCTCCACCCCGACGCCGTCGGCCACGGCTACGCGGCGGCCGCGGCCCTCACCGCCGTCCACGACGCCTTCGACGCGGGTCACGACGAGGTGTGGGCCCTCACCCACACCCACAACCTCCGCAGCCGTGCGACGGCCACCCGGATCGGGATGCGCGACCTCGGCGTCGTCGACGGCCTCTGGCACGACGGCCGGTCGCAACTGTTCGTGATCTCGAACCCGTCGGGCCGGTTCCCGGTCTGAGGAGCGCGGGGCTCCTCGGACCGGAGGAGGTCACTCCGCGACGACGGAACGGCGGTCGCGTTCGGC
Source organism: Kineococcus sp. GCM10028916 (assembly GCF_042674865.1). Taxonomy (NCBI): domain Bacteria; kingdom Bacillati; phylum Actinomycetota; class Actinomycetes; order Kineosporiales; family Kineosporiaceae; genus Kineococcus; species Kineococcus sp. GCM10028916. The sequence continues at coordinate 5,285 of NZ_JBHTFM010000023.1, read as the reverse complement.
GAGGACGCCGTCCCAGTCGACGCCGCAGGCCGCGGCGATGGCGCGCAGGGCGTCCAGGGCCGCGGCGTGCAGACCTCCGGCGAGGCCCGCGGTGGCCTCGTCGCCGGCGCTCTCGGCCGCGGCGAGCAACTGGTCGAGGTTGCCGGTCAGGGCGGTGAAGCTGTCGGCCACGGGGGCCGGGGGCTGGGAGTGCTCGGTGTCGGTCACCTGCTCAGGGTGGCGGCTGCCGGCGGAGTCGGCGACCGCACCACCGCGAGCCCACTCCGACCCCACTCCGGACCCGGACCGGGCCGGACCTCAGGCGTCGGCGAGGAAGCGCTGCAGCACCCGCACGCCGAACTCCAGGGCGTCCACCGGAACGCGCTCGTCGATCCCGTGGAACATGCCCGCGAAGTCCATCCCCGCCGGCAACCGCAGCGGCGCGAAACCGTAACCGCGGATCCCCAGGTGCGAGAACGACTTGTTGTCGGTCCCCCCGGACAGGCAGTACGGCAGCACCTTCGCCCCCGGGTCCTCCGCCAGCAGGGCGGCCTGCATGCGGTCCACCAGCGGGGTGGCGAACTCCGTCTCCAGCGCGACGCTCTGGTTGACGACCTCGACGTCGACGCGGTCGCCCGCCAGGTCGCGGATGACCTCCATGAGCTGTTCCTGACGTCCCGGCAGGAACCGGGTGTCGATGAGGGCGCTCGCCGTGCCCGGGATCACGTTGTGCTTGTACCCGGCGTCCAGCGCGGTGGGGTTCGCGGTGTTCTGCAGGGTGGCGCCGACCCAGCGGGCGGTCGTGCCGAGCTTCGCGAGCAGCGCCGAGGGATCGGTCTCCTCGAACGCCACCCCGGTGATCTCGGAGACACCCTCGAGGAACTGCCGCACGGTGGCGGTGTACTCCAACGGCCAGGAGTACTCACCGATCCGCGTCACCGCGGCGCACAACCGGGTCACGGCGTTGTCGGTGCCGACCTGCGACCCGTGGCCCGCACGACCGTGGGCGACCAAACGCAACCAGGCCAGTCCCTTCTCGGCCGTCTGCAGCAGGTAGGTGCGTTGCCCGTCGAGGTCGACGGAGAAACCCCCGACCTCGCTGACGGCCTCGGTGACCCCCTCGAACAGCTCGGGACGCTCGTGCACCAGCCACTCCGCACCCTGCACACCCGCGGCCTCCTCGTCGGCGAGGAACGCGAAGACGATGTCGCGCGGGGGTCTCGTCCCCTGGCGGGCCATGTCGCGCAGGACGGCGAGCAGCATCGCGTCCATGTCCTTCATGTCGACGGCGCCACGACCCCAGAGGCAGCCGTCGGCGATCTCACCGGAGAACGGGTCGACCTTCCAGTCGGCCGCCTGCGCCGGGACGACGTCGAGGTGGCCGTGCATCAGCAGCGCGCCGCGCTCGGCGGTCCCCCGCTCGTCACCGGGCACCCGCACGACCACGTTGCCGCGCTTCGGGAACCCCTCGACGTACTCGGGCTGCAGACCGACCTCGTGCAGGAGTTCCATGACGTGCTCGGCCGCGACGCGCTCCCCCGGACCCGAACCGTCGCCGTAGTTGGAGGTGTCGATGCGCAGGAGATCGCGACACAGGTCCACGACCTCCGCCTCGGCCGCGCCCGTCCCGTTCGTCCCGTTCGTCGTGTCCGCGCTCACCTGCGCCACCGTAGAGCGTGCCGCCCCCGGGAGCGCGTCTCGGGTAGCGTCCCGGTGCCATGGACAGCTCCCGCGCGACCACCGACGACGGCGACTGGTCGGTGGACGCCCCGCGGGGACTGAGCGACACCGTCCACGACGCGATCCTCGAACTCCTGATGAACCGGGGCCTGGAGCCCGGCTCGGCGCTGCGGACCCAGACCCTCGCCGTCCGCCTCGGCGTCTCCGCCACCCCGGTGCGGGAGGCGCTGGCCCGCCTCGAGGGCTCGGGCCTCGTGGTCCGCAGCGCCCGCCGCGGCTACCGGGCCGCGCCGCTGCTCTCGGCGGAGGAGCTCGCCCAGCTCGTCGACGTCCGGCTGCTGGTGGAACCCGGCAACGCCGAGCGTGCCTGCGTCCGCACCGACGACGCCTTCGTCGCCCGGCTGTGGAGCGCGGTCGAGGACCAGCGCTCCGCGCCCACCGGTCCGGGCTACGCCGGCTTCAAGCACTACCTGGAGGCCGACTGGTCCTTCCACGAGCTGGTCGCGGAGGGGACGGGCAACCCGTTCATCGTCCGGACCCTGGACTCCTTCCGCGGTTTCGTGCAGCGTCTGCACCAGGTCGAGGAACGGGTGAGCGATGCGGACGAGAGCGTCTCGGAGCACGAGGCGATCGTGCGCGCCTTCGAGCAGCGCGATCCGGAGGGCGCCGCGCAGGCCATGCGCGCGCACCTGCAGGGTGTCCTGGACCGGGCGGTCGAGTGAACACGCCGGGAGGCGCTCGCCTTCTGGCGTGATTTTCTATAGAATCTGACTCAACGGACGACCTTTTGGAGTGACACCGTGAGCGACGACGCGCACACCCCGACGAGCACTCGCGTGTTCGACGGCTTCCCGGACGTGCTGACCCGCCAGAACTGGCCGATCACCGTCCCGATGATGCCGCACCCGCACGTCCTGAAGGACGGCACCACGGTGCAGGAGCAGTCCGCCGAGGGGTGGGCGCAGACGCTCGAGGTCATGACCGACGCGGGCTACACGAGCATCGACCCGACCGACACCTGGATCCGGATCGCGGACCTCTCCCCCGAGCGTCTCGACGAGTTCTCGGCCACGGTGCGCCAGGCCGGGCTGACGATCCCGGCGTTCTCGACCTCGCGTCGTTCGGTGATGGACCACGAGAAGGCCGACGAGAACCTCGCCTACTCCCACCGCGCCATCGACGCGTGCGCCGCGATCGGCATCCCGGTCGTGAACTTCGGGTTCATGCGCGGTTTCACCCCCGACCAGGCCAAGGCCCTGTGGTTCTGGCTGCAGCCCGGCTACTCCGACGACTTCAGCGACGACGTCCGCGCCGTCGCCGTCGCGAAGATCAAGGAACTGGCCGCGCACGCCCAGAGCGTCGGTGTCCAGATCGCCCTGGAGATGTACGAGGACACCTACCTCGGCACCGCCGACGGCATGGTGCAGTTCGTCCAGGACGTGGGTTTCGACAACGTCGGCCTCAACCCGGACTTCGGCAACATCCTGCGTCTGCACCGCGAGGTGGAGCCGTGGGAGGAGATCGCCGCCAAGACGTTCCCCTACACGAACTACTGGCACCTCAAGAACTACTACCGCGACGAGGAACCCGGCACCGGTTCCGTCCGCACCCACCCGGCTCCCCTGGAGTTCGGCACGATCAACTACCGCAAGGCGATCACGATGGCCATCGAGGCCGGGTTCCGGGGCGCCTTCTGCGTGGAACACTACGGCGGCGACAGCATCAGCGTCGGCGCCACGAACCGTGAGTACATCCGTCGCGTCCTGCCCAGGGCGACGACCTGGAAGCAGTTCAGCAGCTCCGCCGTGAACCACTGAGCGATCGAAGGAGACCGTTCGCATGACGAAGATCTTCGGGGACCCGTCCTCGTTCGTCGACGATTCCGTTGCCGGATTCGTGGACCTCTACTCCCACTTCGTGCAGCCGGTCCCGCACGGAGTGATCCGCTCCACCGCCACCCCCGACGGGAAGGTCGCCGTCATCGCCGGCGGCGGGTCCGGGCACTACCCGGCCTTCGCCGGCTACGTCGGGCCGGGCCTGGCCGACGCCGCCGTGTGCGGCAACGTCTTCGCCTCCCCCTCCACTCGCTGGGTCTACGACGTCGCCAAGGCCGCGAACCGCGGCGGCGGGGTCCTGCTGGGCTTCGGCAACTACGCCGGTGACATCCTCAACTTCGGCCTCGCCGCGGAACGCCTGCGCGCCGAGGGCATCCCCGCGGAACTGCTCGTCGTGACCGACGACGTCGCCTCCGAGGGCCAGGGCGCCAACGGGGAACGTCGGGGCATCGCCGGGGACGTCGTCGCCTTCAAGATCGCCGGTGCCGCCGCGGAGGCCGGTTACGACTTCGAGAACGTCGTGCGCGTCTCCCGTCACGTCAACGACGTCACCCGCTCGATGGGCATCGCCTTCGCCGGCTGCACCCTTCCCGGTGAGACCGAGCCGTTGTTCACCGTCACCCCGGGGAACATGGCCATCGGACTCGGCATCCACGGTGAGCCGGGGATCTCCGAGGAGCCCATCGGCACCCCGGAGGAGATCGCGACCCTGCTCGTGGAGAAGGTCCTCGGCGGCAAGCCCGACGACGCGCCGGACTCCGGGCGGATCGCGGTGCTGGTCAACGGCCTCGGCTCCACCAAGTACGAGGAGCTGTTCCTGCTCTACGTGCCCATCGCGAAGCAGCTGCGGGCCGCGGGTTACGAGATCGTCGCCCCCCAGGTCGGAGAACTCGTCACCAGCCTGGACATGGCGGGTTGCTCGCTCACGGTGACGTGGCTGGACGAGGAACTCGAGAAGCTGTGGACGGACCCGGCGCAGTGTCCGGCGCTGAGCGTCGGCGCGACGATCGAGACGACCCCGGCCCCGACGTACGTCGTCCCCGAGGACGAGGTCGCCGACTACAGCGGCACTCCCGCGTCGGCGCAGGAGTCGGGGCAGAAGATCGCCGGGCTCATCGAGGCCGTGCGCGAGGTGCTCAAGGACGCGGAAGCGGAACTCGGGCGCATCGACGCCATCGCCGGTGACGGCGACCACGGCACCGGCATGGTCAACGGTTCCGTCGCGGCCGCGCAGGCGGCGCGGACGGCCGCGGACGCCGGGGCCGGGGCCGCGTCGACGTTGTCGGCGGCGGGTGCGGCGTGGGCCGACCGCGCCGGCGGCACCTCCGGGGTGATCTGGGGCGTGCTGCTGCACGCGTTCGCCGACAAGCTCGGCGACGAGGGCACGCCGACGCCGGAGCAGGTCTCCGAAGGCGCCACCGCGTCGGTGGAGGCCGTGATGCGCCTCGCCGGTGCCCGCGTCGGCAACAAGACGATGCTCGACTCCCAGGTCCCCTTCGCGGAGACCCTCGCCGAGCGCATCGCCGCCGGCGACGACCTGAAGACGGCCTTCACCACGGCGTCGCAAGCGGCGACGGACGCCGCCGAGGCGACGAAGCAGCTGCGACCGCAGATCGGGCGGGCGCGGCCGTTGGCGGAGCGTTCCATCGGTCACCCCGACGCCGGTGCCGTCTCGCTCGCGCTGGTGACGCGCACCGTCGCCGAGAAGCTCTGAGGAAGGAAAGCGCATGACTGATCTGCAGTGGCGTGTGGTGCTGGCCGCCGACGAGGCCGGTGTCTCCTACAAGGACG
>NZ_JBHTFM010000022.1:0-93416 GCF_042674865.1 Kineococcus sp. GCM10028916 | reverse complement strand
AAGGAGCTCGCCCGCCGTCTGGCGAAGGAGTTCCTGGGCTACGTCTTCGACGAGACCTCCGCCTCCGCGGAGAAGGTCCAGGCCATCAGCGGCTACGAGACCACCGCGAACACCGACGCCGACGTGGCCGCCTCCTCCTGCTGAGCCCCCGGCCCGGCGCCGCGTCCTGACTCCCGTCCCCGGGTGACAGGATGCGGCGCAGGATCGGCGCAGGGAGGCGTGGACGGTGCAGCGGGATCTCCTGCTCGGGGTCGACATCGGCACCGGCAGCAGCAAGGGCGTGCTGACGACCCTCGATGGACGGGTCCTGGCCCGTGCCTCGCGCCGGCACCGGACCGACAACCCCCGCCCCGGCTACGTCGAGCACGACGCCGACGCCGTGTGGTGGGACGACTTCTGCGCCGTCTCCCGCGAACTCACGGCCCGCGCCGCTGACCCCACCGACGTCGCCCGCGGCCGGGTGGTGGCCGTCGGCGCCAGCGGCATCGGGCCCACGGTCCTCCTCGCCGACGAGCACGGGCGCCCGTTGCGTCCCGCGATCCTCTACGGCGTCGACACCCGCTCCGTCCAGGAGGCCGCCGACCTCGAGGAGCGCTACGGCGCCGAGGACCTGTTGCGCCGCTGCGGTTCCACGATGTCCACCCAGGCCGCCGGCGGGAAGCTGGAGTGGCTGCGCCGCCACGAACCCGACGTGTTCGCCCGGGCGCACCACTTCTTCATGTCGAACTCCTACCTCGCCTTCAAGCTCACCGGCGAGTACGTCCTGGACCAGCACTCCGCCAGCCAGACGACCCCGCTCTACGACCGCCACGAGGCGGCCTGGATCGAGGACCGCTGCGAAGAGGTCGCCGCGGGCCTGCCCATGCCTCGGCTCGTCTGGCCCTCCGAACGGATCGGCACCGTGACGGCCGCGGCGTCCGCGGCGACGGGGATCCCGCTCGGCACACCGGTGGCGGCCGGCACCTGCGACGCGTGGGCCGAGGCGGAGAGCGTCGACGTCGGCCGGCCCGGGGACCTGATGGTCATGTACGGCTCCACGACGTTCTTCATCGCCGTCACCGACGGCCCCCGGGTCCACCCCGCGCTGTGGGGGACGGCCGGGGTTCGGCCGGGGCAGAACACCCTGGCCGCGGGCATGGCGAGTTCCGGCAGCGCCGTCGAGTGGTGGCGGGAGACGAGCGGTTCGCCCGACGTGACGGACCTCGTCGCCGAGGCCGCCGCCGTACCGCCGGGTTCCCACGGGCTGCTGGCGTTGCCCTACTTCGCCGGGGAGCGCACACCGTTCGCGGACGCCGACGCCCGAGGTGCCCTGCTGGGCCTGACGTTGCGCAGCACCCGTGGCGAGGTCGACCGGGCGCTGCTCGAGGCGACCGCCTACGGGGTGCGGCACAACCTCGACGTGATGCGTGACGCCGGCGTCGACATCCGCCGCGTGGTCGCCGTCGGGGGCGGGACGGGTTCCCCGTTGTGGCCGCAGATCGTCACCGACGTCACCGGCCTGCGCCAGGAACTCCCCGCCGAACGGGTCGGGGCCGCCCTGGGTGACGCGAAGTTCGCCGCGGTCGCCCTCGGCGCCGTCGACGTGGACGCCACCTGGAACCGCGTCGAATCCGTCACCGAACCGGATGCCGTGGCCGCCGAGGTCTACGCCGAGCTGTACCCGGCCTACCGACGTCTGCACGAGGTGACGGCGGACCTCCAGCACCAGTTGTCGGCGCTGGAACGCCGCACCCGGCGCTGAGCCCTCACCCGATCCGGGCGAGTTCGGCCCCCTCGCGGAACTGCTGGCCCGGTGTCGCGGTCAGCTGGATCCGACCCGCCCGGTGGGCGAGCAGCGGGGTCTCCATCTTCATGGCCTCGATGGCGCCGAGGTGCTCACCCACCCGGACCTCCTGGCCGTCCACGACGTCCCAGCCCACCAGGCTGCCACCGACCGGAGCGCTCAGCACGGCGTCGTCGGTCACCGCTCGGGGGGCGACGGGTGCCGGGTTCGCCTGAGCGAGACCCGCGGGCAGGGCGAGGGTGAACCGCCGGCCGTCCAGTTCCACCCAGGTGCGGACCACCGCGTCGTCGGAGGGGGGGAGCGGTCGGTCCGCGGCGAGGTCGTCGAGCCAGTCGCACTCGGTCTCGATCCACCGCGTGTGCACCGCGAAGTCGTCGGTGAACGCGGGGTCCTCCAGGAGTCGGCGGTGGAAACCCGCGACGGTCGGGAAACCGTCGAGGCGCAGTTCCGCCAACGCCTGACGGGCCCGGCGCAGCGCGTGCCGACGGTCGCGGCCGTGGACGACGAGCTTCGCGATCAGCGAGTCGAACGCCGGGGCCACGACGGAACCCGTCGTGACCCCGCTGTCGACCCGGACGCCCGGACCGCCGGGCAGGTCGAGACGTCCCACCGCGCCGGGGGTGGGCAGGAAACCCCGACCCGGGTCCTCGGCGTTGAGGCGGAACTCGAAGGCGTGCCCGCGGGGTGCGGGGGTCTCCGTGACCTCCAGGGGCAGACCGTCGGCGACGAGGAGCTGCTGGCGCACCAGGTCGATCCCCGTGGTCTCCTCGGTGACCGGGTGCTCCACCTGCAGGCGGGTGTTCACCTCGAGGAACGAGACGACCCCACCGGCGCCGACGAGGAACTCCACCGTCCCCGCGCCGCGGTAGTCGACCGCGGCGCAGATCTTCTGCGCCGCAGAGACGACGGCCTCGTGCTGCGCGGCGGTGAGGAACGGTGCCGGGGCCTCCTCGACGAGTTTCTGGTTGCGCCGCTGGACCGAGCAGTCACGGGTGCCGACGACCACGACGTTCCCGCGGCCGTCACCCACGACCTGCGCCTCGACGTGCCGCGGGCGTTCCAGGTACTGCTCGACGAAGCACTCACCGCGCCCGAACGCGGCGACGGCCTCGCGGACGGCGGAGTCGTAGGCCTCGGGGACCTCCTCGAGGTCGTGCACGACGCGCATCCCCCGACCGCCACCGCCGAACGCGGCCTTCACGACCAGGGGCAGCCCGTGCTCGCGCGCGAACGCCAGGACCTCCTCGACCCCGGACACCGGCCCGGGGGTGCCCGCGGCCAGCGGTGCGCCCACCGAGCGGGCGATCTCGCGGGCGGCGGTCTTGTCGCCCAGGCGTTCGATCGTGTCGGGGGTCGGGCCGATCCACGTGAGCCCGGCGTCCTCGACGGCGCGGGCGAAACCCGCGTCCTCGGAGAGGAACCCGTACCCGGGGTGGACGGCGTCGGCCCCGCTGGCGCGCGCTACCGCGAGGAGCTTCGCCGCGTCGAGGTAGGTCTGCGCGGGGGTGGTCCCGGGCAGCGCCCACGCCTCGGTGGCGGTGCGGACGTGCAGCGCGTCGGCGTCGGCGTCGGCGTAGACCGCGACGGAGGCGGTGCCGTAGTCGGCGCAGCCGCGGGCGATGCGGACCGCGATCTCGCCGCGGTTGGCGATGAGGACCTTCTTCACGCCGACGTTCCTCCTGGTGTCGTGGGCCGGAAACGCACGCGGGCCCCCGGGGGGACCTGCGCGAGCAGGTCGAGGTGGTGGGCGGCCACGCAGGCGATGACCGGGTAGCCACCGGTGACGGGGTGGTCGGCGCCGAACACGACGGGCCGCCCGTCCGGCGGGACCTGGATCGCGCCGGGAACCGTTCCCTCGCTGGGCAGTTCGCCCGGCACCCGACGCTCCAGGGGTTCTCCGTCGAGGCGCAGGCCGACCCGGTTGGAACGCGGGGTGACCGTCCACTCCTGGGTGGCGAAGCGGTCGAGCGCCCCGGTCGTGAACCAGTCGTCGCGCGGGCCGAGCTGCACGTCGATCTCCACCACGTCCCCGCCGGCGGGGAGGTCCTGCGCCGCAGCGGTCCCCAGGGTGACCGGACTCCGGGGCGAGGGGCCGACGGGCAGGTGGTCCCCGGCCCGCACCGGGTCCGGTCCGGTACCGGAGAGGAGATCGGTGGAGCGGCTGCCCAGGACGGGCGTGACCGCGAGGCCGCCCCGCACGGCCAGGACCGACCGCAGCCCGCGGGCGGGACTCCCGACGAGGAGTTCCTCGCCCTCGTCGAGGGCGAACGCTCGGTCCGCGGCGACCGGGAACGTCGCGGTCGGGGTCGTGACGGTGAGTTCCGCGGGGGCGCCGGTCGAGGCGAGGACGAGGCGTCCGTGGGCCCGGACCCGCAACCCCCCGGCGACGACCTCGAGGGCGGCGAGGTCCGGGGCGTTCCCGACGAGGCGGTTCGCCCGGCGCAGCGCGGCGCGGTCCAGCGCACCTGACCGGGAGAGGCCTTCCGCGGACCGGCCGGGCCGGCCGAGGTCCTGGACGAGGGTCTGCGCTCCCGGGGCCACGACCTCGAGGAACGGCGCCTCGACGGGTTCGCGTCGCACCGGCGGGGGCGCCGCGGGGACGGGCGGCTCGGGGGTCTCGACGAACCGGACGCGCATGCCCGGCCGCAGCAGGGCCGGTTCGGCTCGCTCGACGTCCCACATCGTGGCCGACGTCCGTCCCAGCAACCGCCAGCCCCCCGGACTGGCCCGGGGGTAGATCCCGCCGAACCGGCCGGCGAGGGCGACGGACCCCGCGGGGATGGTCGTCCGGGGGGTCCCGCGGCGCGGGACGTCGAGGACGGGGTCGTCCCCCGCGAGGTAGGCGAAACCCGGCGCGAAACCCGTGAACGCCACCGTCCAGGTCGCGGCGGTGTGCCGGCGGACGAGGTCGGGGACGTCGATCCCGCACGTCCGGGCCACCTCGGCGAGGTCTTCGCCGTCGTAGTGCACGGGGATCTCGACCAGGGTTCCGGTCGCTGTCGCCCCACGGGGCAGGGACCGGTCGCGGACCGCGGCGGCCAGGGTGGCGGCACTGGTCAGCAGGGGCTGGAAGCGGATGAGGACGGTCCGCGCGGCGGGGACGAGTTCCGTCGTCCCGGGCGGGGGCCCGGCGGTCAGCGAGGCGTGCAGGGCGAGGGCTTCGTCGAGGTCGGCGACCTCGACCAGGAGGCCGTCGGACCCGCAGGGGAGGAACCGCACGGTCAACCGGCGAAGGCGCGGACGGTCACGCCCGCACCCTCGAGTCCGCTGCGCACGGCGCGGGCCATCTCGACCGCGCCGGGTGAGTCGCCGTGGACGCAGATGGACTCGGCCACGACGGGCACCTCGGAACCGTCCACGGCCGTGATGGTCCCGTCGCTCACCCACCGCACCATCCGGTCGGCGACCTCCTGCGGGTCGTGCAGCACGGCCCCGGGAACACGTCGGGAGAGGAGGTTCCCCTCGGGGGTGTAGGCCCGGTCGGCGAACGCCTCGGCGACGACCGTGAGTCCCGCGGCACGGGCCCGCTCCAGCAGCGGTGACCCGGCGAGGCCGACGAGGGGGAGGGACGCGTCGAAGCTGAGCAGCGCGGTGATGACCGCGCGGGCGTGCCGTTCGTCGTGGGCGATGGTGTTGTAGAGGGCGCCGTGGGGTTTCACGTAGTCGACCTGCGCGCCCAGCGTGCGGGCGACGCCGGACAGGGCGCCGAGCTGGTAGACGACGTCCCCGGTGAGTTCGTCCTCGCTCGCGTCGACGTAGCGCCGGCCGAACCCGGCGAGGTCGCGGTAGGAGACGTGGGCGCCGATGCGGACCCCGCGCTCCTTCGCGCTCGCCACGGTGCGGGTCATGGTGGCGGGGTCCCCGGCGTGGAACCCGCAGGCCACGTTGGCGCTGGTCACCGTGGCGAGGACCGCGTCGTCGTCGCCGAGCTCCCAGCGGCCGAAGCCTTCGCCGACGTCGGCGTTCAGATCGATGGTGGCCACGGATCGATCCTGCCGATCGTTCAACGATTCCGCAAGAGGTCCCGCTGGTACCGTCCACGACGTGGAACCCCAGGACCGCTCCGGTCGCGCGCACCGGGTCGCCGACCTGGTGCGGGACGGGATCCTCGACGGCAGCTACGGCGTGGGGTCGCGGTTGTCCGAACCCGAGCTCTGCGCCGCCTTCGAGGTCTCGCGGAACACGCTGCGCGAGTCGTTCCGGATGCTGGCCGAGGAACGGCTGGTGGTCCACGAGCTCAACCGCGGGGTGTTCGTCCGCGTCCCCAGCGAGCAGGACGTCCACGAGCTCTACGACGCCCGGCGGCTCGTCGAGTGCGCCGCCGTCCGCGACCACGGCCGGCGCACCGACGGCCTCGCCGACGTCGCCGAGACCCTCGAGCGCGCCGAGCGCCTCGCCGCGGCGGGGGACTGGATCGGGGTCGGTACCGCCGACATCGACTTCCACCGGGCCCTGACCGCACTGGGCAGCGTCCGCATCGAAGGACTCATGCAGAGCATCTGGAACGAGATGCGCCTCGCCTTCCACGTCGTCGGTTCCCCCGACGACTTCCACGGCTCGTACCTGGCGCGCAACCACGTCGTCCTGGACACCCTGCTCGAACGCGGTGGCGTCGCGGCGGCCAGGGAGTTGCGGAGCTACCTCGACGAGGCCGAAGGGCGCGTGCTGCAGGCCTACCGCGACCGCCGCTCCGCCTGAACGGCCTCGGCCGCGGCACGGACCAGCGCGATCGTCTGGTCGACGACCGCGCGGCGGTCCTCCTCGAACGCGGCGTCGGTGATCGCCGCGGGGTCGACGGGGTCGACGATCGCCGAGACGTGCAGGTGGCCGCCGGGGACGTGGTCCGCCCCGAGGGCGAGCCGCAACCGGTTCGAGCGGTACATGCTCTCGTTGCTGAGGTAGTCGCCGCCCGTCCCGGCCGCCGCGGTGCTGCCGGGGGAGGGGTCGGGGTTCGAGCGCAGCGCCACGGGGTCGGGGAACGACCCGGCGGGCCACTCCCGGATCCCCTGCTTCAGCACGACGGGCCAGGGGCCGGTGCCCGCCGCGACCATCGCGGCGTGCGGCAGGGTCGTCTCGATCCACTCGGGGTTCTGGTCGGGCTGGGCCCAGCGGGCGGCGCGGCCCACCGGCCCGAAGTGCTGGTCGCGGCTGTTGTCCGGGGTGCCGCCGCGGGCGTTCGCCGCCCACTTCTCCACGTCCATCCGGCCGCGGCTGGTCATGCTGATCGTGGTGATCAGGTCCGCTCCCGCGAGCAGGACCGGGCCGAACGCGTCCTCGACGACCCCCTGGTCGAAGTCGCCGTAGTTCACCGGCAGCACGACGGACCGGACGACGACACGCCCCGCCGGGGTGTCGAAGGTCGCGCCGTCCAGTTGCAGCGCAGCGCATCCGGACGGGTTGGAGTGCCGGACGTCGGCGTCGAGGCCGTAGGGGTCGAAACCGCTCACCGCGACGCGCAGGTCCCCCGCGGCGGCTCCCGGCCAGAGCGGGCGGTCGATGCCGCGGGAGGTCCGGTCCAGGACGTGCAGCAGGGCGAGGCGCTGGTGCTGGACCTCCAGGACGTCGCTGTCGAGGCTGCGCAGCACCGAACCCGTCGCGGTGCGGGCCCAGTACAGCGGACGGTCGTCGGAGGGATCCAGGCCGTCGGAACCCGGTCGGTTCCCCGCCCGCCGGACGGCGCTCTCCCACAGCCGGGTGCCGTGGTCGTGCACGACGGTGTGGAGGGCGTCGAGGGTGCTCGCCGTTCCCACGGCGGCCGTGAACTCCGCCACGAGCGTCGAGAACCCGGACGCGGTGAGGACCTGCTCGGCGACTGGGGCGGTGAGCCGTGATTCCTCCACCGTCGGCGGGAGCGGACGGGACGGGCTGTCGTGGGGTGTGCTGCTGGTGGTGGGCATGTCGACGTCACCTCGGGAGCTCGACCGGGAGTTGCCTGCGGAAACTGGTCCGACCGTACCCCTTGCGCGATCGTTGAACGATCCCTAGCGTCGCCGGGAACACTCGACCTCCCGTTCGTCCTCCGGAAAGGCGCGGAAGTGCTCGTTCTCCTCGGAATCCTCGTCGTGGTCGCGGGTTTCGCCCTGCGGCTCAACCCCATGCTCGTCGTCACCGTCGCCGGTCTCGTGACCGGTTTCCTCGGCGGGATGACCCCCGTCGAGGTGCTGAACGCGTTCGGGACCGGTTTCGCCGGTTCCCGGTCCGTCAGCATCTTCCTGCTCGTCCTCCCCGTGATCGGGATGGTGGAACGCAACGGTCTGCAGGAACAGGCCCGGCGGCTGGTGTCGAAGATGTCCCGGCTGAGCACGGGCGGGATCCTCGCGGGCTACTTCGTGATCCGCCAGGTCACCGCGGCCATCGGCCTGATGAGCATCGGCGGCCACGCTCAGACCGTCCGGCCGCTGGTCGCGCCGATGGCCGAGGCCGCGGCCGTCCGCCGGTTCGGGCCCCTCCCCGACGCGGTCTCGCAGCGCATCCGCGCGTTCGCGGCCAGCACCGACAACGTGGGCGCGTTCTTCGGTGAGGACATCTTCGTCGCCGTCGGGGCCGTGCTGCTGATCACCTCCTTCGTCGACACGACCTACGGCTACACGCTCGAACCCCTGCAGCTGGCGCTCTGGGCGATCCCGACCGCGGTGGTGGCGCTGCTGGTCCACGGCACCCGCAGCCTGCTCACCGACCGGGGGCTGGCCCGGGAGATGGCGAAGTTCGGGACGTCGGAGGTGGCGGGGTGATCCGCGTCGAGTGGTTCTACTGGGTGATGGGGTTCTTCTTCCTCGTCGTCGGCGCCCTCGTCGCCCGCGACCGGAGCAACCCCCGTCGGGCCACGAGCGGCGCGTTCTGGGCGTTGCTCGGTCTCTGCTTCCCCTACAGCTCGTTCGTCGTGGCGCAGACCGCGCCGGGGTGGCCGCTCGGACTCGCGATCGTCGCCATCGCCGCGATCGCGGGGACGGGTCGGTTGGCGCGCAGCGGGTCCGCCGCGGGCGGAGGGACGGCCGCGGTCGTCGACGGCCCGGGTTCCCCGACCGGTCGTGCGGGGACGACGCTGCTCGCGACGCGCGAGGTGCTCGCCGCCCGGTTCGGGAACCGTCTCTTCATCCCGGTCCTCATCATCCCGGTCGTGACCGCGTTGTGCGCCACGGTGGGCAAGGACATCACCGTCGGCGGTCAGCCGTTGCTCCAGAGCGGGAGCGAGACCGTCATCGGTCTCGCCGCGGCGGGGATCATCGCGGTCCCCGTCGGGATGTGGTTGTTCCGGCAACGGACGCCGGCCCTCGCCCTGACCGAGGGACGTCGCCTCACCGAGGACCTCGGCTGGGCCCTGGTCCTGCCGCAGTTGCTGTCGGTGCTCGGGCTCGTGTTCGCGACCGCCGGGGTCGGGGACGCCATCGGCACGACGGTCTCGGCCGTCCTGCCGGACGGCGCGCTGCTGCCGGCGGTGATCCTCTACTGCGTCGGCATGGCGGTGTTCACCGTCGTCATGGGCAACGCCTTCGCGGCCTTCCCGGTGCTCACCGCGGCGATCGGCTACCCGGTGCTCGTCGAGGCCATGGGCGGGAACCCGCCGGTGGTGTTCGCGATCGGGATGCTGTCGGGGTACTGCGGGACGCTCTGCACCCCGATGGCGGCGAACTTCAACGTCGTCCCCGTGGCGTTGCTGGAACTCAAGAGCAACTACGCCGTGATCCGGCAGCAGATCCCGACGGCCGTCCCGCTGCTCGTCGCGAACGTCGTCCTGATGTACTTCCTGGCCTTCTGATGCTCGCCCCGCTCGCCGGGCGGTTGGCCCGGACGGCAGTGGCGAACGTGCGGCAGGAGTTCCCCTACCTGCCGGGGACGGAACTCCGGGGTCCCGGGGACCTGGTCCTGCCGAGGGTGGCGCACCCGGCCTTCCACGGGTGCTACGACTGGCACTCCGCCGTGCACACGCACTGGCTGCTGGTGTTCCTCCTCCAGCACCACCCCGAGGAGATCGACGTCGAGGCGGTGCGGGCAGTTCTCGACGACCACCTCACCGCGGCCGGCCTCGAGCGCGAGACCCTCGCCCTGCGGACGTCGCCGGGTTTCGAACGCCCCTACGGCTGGGCCTGGCTGGTGACCCTCGCCGCGCAGTGCCGGGCCTGGACCGGTGCGAACCCCGCCTGGGTGTCGGCGCTGAGCCCCGCGGCCGACGCCGTCGCCGACCTCGTCCTCGACTGGCTGCCGCGGGCGGGGCGTCCGGTGCGTGCCGGGACCCACGCGAACTCCGCGTTCTCGCTCGGCCTGCTCCTCGACGCGGCTCCCGTGCTGGGTCTGGACGACCTGGCCGATGCCGTGCGCACGACGGCCGCGGACTGGTTCCTGCCCGACCGGGACGCCCCCCTGACCTGGGAACCGTCGGGAGAGGACTTCCTCTCGCCGGGTCTGGCCGAGGCCGACCTGGTGCGACGGTTGCTCCCCGCCGAGGAGTTCCCGTCGTGGTTGCAGGGGTTCTGGCCGGGGCTGGCGCAGGGGGAACCCCGGACCCTGCTCGAACCGGTCGCGGTGCCTGACCGGCTGGACGGCCGCCTCGGCCACCTCGACGGGCTGAACCTGTCGCGCGCGGCCGCCCTGGCGGACCTGGCCGCTGCGCTGGACCCGACCGACCCGCGACGGGACGTCCTCTCCGGCGCCGCCGACGTGCACCTCGGACGGGGTCTGGAGGCGTTGTCCGCCGACGGCTACGCCAGCACCCACTGGCTGGGGACGTTCGCGGCGCGGGCCCTCGCCGCTCGGGCGGGCGACCTCGGCGGACCTCGGCCACGATGAACAGGTGCACCGGCTGTCGAACGACGACGTGGCCTGCTGGCTGGTGAAGTCGGCCGGTCGGCCCGCGGAACTGGAGCCGACGGGGTGGCAGGCGGTGCGGCGCTGCCTGCGCCCGAGCTACCGGCTCGGCCTGATGGCCGCCGGGCAGCCGTGCCTGCTGTGGGTGAGCGGAGCGCGCGACCCCGGGGTCGCGGCGGTGGGACGGCTCGCGGGGGTCCCGGGCGACGACGACCGGGTGGAGCTCGACCTCCTGCCCCTCAGGGCGCCGGTCGAGCGGTCCGCGTTGCTCGCCGACGGCCGGTTCCGCGCGGCGGAGGTGATCCGCATGGCGGCGGGGAGCAACCCCTCCTACCTGCGCAGCGACCAGCTCGCGGCGGTGCTGGAACGGCTCGCCGACGACGACCGGGACGCGTGGGGTCTCACGCCGCCGTGAGGAGCTTGGCGGCCGTCGCCGGGTCGGTGACGAGGTGGTTGAAGAAGCCGCCGCGGGCACCGGCGAGGACGCTCGGCACCTTCACCGCCCCGTAGACGACGGCGATGCGGTGCGGGACGGCCCGCAGCACGTCGAGCGGGATCGCGATGAGTCGGTCGGCGCCGTCGTAGGAGATCTCCACGCCGTGCGCGTCGTAGAAGCGGGAGGCGACGTCGCCGACGGCGTCGCGCAACGGGGTCTCCGCGGTGGGGACGAAGCTCGGGATCGAGTCGCGCTGCAGCGGAGGGGCACCCACGCCCATGACCGCGCACCGGGCGCTCTCCCAGAGCGCGGTGAACCGCTTGAACTCCGGGTCGGCGACCAGGCTGCGCCGCAGCCCGCGCCCCGGGAACGCGGGAGCGTGCAGGAACCGCGGGGTCCCGCCCACGGCGGCGGCGACGCGACGGGTGATCTCGTTGGTCTGGTACCAGGCCTCGGCCTCGTCCTGGCCGCCGACCATCGGGGCCACGACGACACCCGGCAACGCGGGCAGTTCGCGTCGGGCGATCTCGTAGGCGGTCCGCCCCGAGGAGACCAGGAGCACGTCCCCGGCGACGAGGCCGAGTCCGGCGAGCAGCACGGCCAGGACGGGCGAGACGGCCTCCGCCACGTGCTGGGTCGTCGTGGCGGGCGACAGCCAGACCCCCTCCAGCCCGAGGGCCGTGCGCAGCCGTTCCGCGAGGTCGTCGGGGTCCTCCCGGGGGAGCGGCAGCACCTCGATGCGGACCAGCCCCCGGTCCCGCGCCTCCTGCAGCAGACGGCTCACGGTCGCGCGGGACGTGCCCAGCCGCTCCGCGATCTCGGCCTGGGTCGCGTCCTGCAGGTAGTAGAGCGTCGCGGCGGTGTGCGCCAGCGCCAGTGGGAACCGGCTGTCTCCCTTGGGCCCCTTGACCACGCGCCACCTCCTGTGTCGGCCGTCACGCTACCCAGCGGAGGGGAGCGCGCTCGAACCGGTCGTGCACATCTGTGCTGGACATCTGTGCTGACCGGTCCTAGGGTCGGGACAGGACGGACCCGTCAACGGGTCGACGGACTCTGCGAGGGAGCAGCTGATGACCGGCACTGAACCACAGACCATGCGAGCTGTCGTGGTGCACGGACCGGAGGACTACCGCCTCGAGGAGATCCCCGTCCCGGTCGCGGGACCGGGGGAGATCCTGCTGAAGGTCGAGGCCGTCGGCATCTGCGCCAGCGACCTGAAGTGCTACCACGGCGCCGCGAAGTTCTGGGGCGACGAGAACCGCCCCGCGTGGACCGAGACCGGGGTCGTCCCCGGACACGAGTTCACCGGTCGCGTCGTCGGGATCGATGCCGAGGCGACCGCCCGGTGGGGTGTGTCGGAAGGCGACCGCGTCGTCGCCGAGCAGATCGTCCCGTGCTGGAACTGCCGCTACTGCAACACCGGCAACTACCACATGTGCCAGCCGCACGACATGTTCGGTTTCAAGCGCCGCACCCCGGGCGCCATGGCCGAGTACATGGTCCTGCCGAAGGAGGCGCTGGTCCACAAGGCGCCCTCGGACCTCCCGCCGTGGCAGGTCGCCTACGCCGAACCGCTGTCCTGCGCGCTGCACGCCGTCGAGCGGGCGAACATCCGCTTCGACGACACCGTCGTCATCGCCGGCTGCGGCCCGATCGGTCTCGGCATGATCGCCGGTGCGGCCGCGAAGTTCCCGAAGCGCATCATCGCCCTCGACGCGCTGCCGCAGAAGCTGGAACTGGCGAAGAAGTGCGGGGCCGACCTCACCCTGAACATCACCGAGGTCGACGTGGTCCAGACCGTCAAGGACCTCACCGACGGCTACGGCGCCGACGTCTACATCGAGGGGACCGGTCACCCGTCGGCGGTGGCGCAGGGCCTGAACCTGCTGCGCAAGCTCGGGACCTTCGTCGAGTACTCGGTGTTCAAGGACCCGGTGTCGGTCGACTGGTCGATCATCAGCGACGACAAGGAACTGAACGTCCTGGGGGCCCACCTCGGGCAGAACACCTGGCCCGCCGCGCTCAAGCTCATCGCCTCGGGTCGGCTGCCGCTGGACGAGATCTGCTCCCACCAGCTGCCGCTGGAAGAGTTCCAGAAGGGACTCGACCTCGTGGCCGACTCGGCGAACTCCGTCAAGGTGTCCATCGTCCCGGGGTTGTCGTGACCCCGCAGAGCACGACCGCCGCGCCGCCGGAGGGTCGGCTGCAGCGACTGGGCATCCCCCCGGTCCTCCGCTGGGGTTTCGTCGGGGTCCTGGTCTTCATGACCGGCAACGGCGTCGAGTCGAACTTCCTGACCCCGCACCTGGTCGACGTGCTCGGTCGACCGGAGAGCGCCGTCGCGAGCATCATCACCTACTACAGCCTCTGCGTCCTCGTCGGCAGCTACGTGTCCGGGGCCCTGTCCGACCTGTTCGGGCCGCGCCGGGTCATGGCGCTGGGTTTCGTCGTCTGGGTCGTCTTCGAGGTGCTGTTCCTGCTCGCCCTGCAGGCGGAGAGCTTCCCGTTGGCCGCGGCCGCCTACGCCGTCCGGGGGTTCGGCTTTCCCCTGTTCGCCTTCGCGTTCCTGGTGTGGGTGAACATCACCACCCGGCCGGAACGCAACGGCGCGGCGGTCGGCTGGTTCTACGTCGCGTTCACCGGCGGTCTGCCGACGCTGGGCTCGCTGTTCGCCGTCGGGGCGATCCCGCTGTTCGGTGGCGGCACCCCGGGCGAGACCGGCGCGATGGTCGCCTCGATCGGCCTCGTGGTCATCGGGTTCCTCATCGCCTGGCTCGGCGTCCGCGACCCGCGCGGGAACCAGCGGATCGCCCCGGCGGAGGAGTCGGCCGCGCAGGTCCTGACCTCGGGCGTCCGGCTGGCGTTCCGGCAACCCAAGGTCGGCATGGGGTTCCTGGTGCGCCTCATCAACACCGCGCCCGAGTTCGGGATGTTCATCGTCCTGCCGGCCGTCATCGCCACCGAACGCGGCTGGGGCCAGTCCCGGTGGCTGGTCATGACCGTCTGCGTCTACGCGACGAACATCCTGGTGAACGCCATGTTCGGCGCGATCGGGGACAAGATCGGCTGGCAGCGCACCGTCCAGTGGTTCGGGATCGTGGGGTCCGCCGGCGGTCTGGTGCTCTGGTGGTACGTGCCGCAGCTGGTTCCCGCCGGCAGCACCTGGGGCTACGTCCTGTCCGTCCTCGCCGGCTGCGTCTTCGGGATGCTCCTCGCCGGTTTCGTCCCGATGGGCGCGATCATGCCCGCGCTCGCCCCCGACCACAAGGGTGCCGCGATGGCGATGTACACCACGGCCGCCGGCGGGGCGACGTTCCTCGGGTCCGCCGTCGTGTGGGTGGTGCTGCAGCTCGGTGGCAGCGACCAGGCCGTCGTGTGGTCCTTCGTCGGCCTCTACGCCGTGGCGTTCGTCCTGGTGCAGTTCCTCCGGGTTCCCCAGGTCCGCGCGACGCACGGGAAGCTGGAGACGGTCACCGCCTGACCGATCCCGACCGTCGAGGGAGCCCACCGCCACCCGGCGGTGGGCTTCCTGCCTTCGGTCGGTCCTGCGGGAGGACGACGGGGAACCAGTGGCCCCGGCTCAGGGAGCCTCGCCGGCGTCGGCGGCCTCCTCCTCCGGACGGGGCGGCACGTCCTCGTCCTCCTCGAGCTCGGGGACGGGCGGGTCGGCGGGGTCGAACGTCGGCTGGCTCACGCCCCGACGCTACGACGCCCGGGACACCGGCGCAGGGTGACGTCGGGGCGGTACCGCGACGACGTCGAGGTCGCGGGCGACGTGGACCGTCGTCCCGGCTCCGACCTCCGCGATCGCGGCCCGGGCTTCGAGCCCGAGTTCCTCCAGGTCGGGGTAGCGCTGCGAGAAGTGCGCCAGGACCAGCGTGCGCACTCCGGCGCGGGCGGCGGCGAGACCGGCCTGACGTGCGGTCAGGTGCCCCCGGCTGAGGGCCAGGTCGGCGTCGCGGTCGGCGTACGTGCACTCCAGGACGGCGAGGTCGGCGTCGCGGACGACCTCCTCGACGGCCGGGCAGAGGCGGGTGTCCATCACGAAGGCGAACACCTGGCCGGGGCGTTGCACGGAGACGTCGCCGAGGCGGACCCCGCGGAGCTCACCCCGTCGTGCCAGTTCCCCGACGTCGCGACCGCTGATCCCCGCGGCGGCGAGGGCGTCGGCGTCGAAGGACCGGCCCGCGGGTTCGGCCAACCGGTAGCCGATCGTGGGGACCCGGTGGTCCAGTGCCTGCGCGGTCAACCGGCACCCCGCGACCTCGGCCACGTCGACGGGCTCGTCCAGGGTGGGAACCCCCTCGACGGTGACCGCCACGTGCGCGGCGGCGACGACGGCGAGCGCGCGCAAGTGCTCGAACGCGTCGACCGGCCCGTGCAGGGTCACCGGACGTCCCGGTCCGTCCTGGGCCATCCGGTTCAGGACGCCGGGGATGCCCAGGCAGTGGTCGTTGTGGCGGTGGGTCACGCAGATCCGCTCGATGCGGGGTGCGGAGACCTCGGCGTGCAGCATCTGGCGCTGGATGCCTTCGCCGGGGTCGAAGAGGACCGAGGTGCCGTCCCAGCGCAGCAGGTACCCGTTGTGGTTGCGGGTCCTGGTGGGTGCCTGCCCGGCGGTGCCGAGGACGACGAGTTCGCGGGGGCTCACCCGACCATCCTGCCGAGTCGGCCGCAGGACGGCGCGACCGCGCACCCCCGCTGCGAATCCCACCCCGCAGGGACCGCGGGTCGACCGGTGCAGTTCGTCGCCGAGGTCGCTCCGTCCGATGAACGAAGGACCTCAGGGTTTCCGCGGTGCTGCGCCGTTGCGCGTCGTCGAGGCAACGGTTCAGGAGTTCCACGAACGTGCTGTGCCACGACACCGCCGTCGGGCCGCCCCCGTGCTGTGCACCGCCAGGCGACCCGGGCGGGTGGGGATCAGCGTGGTCGACGGGGTGGTGCTCATCGTCGCGTTCCGTTCCGGACGTCGGTACCTGCCGGGGCGAGCGCCCCGGCGCGTCGACACCCGAACCCGACCCGTCGTGCCACCGGCTGCAGGGAGTACCGGTCGACTACTCGCTGTGCTTCACAGGTGACTCCAAGAGGGTCTCGATGGCGAGGACAGGTGAACCTGCTCCTCGTTCGGCGGCTGCCCGGTGGCGGATCGTGGTCGACAGGGACTCCGGTCCGCAAACCTTGCGGGACCGGCGGTGACCACCCCGTCGGGCCCCACCTCGTCTGGAGAACCGACCATGCGCACCAAGACCCTCGCCTCGATCGCCGCCGTCGGGCTGGCCGCCGTCGCCGTCGCCTCCGCGAGCGCCGCCTCGGCCGCGGACGCCCCGCACGTGGACCGCGGTGCGCGCACCTTCTCGGCCGACGCCCTGCGCAGCGTCGAGACCAAGTCGGCGCAGACGGCGGCCGGCAACCTGCGCGTCTCCGGCGCGGACCGCTACGAGACCGCGGCCCAGATCTCCGTCCTGGGTGGCTGGGACCACGACACCACGCTCGCGGTGTTCCTCGCCTCCGGTACCTCGTTCCCGGACGCGCTCGCCCTCGGCAACACCTTCTCCGGGTCCGGTCCCCTGCTGCTGACCGAGCGCGACACCCTTCCCGCGGCGACCCGGGCCGAGCTCGCCCGGATCCGCCCCTGCTTCATCGTCGTCGCCGGTGGGGCCCCGAGCGTCTCCGACGCCGTCTTCGCCGACGCCGAGCAGTACGTCGACCACACCGGGTGCGACATCTCCTGAGCGTCCCCGCTCCGCCTCGGCGGCGGCTTCAGCCTCCCGTGCCGGGAGAGGCGAAGACGCCGTCGGGGTCGACGGTCGTGCGGACCTGTCGCAGGCGGGCGAGGTTGTCGCCCCAGCAGGCCGTCGCCCGGTCGGGGAGTCCGGCGTCGGCGTAGTTCACGTAGGCCGCGTTCCCGGTCCACCGGCTCAGCGCCGCGCGGGTCCCGGCGACCACGGCGTCGAAACCCGCGGCGTCCTGCCGTCCCGTCCAGGTGGCGGTGTGCTGGACGGTGGCGAGGGCGGTGCGCCAGGGGAACGCCGTGGCGTCGGGGGCGACGTCGGCCACCGCACCGCCGAGGGCGTCGAACGACATCCCGGCCTCGACCAGACCGGCCGGTGGTGCGTCGATGACCGCCTGCACCGCAGCGACTCCCGCCTGGACCCCGGCGTCCGGGAGTTCTCCGCCGAGCATCGAGGAGGTCGCGGCGAAGGGTTGCCGGTGGTCGCTGTCGAGGGCCTTCGTCGTGCACGCCGCCGCGTCCAGCCCGGAACACCCCGCCTCGTAGGCCATCGCCGCGGCGTAGTCGAGGCGGCGGTGGGTGTTCGCGGCGGGCGCGGGGAGGCGGCCGAGGAGACCCGCGAGGGCGGTGTCCAGGGAGGCCGACCCGGTCCACGCCCCGGAGACCTGCACCCGGTCGCCGTCTCCGGGGTTCGCGAGGAGCTTGCACGTGGACCACAGTTCCCGCGGTGCGTCCGGCAGCCACGCCTGCCAGGCGGTGAGCACGTCGGCCGCGCGTTCCCACGGCCAGCGCAGGAAGAACACCTCCACGTCGGGAGCAGGACGCAGCGCGAACTCCCACGACGTCACCGCGGCGAACCCCGTCCCGCCGCCGCGCAGTGCCCAGAACAGGTCGTCGTCCCCGTCGACGGTCTGCTGCTTCCCGTCCGCGGTGACGACCGTCGCGGAGCGCAGCTGATCGCAGGTGAGCCCGAACGAGGGGGCCAGCACGCCGACCCCGCCGCCCAGGGTGAGCCCGCTGACGCCCACCGTGGGACACGACCCCGCGCCGATCGCGAGACCCCGCGAACCCAGCTGCGAGTAGACGTCGATGAGGGTGGCACCCGCCCCGGCGGTCGCCCTCGTCCCGTCGGCCGACACCTCGACGGAGTTCAGTGCCGCCAGGTCCACGACGAGGCCCGCGTCGGCGGACCAGCCCCCGTAGGAGTGACCGCCGCCGCGCAGCCGCACCGGGGTTCCGGAGTCGGCCGCGAACCGGACGCAGGCCGCGACGTCGTCGGCGGTGCGGACGGGGGCCACGGCCTGCGGGGCCGCGGTGAACCGGGGGTTGTAGAGCAGCCTCGAGGGGTTCCAGCCGTCCCCGTCGGGTCGGAGCAGGCCCCCCGGCAGCTCCCCGGCGAGGTCGTCCCAGCTCGGGGGGCCGCTCGTCGGGGCCACGGGAGAGGTCGCGGACGGGCCGGCAGGGGTGGACGCGCGGTCGCAGGCCGCGGTGGCGAGGGCGACCCCCACCGCCAGGACGGCCCGTCGTGTCGTCGCCCGGGTGGTGATCGTTGGCTCCACGGTGTCGATCATCGACAGCGTGGAGCCAACGATCACCACCGGGGGGGCGCGCGACACGAGAGTTGAGCGGAACAAGCTCAACTCTGGCATGGTTGTACCCAACGTCAGTCACCCACCTCACGACCGGAGGTAGCCCGTGGACCTCAAGCTCACCACCCGCGCCCAGGAGGCCCTGGCCGACGCCGTCGGCCGGTCCACGTCCGCGGGTCACGCGCAGGTCGAACCCCTGCACGTCCTCGCCGCGCTGCTCGAGCAGGAGAACGGCGTCGCCGGTCACCTGCTCGCCGCCGTCGGGGCCGACCAGGCCCTGCTCACCCGTCGGGTCGAGGGCGCGCTCGCGTCGCTGCCCAGCGCGTCCGGCTCGTCCGTCAGCCAGCCGCAGCTGTCGCGTCCCGCCCTGCAGCTCATGCAGGACGCCGGCGACGAGGCCCGCGCGCTCGACGACGCCTACGTCTCCACCGAGCACCTCCTGCTCGGCGCCGCCGCGTCCACGTCCGCCGCCGGTGAGGCCCTGCGGGCCGTCGGCGCCACGCGCGACGCGCTGCTCGACTCCCTGCCCAGCGTCCGCGGTGGGGCGAAGGTCACCTCGCCCGACCCCGAGGGCACCTACAAGTCCCTCGAGAAGTACGGCATCGACCTCACGGAGCAGGCCCGCGAGGGCCGCCTCGACCCCGTCATCGGCCGTGACGCCGAGATCCGCCGCGTCGTGCAGGTGCTCTCGCGCCGCACCAAGAACAACCCCGTCCTCATCGGCGAGGCCGGCGTCGGCAAGACCGCCGTCGTCGAGGGCCTGGCCCAGCGCATCGTCGCCGGCGACGTCCCCGAGTCGTTGCGCGGCAAGCGGTTGATCTCCCTGGACCTGGCCAGCATGGTCGCCGGGGCGAAGTACCGCGGCGAGTTCGAGGAACGCCTCAAGGCCGTCCTGCAGGAGATCCAGAACTCCGGGGGACAGGTCGTCACGTTCATCGACGAACTGCACACCGTCGTCGGCGCGGGCGCCGGCGAGGGTGCCATGGACGCGGGCAACATGCTCAAGCCCATGCTCGCCCGCGGCCAGCTCCGCCTCGTCGGCGCGACCACGCTGGACGAGTACCGCGAACGCATCGAGAAGGACCCCGCCCTCGAACGACGCTTCCAGCAGGTCTTCGTCGGCGAACCCTCCGTCCCCGACACCATCGGCATCCTGCGCGGCCTGCGGGAACGCTACGAGGCCCACCACAAGGTCTCGATCTCCGACGCCGCGCTGGTCGCCGCCGCCACGCTCTCCGACCGCTACATCACCGGCCGGCAGCTGCCGGACAAGGCCATCGACCTCGTCGACGAGGCCGGGTCCCGGCTGCGGATGGAGATCGACTCCTCGCCCGTCGAGATCGACGAGCTCCGCCGCTCCGTCGACCGGATGAAGATGGAGGAACTCGCGCTGTCCAAGGAGGGCGACGCGGCCAGCCGCGAACGCCTCGAGGCGCTGCGCGTGAACCTCGCCGACCGCCAGGAGCAACTCACCACGCTCACCGCGCGCTGGGAGCAGGAGAAGGCCGGGCTCAACCGCGTCGGCGACCTCAAGCACCAGGTCGACGAACTCCGGTCGCAGGCCGAGCGGCTGCAGCGCGAGGGTGACCTCGGCCGCGCCAGCGAGATCCTCTACGGACGCATCCCCGCCCTCGAACGTGAGCTCGAGACCGCCCAGGCGGCCGAGGAGAACGTCTCCAGGACCGCCCCGATGGTCGCCGACGAGGTCGGACCGGACGACATCGCCGAGGTCATCGCCGGGTGGACGGGCATCCCCGCCGGCCGGCTGCTCGAGGGCGAGACCGCGAAGCTGCTGCGCATGGAGGAGTTCCTCGGCGCCCGGCTCATCGGGCAGAGCGCTGCGGTGCAGGCCGTCTCCGACGCCGTCCGCCGTTCACGCGCCGGGGTCAACGACCCCGACCGACCGACCGGCTCGTTCCTGTTCCTCGGGCCCACCGGGGTCGGGAAGACGGAACTCGCCAAGGCGCTCGCCGACTTCCTCTTCGACGACGAACGCGCCATGGTCCGCATCGACATGAGCGAGTACTCCGAGAAGCACGCCGTCGCCCGTCTCGTCGGGGCCCCCCCGGGTTACGTCGGGTACGAGGAGGGTGGGCAGCTCACCGAGGCCGTCCGCCGTCGGCCGTACTCCGTCGTCCTGCTCGACGAGGTCGAGAAGGCGCACCCGGAGGTGTTCGACATCCTGCTCCAGGTCCTCGACGACGGGCGCCTCACCGACGGCCAGGGCCGCACGGTGGACTTCCGCAACGTGATCCTGGTGCTGACCTCGAACCTGGGGTCGCAGTACCTGGTGGACCCCGAACTCTCGAAGGCGACCAAGCACGACGCCGTCATGACCGCGGTGCGGCAGAACTTCAAGCCGGAGTTCCTCAACCGCCTGGACGACGTCGTGGTCTTCGACCCGTTGTCGACGCAGGAACTGTCGCGGATCGTCGAGATCCAGGTGCAGAAGATGGCCGACCGCCTGGCCGACCGTCGCCTCACCCTCGAGGTGTCCGACGCCGCGAAGGACTGGCTGGCCATCACCGGCTACGACCCCGCCTACGGCGCGCGGCCGTTGCGCCGCCTGGTGCAGCGCGAGATCGGCGACAAGCTCGCCCGGGCGATCCTGTCCGGCGAGGTCCGTGACGGCGACACCGTCGAGGTCGACGTCGCCGGCCGCAGCTTCGACCTGGACGACCCGGGGGCCGGCGACGCGCCGGGCCTCGTCGTCCGGCGGGCGGACACCGCGCTGACCGTCTGACCCCGAACTCGGTGGACACGCCCACCAGGCTCCGAGAGCCTGGTGGGCGTGTTGGCATCAGGGGGGAACCGGCTGCGCTGGAACGACCTGCCCGCGGCGGTGCACGCCGCCGTCGCGGAGGTCCTCGGGTCGCCGGTGGAGCGGGCCGAGTCGCAGTCCGGCGGGTTCTCCCCCGGTCGGCGGACCGGGTCCGCACCCTGGACGGGACGCGGGCCTTCGTCAAGGCGGTGAGCCCCGCGCAGAACAGCGACACCCCGGCGATGCAGGAACGCGAGGCGCGGATCACCGCCGCCCTCCCGGCCGGAGTTCCCGCCCCGGGTTTCCGCGGTGCGCGCTGGGTGGGGGACTTCCACGTGCTCGTCCTGGACGAGGTGGACGGCCGGCCGCCGGAACTGCCGTGGCGGCCCGACGACCTCGGCCTCGTGGTGACGGCGCTGGAGCGACTCGTCCGCACCGCCACCCCGTGCCCCGTCCCGGACCTGCCCACGGCGGCCGAGTCGTTGGTCGGGCAGCTGCCCGGGAGCGCCCTGGAACTCCTCGAGGGGGACACCCTCGTCCACCTCGACCTCCGGGCCGACAACGTCCTGATCACCGCGGGGGGTGCGGTCCTGGTCGACTGGCCGCACGCCTGCGTCGGCCCGCCCTGGCTGGACCTGCTGGCCCTGCTCTTCGAGGTCGACCGGCTGGGCGAGGAGGACCTCGCCGAGCGGGTCCTCACCACCTCGGTGCTCACCCGCGACGTGGCCCCGGAGGTCCTCACGACCGTCCTGGACGGGTTCTCGGAGTTCTTCCTCGGCCGCGCCGCGCAACCGGCGCCGCCCGGGTTGCCGACGCTGCGGCCGTTCCAGCGGGTGCAGGGCGAGGCCCTGGTCCGGTGGGTGCAGCGGCGGACCGCCCGAGCTGTCGTGACCAGGCCCGCGCAGCGGGGATGATGGAGGGGTGAGCGCCGACATCGAGACCCCCGGACAGATCAGCGACGTCAACCCCGCGCAGATCGTGGCCGAGGCGGCCCGACGTCGCACCATCGCCGTCATCAGCCACCCCGACGCCGGGAAGTCGACGCTGACCGAGGCGCTCGCGCTGCACGCCAACGCCATCCGCGAGGCCGGCCACGTCCACGGCAAGGCGGGCCGGGCGGGGGTCGCGACGGACTGGCAGGACATGGAGAAGCAGCGCGGGATCTCGATCAGCTCCGCCGTGCTCCAGCTCTCCTACCGCGACCAGGTCGTCAACGTCGTCGACACCCCCGGTCACGCGGACTTCTCCGAGGACACCTACCGCGCGCTGACCGCCGTGGACGCCGTGATCATGCTCGTCGACGCGGCCCGCGGCATGGAGGTGCAGACCCGCAAGCTCTTCGGCGTCTGCAAGCAGCGCGGGCTGCCCGTGATCACGGTCGTCAACAAGTGGGACCGGCCGGGCCGGGAGGCCCTCGAGCTGCTCGACGAGGTCGAGTCCGTGACCGGGCTCAAGCCGACGCCGATGACCTGGCCCGTCGGGATCGCGGGCGACTTCCGCGGGCTCCTCGAGCGGGGGACCGGTGAGTACGTCAAGTACACGAAGGCCCCCGGTGGAGCCACCCGGGCGCTCGAGCAGCGGATGAGCGGCGAGGAGGCGGCCGCCCTGGAGGGCGCGTCCTGGCAGCAGGCCCTCGACGAGCACGACCTGCTCACGGCCACCGAGGCCGACCACGACGAGGAGGCGTTCCTCGGGTTCCGCACGACGCCGGTGTACTTCACCGCCGCGGTCGCGAACACCGGTGTCGGCCAGGTCCTCGACGCGATCGTCGACGTCGCCCCGCACCCGCACGACCAGGACGACATCGCCGGGCACACCCACGCCGTGACCGAGAGCTTCAGCGCGCAGGTCTTCAAGACCCAGACCGGCATGAACCCCGCCCACCGCGACCGGCTCGCGTTCGCCCGCATCCACTCCGGGGTGTTCCACCGCGGCATGACCGTGCGCGACGACAAGAGCGGCCGGCCGATGGTCCTCAAGCACGTGCAGACGGTGTTCGGCGCGGACCGCTCCACGGTGGACGTGGCCTGGCCCGGTGACGTCATCGGCCTGGTCAACGCCCGCCACGTCAACGTGGGCGACACGCTGTCGGAGAACGGCCGCATCGCCTACCCGCCGCTGCCGGTCTTCGCCCCGGAGCACTTCCGCACCGTGCGCCCCTCCGACCTCCGCGTCGGTAAGCAGTTCCGGCAGGGCCTGCGCGAACTCGACGCGGAAGGGGTCGTGCGCGTCCTGACCTCCGACTCCCGCGGGGACGGCGAACCCGTCATCAGCGCGGTCGGCGCCCTGCAGTTCGACGTCGTGCAGTACCGGATGACCCACGAGTTCCGCTCGCCCGTGCTGTTCACCGAACTGCCCTACACGACGGCCCGGATCATCGACGCCGAGGACGCCCCGCTGCTGCGCGCCCACCGGGGCACCGAGGTCGTCCACAACGCCGACGGCCGGACGTTCGCCCTGTTCACCGACGAGTGGCGCGTCCGCAGCTT
Source organism: Kineococcus sp. GCM10028916 (assembly GCF_042674865.1). NCBI lineage: Bacteria > Bacillati > Actinomycetota > Actinomycetes > Kineosporiales > Kineosporiaceae > Kineococcus > Kineococcus sp. GCM10028916. Next base: position 69,825 of record NZ_JBHTFM010000022.1, on the reverse strand, counting down.
CGAGCGCGACAACCCCGACGTGCGCCTCGAGGAGCTCGTCGCCACCAGCGACTGAGCCGCGCACGTCCGGGCCCCGACCGGCGTCTGCGTGCCGTCGACGCCACCGAGCCGGGACGACCCCGGGATCGAGTCGTCGAACTCCACCGCGAACCGTCGCGCCGGGTGGGGTCGCCGACCTGGTCTGGTCCGCCGACGGCTCGCGCCTGGCGTGGATCGGTTTCCAGGAGCCGACGGGTTCCGTCGTCGACACCGCGACGATCCTCTGCTCCGCCCGGCCGGACGGGACCGGTCGTCGCACCCTGTTCGCCGGATCCAGCCTCGGGGACGTCGCTGCGGCACCGGACGGGAGCTTCGCCGTCGCCCGCTCCGACGTCCGCGAGGTCGTCGCCTGCTCGACCCACCCACCCGTTCCCACCGCCGACATCACCCTGGTCTCGCCCGAGGGTCGCACCCGGCGGCTGACCCCGACGCCGGCGGGGACCTTCGACCTGTAGTTCTCGCGGGACGGCCGCGACCTCGTGTGGTCGTCCAGCGACGGTGACCCGTGCGGTTCGACGGGCTGGCCCCACCTCAACCTCACCGACGTGGACACCGGGGCCACCCGGGCGGTGACCGGCGCCCGCAGCCTGCAGTCCCCGACGTTCTCCGGCGACGGCCGGACGGTGATCGCCTCGACGTCCGACGAGTTCGGCCAGGACCTCGTCCGCGTCAACGTCGGAACCGCTGCAGCGCAGCGGGTCGAGACGCCGGGGTTCGCCGAGGAACACCCCGTGGTCTCGCCGTCCGGGGACGCGGTCGCCGTGGTCCGCACTCCGGTGGTTCCCGCTCCCGGGACGTACTTCCGGCCCACGGAGGACCCGCACGTCGTCGTCCTGGACCTCCGCGGGAACCTGCTGCAGGACCTCGGGCAGGTGCACCTCGAGGTCGACCGCCTCGCCTGGAGTTCCGACGGTTCGACCGTCGCCGTCGCGGGGGACGACTTCGTCCCCTCCGAACCCGGGAGCGACGTCGGCTCGGCGGATCCGGCGATCTGGTCGTTCTCCGTCACCGGCGCAGGACCCGTCCGGCTGAGCTCGACCGCAGGTTTCGCCGGCGCCGGACTGGCGTTCCGGCCGACGTTCCCGAACCCGCCCACGATCGAGCGGCGCACCCGGGGGCGGCGCTGACCCGGCTCCGGGTGAACGGATGGTGCGGCAGGTGCGCGGTCAGCGCCCCCACCAGGACGGCGCTGCGGGCCTCCACCGCGAAACCCCGGAGGGTTCGCGGAGGAGGGTGCAGTTCCCGCAGCGCCGTCGGGGACCCCGGACCCGGGGGTCAGCCGCCGAGCAGGTCGGCGATCTCCGTCCACGACGCCACGACGGCCACCGCCCCGGCCTCGCGCAGCGCGGCGGTGCGCGCGGCCCGGTCGGCCTCGGCGACGAACTGGACCGTCCCGATCGTGGGAAACCCCGCGGCGACCGCGGACAGCGCCCCGTTGATCGAGTCCTCGATCGCGACGGCGTCGTCGGGCGTGACGCCCAGCGCCGTCCCGGCGAAGGCGTAGACGGCCGGGTCGGGTTTGGAGGTGGGGACCTCCAGGGAGTCCTCGGCGCTGAACCGGCGTTCCGGGTCGAACAGCTTCGCCAGGTCGGTCACCTCCAGGCAGGCGTCGAGCCGGGTGGCCGCGCTGGAGGTCACCGCCGCCAGCGTGAACCGCCCGGCCAGGGCCACCAGCGGGTCGCGCACGTCCGGGTCCGGGTGCAGGACCTCGCGCAGGTGGGCGGTGACGACGTCCTTCTCCTGCACCACCCACGCGTCGAGGTCACCGGCGGCGAGTTCCCGCCCGTAGCCCCGCGCGAGTTCCTGCGCCGCGGCGCGGAAGTTCTTCCCGTTGGTCATGGCCTGCAGCTCGGTGGGGGAGTACGGGCGTTCCGCGCCGAGTTCCGCGAGGAACCGGTTCGTCACGTCCGCGGACGCGGCGTAGGCCGGTTCCTCCGACGGGAACAGCGTGCCGTCCGCGTCGCAGAGCAGGGTGGTGACCCGCGACGCGTTCAGGGGACGAGGGCTCACCGGCCGGCCCCCACCCTCGGCGCGTCCACGTCCACGTCCAGCTTCCTCTCGACGTTCAGTCCCAGGTACAACGCGATGACCTCCCGTGGTCCTTGCTCCTCCAGCGCCCGCAGGGCGACCTCGACCCCCGCCACGAACGCCGCGTCCTCGCCCAGCGCGCCGAACACGCTGCGCTCGCTGACCAGCGGCTCCGGCTCCTGCCGCCCCTCCCGCGCCAGTTCGACGAGCCGGTCGGCCATCGGGCCGATGACCGGTACCTCGTTCCCGGCGTAGTCGTAACCCCTCAGGAACCGCATCCAACCCGCCACGGCGAGCAGCAGCAACTGGTGGGGCCGGCCCGCCGCCACCGCGGCGGACACCGAGGGGAACACGTAGTTCGGCATCTTCGTGGACCCTCGCCGGCCCAGCCGGGCCAGCTGGTCCCCCATCTCCGGGTTGGAGAACCGCTGGACCAGGGTCCGCCGGTACTCCGCCAGGTCCACCCCGGGCACCGGGGGCAGCAGCGGCGCGATCTCGTCGGCCAGCAGGTGCTCGAAGTAGGCGCGGAACGTGTCGTCGGCCAGGACCTCGTCGATGGTGGAGAACCCGGCCAGGATCCCCAGGTAGGCCAGGGCGCAGTGACCGGCGTTCAGCATCCGGGTCTTCATCGCCTCGTAGGGGGCGACGTCGTCGACGAACTGCACCCCCACCCGTTCCAGCGGGGGCCGCCCGTCGCAGAAGGAGTCCTCCACGATCCACTGGGTGAACGGTTCGGTGACCACCGGCCAGCGGTCGTCGACGCCGGTCCGCGCGACGATCCCCGCACGGTCCTCCGGGGTCGTCGTCGGGGTGATCCGGTCGACCATGCTGCTGGGGAAGGCCCCCTCGGTCTCGATCCACCGCGCGAGCTCCTCGTCGCGCCGCCGCGCGAAGGACACCACGGCGGTGCGGGCGGCGGTCCCGTTGTCGGGCATGTTGTCGCAGGACAACACGGTGAACGGCGCCCGGCCCGCCCGGCGGCGCCGGTCCAGCGCCTCGACGAGGAAGCCGAACACCGTGCGGGGTCCACCCGGGTTCTCCAGGTCGGCGCGGAGGTCGTCGTCGTCGGCGTCGAACTCCCCGGAGTGCGGGTCGATGCGGTACCCCGTGCCCGTGATGGTCAGGGTCACCAGCCGCGTCGTCTCGTCGGCCAGCGTGCGCAGCACCTCCTCCGGGTCGTCGGGGGCGAACAGGTAGCGGCTGACCGAGCCGATCACCCGCACGCGCTCGACGTCGCCGCGTTCCACCAGCAGGTAGAGGCGGTCCTGCTCGCTCATCACCCGCCCCATCTCGGGGCTGCGCAGACCCACGCCGACCAGACCCCAGCCCGTCTCCCCCGTGCGGGCGAGGTCGTCGAGGTAGACGGCCTGGTGGGCGCGGTGGAAACCCCCGACGCCGATGTGGACGACGGCGGGGCGCAGCGCGGAACGGTCGTAGCCGGGGGCGGCGACGCCGTCGGGCAGGCGGTCCAGGTTCTCCTCGCGCAGCGGGAGGGGAGTGGCGTTCACCGGGCCCACCGCCGCCGCAGTCCGAGCAGCACCTCGCCGGGGGAGGCGAGACGTTCCTGCAGGGTCGTGAACAGGTCGCGCCGCACGAGGTGACCGACGTGGTCGCCGTGCACCTGACCGGGGCCGGGGGTGGGGGTGTCCACGATGTCCGTTCCGTTGTCGGGGCGGTGACTGGTCTGCATGCGGCGGCCGATGACGCTCAGGACGACGTCGGTCAGGGCCGGGTTGAACTTCTCCCCGAGCAGGAAACCCATCGACGCGCCGCCGACCACGGCCTGCCGGCGCGGGTGGGTCGCCAGCCGGGCCACGACGTCGGCCACCAGTTCCGGGGCGTACACCGGCGGTGGGGGTTTCGTCAGGCTGCCCGTGCGGTTGCGGGAGTGCTCCCAGAACGGGGTGCCGATGCCGGCGGGCAGGATCGTGCTCACCGCGACCCGGCCCCCCGCCTGCGCCAGTTCCATCCGCAGCGCGTCGTAGAAGGAGCGGACGGCGAACTTCGACGCCGTGTACGGGGCGTGCAGGGGCAGCGAGCGCACCCCCTCCACCGAGGCCATGCCGACCAGGACCCCGCCGCCGTTCCGTTCCATCGCCGGGACGGCGACCTGGGCCGCCGCCACGTGGCCCAGGTAGTTCACCTCCGCGACGCGGCGGAACTCCTCCAGCGGAACGTCGGCGATCGTCCCGTAGACGCTGATCCCGGCCATCGTCACCCAGGTGTCGATGCGCCCGTAGGTGCTCTCGGCGGCGTCGACCAGCGCCGTCAGGTCCTCGGGACGGGTGATGTCGGCGCGGACCGCGGTGGCGCGGCCGCCGGCGGCGGTGATCTCCTCGACCAACGTCCGCAGCGCCTCGGTCCCCCGGGAGGCGCACACGACGCGCGCCCCGTCCTGGGCGAGGCGCAAGGCGGTGGCGCGGCCGATGCCGCTGGACGCGCCGAGCACGACGACGACCTGATCCGCGAGCCGCCGGGTCACGGGCGGGCTCCCCGGGTGGTGTCCCGGCGCGATGGGTCGAACGCGCCGGAGGCCAGCAGTTCCAGCGCCTCCTGGAGCTCGGCCGCCAGGTGGGTGTCGTCGGCGAGGGTGCCCAGCAGGTCGCGGTGCCCGTCCAGCAGGGAACCGGCGTCGGAGCCGGCCCCGGGCAGTGAGCTCAGCCAGGCCGCCACGGCGAGGACGAGGTGGCGGCGCGGGCGGTGCTGGTCCCGGGCCAGGCGCAGCGAGGGGAGGACGGCGGCGGCGAAGCCACCCCCGCCGTGGCGGCCCGCCGGGGCCAGCGGCTCCCCGGTGCGGGGGTCGGCCAGCCGGGCCAGGACTGCGCTGCGGTAGGCGTCCAGGTCGATCCCGGGGACGTCGAGCAGGAGCGTCGCGACCTCCTGGAGGAAACCCCCGAGGAACGCGGAGACCCGGGGGTCGGCGAGCGCCTCGTCGGTGCGGGCGGCGCCGGTGCGCCGCGCGACGGCCGACACGGCGTACCGCGCGCCGTCGAGCAGGCGGGTGCGCAGGACGCCGTGCGGTGCCGTGCTCGCCACGAACCGCGCGCCCACCTGCTCCAGGGGCGGGCGCCCGTCGCAGAACTCGTCCTGCACCACCCAGCCCGGGCAACCGCCCGTCCCGCTCAGCAACGGGTCGAGGACGCTGCACGGGAAGGCCGCGCGTTCCTCGATCCAGGCGGCGAGCCCGGGGTCCTCCGCCCGCGCCAGGGTCAGGACCGCCTCGCGGGTCCGGTGGCCGTTGCCGGGCGACGGGTCGCAGTTCAGGACGGTGAACGGCGGGAGTCCGGTGTCCCGACGCCGCGCCAGCGCCCGCACGAGGTAGCCGTGGGCCACCGCCGGCAGGGACGGTGCGGTCCCGGGGGGCGGCGAGGTCTCCCCACCCGCGACCTGCAGGACGACCAGGCGGGTCGTGGGAGCGGCCAGCGCGTCGAGCACCGAGCCGGAGTCGTCGGTGCGGGTGACGTGGTCCACGAGGACCTCGACCTCACGGGTCGAGGTGGCCGCGGACCCGGTCACGAGCACCCGGTGCTCCTGCAGGTGGTCCAGGTGGAGCGTCCGGGCCCCGGGGGGTTGCAGCTCGACGCGGACCAGGCCCCAGTCGTCGCTGATGCGCCGGCGGGCGAGCTCGTCGAAGTAGACGGCGTGGTGGGCGCGGCGCAACCCGTGCGTCCCCAGGTGGACGACCGAGGGGGTGAGGAGGTCGCGGTCGAAGGGGACGCTCCGGGGCGGGGTTCCGGTGAGGTCGGGGCGGGTGACGGCGGGTCGGGTGACAGCGGGTCGGGTGAGGTCGGAGGGGTCGGTGGAGGTGCTCATGGCGGGTCGCCTGACTGCCTGTCGGCGTCGGGAGGACTGGCCGCTGTTGGACCGTGGTGGGTGTGGCCGTCTCTTCGACCTGCTGCGCGGCCGCTCGGGTCTGCGCGCAGCGGCCCCCGCCGGTGTTCCACGGGGGAGGAGACCACTCCAGCACCCGTCTCCCACGGCCGCAACCCGTCCGCGGTCCCGCTCAGCCCCGGGCGAACCGGCCCGGCGTCGTTCCCAGGACCCGGCGGAAGTGCCGGGTCAGGTGCGGCTGGTCGTGGAACCCGGCGAGGACGGCGACCTCGGCGGGACGGTGACCGGTGAGGAGCAACGTCCGGGCCAGGTCGACCCGACGCGAGGTCAGGTAGGCGTGCGGCGCCATGCCGACCTCGCGGGTGAACGTCCGGACGAGGTGGGCACCGGAGACCCCGAGTTCGGCCGCGGCCCGCTCCAGCCTGAGACCGTCGACGACGTGCTCGTCGAGCAGCGACCGCAGGCGCCGGGCCAGCGGGACGTCCCGCACCCGGGGCGGTGGGCTGCGGCGCAGGTGCGCGGTCACCGCGTCCACCAGGACGGCGGTGCGGGCCTCCGCCTCGAAACCCTCCGCGGGGTCCAGGAGGAGGGGGTGCAGTTCCCGCAGGGCGGTCGTGAACCGCGGGTCCGGGAGCTCCGGGTCGTCCGCGGCGCGGCCCGCGAGCTCGGCGGGAACCGCCGCACCGTCGAGGTAGACGACCCGTTTGCGGAACCCCGAACTCGTCGCCGCCCGACCGTCGTGCGGCACGTGCGGGGGCAGCAGCGTGACCAGGGAACCGGTCCCGTGGGTGCGGTGGTCCAGGTCGTAGCGGACGGCGCCGGAGTCCACCAGCAGCAGCGTCCAGGTGTCGTGGGTGTGCAACGGGTAGGCGTGCCCGACGAAGCGGGCGTGCAGGACCTCGGCGATCCCCGGGACGTCCGGGCGCCAACTGCGGACCAGCTCACCCACGTCACGAACGTACAAGACGGACGTCGCGCGGGGGGCCGAGGATCAGCCCGTGACCGACCCGAGCGAACCCGTCCGCTTCGACACCAAGATCGCCGTCCTCGTCCGCGACGACCTGGCGACCTGGCAGCGGCTCAACGTCACCGCGTTCCTGGCCAGCGGCATCACCGCGGCCCACCCGGACCTCGTGGGGGAGCCGTACGCCGACGCCGACGGCACGGCCTACCTCCCGCTGCTCGGGCGGCCCGTCCTCGTGTTCGAGGGCGACCGGGACGCGCTGCGCGCCGCGCACGGCCGGGCGCTGGGCCGGTCGCTGCCGCTGGCGGTGTTCACCGCCGACATGTTCAGCACCGGTCACGACGACGCGAACCGGGCCGCGGTGGCCGCGGTGGCCGGCTCCGACCTCGACCTCGTGGGACTGGCGCTGCACGGTCCCCGCAACGCCGTCGACAAGGTCCTCAAGGGCTCCCACGTGCACCCCTGACCCGTGGCCCGCGGTTGCCGGACGACGCGGTTCTGGTGGAGTGGCCGGGTGAAGCGACTCGACGTCCTCGACTGGCGCCGCCGCGTCGGCGCCCTCTACACCGACGTCCGGTCCGCGCAGGACCCCGCCGCCGGGCACGCGCAGTGGGTCGCCGGTCGCGACGACCTGTTCGCCACCCACCCCGCGAGCCCGCTGCTGCCCCAGGACCGCGCGACCTTCACCGGGCTGCCGGTCGCGGCCTACGACCCGGCGATGCGTTTCGTCGTCCCCGTCGACGACGCCCCGCCGCTCATGCGGGAGGCCGTCACCGGCACCGACGGCACCGTGCACTTCGAACGCGTCGGAACCGTTGCCCTGCGAGGTGTCGGCACGCTGGACGTGTGGTGGCTGGACCAGTACGGCGGCGGTCTGTTCCTCCCGTTGAAGGACCCCGGTCCCGGCTACGGCGGCGGGCGCTACGTCCTCGACACCGTCAAGGGCGCCGACCTCGGGGGTGACCTCACGAGCCTCGTCGTCGACCTGAACTTCGCCTACCCGCCCAGCTGCGCCTACGACCCCGAGTGGGCCTGCCCGCTCCCGCCGCCCGGCAACGTCGTCGACGTCGCCGTGGCGGTCGGGGAGGCCGCCGGGACCTGGTCGGTCTGATCCGGCCGGGGCGGGTCGGCTACTCGAGCCGGACGGCCTGGGCCGGCACCGACCCCTGGGCGGGAACGGCGGTCAGGACGCCGTCGCGCAGGTCCACCGTCCGTGGCGCCCGACCGCGACGCCACGCCCCGAGCAGCTGCTCGGTGGCGTCGTCGTCGCCGGCGCAGCGGAACATCCCCAGCGTGTAGATGCGGGAGGCCTCCTCGCCCTGGCGGTGCCAGGAGAACTCCTCGCCCAGGTGCAGGTAGACGTCGACGTCGTCGCCGCGGGTGTCGAGGACCTCGTCGGCCAACGCGACCGCCTCCCGCAGGTGGCCGCACACCAGCAGCGCCGCGACGACGTAGCACCGGGTGTCCGGGGCCACCACGTCACCGGTCGCCAGGGCCTGGTTGGCCAGGCGCAGGGCCCGCCGGGCGTCGCCCGCGAACGCCGCGTGCTCGCTGGCCGCGACCAGCAACCGACCGCGGGACACCGAGTCCCCCGGCACGGCTCGCCGGGCCCAGGACTGCAGCAGGTCCGCGACGGCCCGTTGGCCCCGGGCGTCGTTCGCCGCGTTCAGTTCGACCTGCTCGAGGTCGTCGCAGCTGACAGGTGCTCGCACCGTTCGAACCTAGTGAGGTGCAGCGCCCGAGTCTCCCCCGCAGGAGCCGATCGGGCAGGGTTCACGCGTTCGGCGCAAGCTCCACGATCACCGGGGCGTGATCCGAGGCGCCCTTGCCCTTGCGCTCCTCGCGGTCGATCGTCGCGCCGCTCACCCGCGCCTGCAGCGCGGGGGAGCCCAGCACGAAGTCGATCCGCATGCCCTGACGCTTCGGGAAGCGCAGCTGCGTGTAGTCCCAGTACGTGAACGTCCCCGGGCCGGGGGCGTACGGGCGGACCACGTCGGCGAACCCCGCCTCCACCAGCGACGAGAACGCCTTCCGCTCCGGCTCCGACACGTGCGTCGCGCCCGCGAAGACGTCGACGTCCCAGACGTCGTCGTCGGTCGGGGCGATGTTGAAGTCACCCACCAGCGCCACCGGGGCGTCGGGGTCCTGCGCCAGCCAGGCCTTCCCGGCCTCGCGCAGCTGCTCCAGCCACAGCAGCTTGTAGGCGTAGTGCGGGTCCTCCAGGGAGCGGCCGTTGGGCACGTACAGGCTCCACACCCGCACCCCACCGCAGAGCGCACCGATGGCCCGCGCCTCCGCGACCGCCGGGTCCCCGAAGTGCGGGACGTCGGGGGAGAAGGCCGTGCTGACGTCCTCCAGACCGACCCGGGACACCAGGGCGACGCCGTTCCACTGCGACAGGCCGTGGTGGGCGACCTCGTAGCCGAGGTCGCGGAAGGCCTGCTCGGGGAACTGCTCGTCCTTGCACTTGGTCTCCTGCAGAGCGACGACGTCGACGTCGCTGCGCTCGATCCAGGCGATGACCCGGTCGAGGCGGGCGCGGATGGAGTTCACGTTCCAGGTGGCGAGGCGCACGCGGCGGCACGTTACAGGCGAGGCCCCCACGTGCTCGGACCGGAGCCGGACAGCACCTAAGCTGCGGTCCCGTGAGCACACCGAACTCCAGCGAACGCGACCGCCTCGCGGAACTCATCGCGGCCAAGGCCGTCGTCCGCGGGACGGTGACGCTCTCCAGCGGCAAGGAGGCCGACTACTACGTCGACCTGCGCCGGATCAGCCTGGACGGCGAAGCCTCCGCCCTCGTCGGTCCCGTGCTGCTGGACCTGGTGCAGGACTGGGACTTCCAGGCCGTCGGCGGGCTCACGATGGGCGCCGACCCGGTCGCCTTCGCCATGGTCCACGCCGCCAACGCCCGCGGGTGGGCCGCTGCGCACGACGGCGCCCCGCTGGACGCCTTCGTCGTCCGCAAGGCCGAGAAGGCCCACGGTCTGCAGCGCCGCATCGAGGGCCCCGACGTCGCCGGGCGCAGGGTCGTGGCCGTCGAGGACACCTCCACCACCGGGGGGTCCGTCCTCACCGCCGTCGAGGCGCTGCGCGCTGCGGGGGCCGAGGTCGTCGGGGTCGTCGTCATCGTCGACCGGAACACCGGCGCCCAGGAGAAGGTCGAGGCCGAGGCCGGCGTGCCCTACCGCTTCGCCTACGGCCTCAGCGACATCGGGCTCGCCTGATGGGCGCCACCGGGGCCGTCGTCCTCGTCGTCGTCGTGCTGCTCGTCCTCGTGATCGCCCTGTGGGTCGTCGCGACCCGCGCGGCCCTGGTCCGGATGCGCGACCTGGCCGTCGAGGCCGGCGCGCTCGCCGATCAGCGCCGCAGTCGCCTCGCCGACCTGGCGACCCACCTCGCCGCGCAGGAGGCCGCCGCGGCCGAACCGGACCCGCAGACCGTCCGGGCGCTCGCCGACGCCGAGCACCGTCTCGCCGGGGACATCGCCTTCCACTCCGCGGCCGTGCGCGCCTACGACCACCGCCTCGCGGGTGTCCCCACCTCCTGGGTCGGTGCCGTCTCCGGCCTGCACCCGCTGGGCGCGAGCGCCGAGCAGCAGCGCTGAACGCGTTCGAGGCCGCCCTCCCGCTCCTGCGCTGCCCGCTCTGCGCGGGCCGCTTCGAGCTGACCGGGCGGACCCTCGGATGCGCTGCGGGACACCGGTTCGACCTCGCCCGTCAGGGTTACGTCAACCTCGCCGTCGGGTCGAAGGCGACCGGTGACACCGCGGCGATGGTGGCCGCCCGCGAGGAGTTCCTCGGCGCCGGGCACTACGCACCGATCGCCGCGGCGCTCGCCGACCGGGGCGTCGCGGGGTTCGTCGTCGACGTCGGCGGCGGGACCGGGTACTACCTCGCGCACGTCCTGGAGCGCACCGGCGGGTCCGGGGTCGTCGTCGAGGTCTCGGCCGCGGCCCTGCGCCGCGCCGCCCGTGCGCACCCCCGGGCCGCCGCGGTCGGGGCGGACGTCTGGCGCGGACTGCCCTTCGCCGACGCCTCCGCCGACCTCGTGACGACGGTCTTCGCCCCCCGGTCGGTCCCGGAGGTGATCCGGGTCCTGCGTCCCGGGGGACGGTGGGTGATCGTCACCCCGTTGCCGGAGCACCTCGGCGAGGTCCGTGACGTGCTCGGCATGGTCGGGGTCGAGGAGCGCAAGGCCGAGCGGCTGCACACCGACCTCGAGGGGTTCGTCGACCTCACCGAGGCGGAACTGCGGGTGCCCCGCCGGTTCGACCGCGCTGCGCTGCGGGCTCTGGTGCTCATGGGGCCCAGTGCCCACCACGTCGACGCCGCGGCCCTCGAGGAGCGGCTCGCCGGGTTGCCCGACGTCGTCGACGTGACCGTCGCCGTGCGGCTGACGGCCGTCACGAGACCCTGAGCCACCCGCGTGAGCCGAGGCAGGGACTCACGGGCCGGTGATCAGGTGGCGTTCCCCGCGGTGCGCACGGCCCGTCGCGGTGCCCCGAGCTCGGTGGCGAACCCGCCCGCGGCCAGGTGGGCGGCGAGCGCTCCCGTCCCGTCCGGGGCCAGGGCGAGCGTCGCCGACCAGCCCTCGCCGCTCCACACGACGTCCTCGACGTCGAAGCCGTGCCGCAGGTCGGCCTCCAGGCGACCGCCGTCGGCGAGGCTCGCGCGCACCTCGACGAGGTCGACCCAGCGACGGCGCAGCACGCCGGCCTCGGCGAGCGCACCGGACACGGCGGAGCCGTAGGCGCGGGCCAGCCCGCCCGTGCCCAGCAGGACACCGCCGAAGTACCGCGTGACCACGGCGATGACCCCGGTCACCCCCGCACCGTTCAGCGCGGCCAGCATCGGGGCCCCCGCCGTGCCGGCCGGTTCGCCGTCGTCGTTCGAGCGCTGCTGCGTGCCGTCCCCGCCCAGGACCGAGGCCGTGCAGTGGTGACGGGCGTCGGGGAACTCCTTGCGGACCCGGGCGAGCACCGCGTCGACACCGTCGACGTCGCGCACCGGCTCCAGGGTCGCGATGAACCGGGACCGCTCCACGCTCGTCCCGGTCCGCACCGCGCGGGCCGGGACGGGCAGGGGGTCCCTCACGCGCGCGCCCGTCGACGTCGACGGATCCAGGCCGCGAGAGGCATGACGAAGGAGAAGACGATGGCGGTCCCGGCGATCGCGTACGCCGTCGTCCGCACCCAGGGGTGGGAGTCGGCGGCGTGACCGGCGAGCACCAGCAGCGCGCCCCAGCACAGGGCGCCCACGACGTTCGCGGAGGCGAACTTGGCGTAGGGCATCGCGGCCGTGCCGGCGATGATCGGCGTGAACGCGCGCAACCACGGGATGAACCGGCAGGCCACCACCGCGAACCAGCCGTACTTCGCGTAGAACGCCTCGGCCCGGGGCAGGTGCCGGGCGGCCTTCCCGGCCCGGCGCAGCAGCCAGGGCCGACCCAGCCGGCGTCCGGACCAGTACCCGACGGTGTCGCCCAGGACGGCCGCCAGCGTCACCCCGACGACCAGGACGGTCAGCGAGACGGGGGAGTCCTCGCGGGCGGAGATGAGACCTGCCGTGAAGAGGACGCTGCTGCCGGGCAGCCAGAACCCGATCAGGGTGCCCGTCTCGGCGAACACGATCCCGAAGACGAGGACGTACAGCCCGACCGCGCCGAGGTCCTCGAGCTGAGGGTCGGCGAGCTGTGCGATCCAGTCGGACACCTCGTGATCCTGCCAGAAGGCAGGGCGACCTCAGTCGTCGGCCAGCAGGGCCAGCCTGCGTCGTTCGTCGTCGTCGAGGCGCCGGGGACGACCCTCGTCGAAGTCGTAGGCGACGCACACCGTGGAGGCGCGGACGTAGGTCCGGAGCTCACCGACGGCGTCGGTGTCGGGTTCGAGGAGCTCGTAGTCGACCTCGAAGCTGGCTCCACCCGTTCGGCCCACCCAGAGGTCGACGGCGACCGGGGCGAGGCGGTAGTCCAGCGGTCGCAGGTACTCGACGGTGTGCTTCGCCACGACCATCCCGGTCGCCAGCATCGGGGCCGAACCGTCGGGGGACTCCAGCCCGAAGGCGCGCACGCGGGCCTCCTCGAGGAGCCGCACGATCTCGACGTTGTTGATGTGGCGGTAGGCGTCCATGTCCCCCCACCGCAGGGACAGGGACAACCGCCGGCGAGCCACCCGGACATCCTGCCGGGTGACGGCTCAGCGCTGGTTCTCGGGGGTCTTCCCGTTCGACTGCGCCGGCAGCGAGGCCGTGCGGTGGCGGTCCTTGGCCCGGGCGCGCAGGAACTCGATCCCGACCGGGATGAGGGAGAGCACGACGAGCAGCAGCAGACCCAGTTCGAGGTTGTTCCGGATCAGGGTGATGTTGCCCAGCGCGTAGCCGAGCAGCGTGATGCCGGTCGCCCAGAGCACGGCGCCGATCGCCGAGAACGTCAGGAACGTCCTGCGGGACATGGCACCTGCCCCCGCGGCGAGGGTGATGAAGGTGCGGACGACGGGCACGAACCGGGCCAGGATGATGGCGCGGGCCCCGAAGCGCTCGAAGAACTCGCTGGTCTGCTGGATCCGCTTCGGGGTCAGCAGTTTGGAGTTCGGCCGGTCGAACAGCGCCGGCCCCGCCTTGCGTCCGATCTCGTAGCCCACGACGTTGCCGAGGAAGGCCGCGACGGACAGCAGCAGGCAGGAGAGCCAGATCGGTTCCCGCAGGACGTCGGAGTGGGTGAACAACCCGACGGTGAACAGCAGGGAGTCGCCCGGCAGGAAGAACATGAACAGCCCGCACTCGACGAACACGATGGCCATGGCGACCCACAGGGCGGCGGGACCGAGGGTGTCCAGGAACGTCTCGGGGCTGGCCCAGTCGGGCAGCAGAGCGGGTGCCGCCGCCGGCAACGACGTGGACAGCGCGGTCGTGAACTCGGCGAGCAGGGGCACGTGCCCCAGGGTAAGTCTCTTTCGGAGCCCCGTGGACGTCCCGGGCTGGAGATCAGCCCAGAGGATGACTCGTCCGGGCCGGCATCAGCCCCATGGCCGATGCCCGATCCGTGATCCCGCTGGTGGTCCCCGCGGGATCACGGATCGGAGGGGGGTCAGACCGTGGCGGCCGTGGGGTCCCAGTCGTCGGGGAGCGGGGCCGCGGCCTCGACGGTGCTGCTCACGGGCACGAACGCGCCGCTCTGCGCGGACTCGGCGATCGACTCCATGACGTCGACCACGTGGTGGGCCAGGGCGCCCTGGACGCGGTGCGGACGTCCCGCCCGGATGGCGCGGGCCATCTCGAGGACCCCGGTACCGCGGGTGGACAGCGCCGTCGTGGAGGCCAGGACCTCCCACTCCTCACTGCCGCGGCGGCGGATCTGGACGTCGCCGTCGAAGTTGTTCGGGTCCGGCAGGGCCAGGGTCGCGTCGGTGCCGGTGATCTCCACGAACCCCGCCCGGGGGAGGGGGGAGTCGAAGCTGAAGATGCTCTGCGAGCTCTGGCCGCTGCGGAACTGCGCGATGGCGCTGACGTGCGTCGGCACGGTCACGTCGAAGGTCTCGCCCGCCCTGGGCCCCGAACCGATGACGCGCTGGGCCCGGGCCGTCGAGGCGATGGCCGCGACCGAGGCGACCGGGCCGAACGCCTGGACCAGCGTCGTCAGGTAGTAGGGCCCGATGTCGAACAGCGGACCGGCCCCGGTCTGGAAGAGGAAGGCCGGGTTCGGGTGCCAGGACTCCGGGCCGGGGGACTGCATCAGGGTCAGCGCCGTCAGCGGGGTCCCGATGTCGCCCCGGGCCAGTGCCTTGAGCGAGGTCTGCAGCCCCGCGCCCAGGAACGTGTCCGGCGCGCAGCCCAACCGGACACCGGCCGCCTCCGCCGCGTCGATCAGGCGCTGGCCGCCCTCGCGGTCGAGGGCGACGGGCTTCTCCGACCAGACGTGCTTGCCGGCCGAGATGGCCGCGAGCGACACCTCGACGTGGGCCGCGGGGATCGTCAGGTTCACGACGATCTCGACGTCCGGGTTGCCCAGCACGGCGTCGATGCCGCCGTGGGCCGGGACCCCGTGCTCCGCGGCCCGGGCCGCGGCGGCCTTGGGGAAGAGGTCGCCGATGGCGTGGACCCGCACGTCGGGGAACGCCGTGAGGTTCTCGAGGTAGGTGCCGCTGATGACGCCCGCGCCGACGATGCCGATCCCGACCGGTCCTGTACGCGTCTCGCTCACGACAGGGCCTTCACCAGGTAGTCGTAGCTGCCCTGCACGGCGTCGAAGACGTCACCGGTGGTGTCGTCGAGCTCGACGACCCCGAGGTCGACCCCCGCCGAGGCCGCGAGGATCGCGGCGACGTCGAGGTCACCGGACCCGAAGGCGACCTGCTTCTTCGTGTCGCGGCTGCCGTCACCGTCCTTGAGGTGGACCGCGCGCACGCGCTCGCCGAGGCGGCCGAGCAGGTCGGGGACCTCGACGCCGCCGACGACGACCCAGTAGGTGTCGACCTCGAGGGCGACCCCGTCGGCGAGGTGGTCGGCGAAGACCTCGAGGGCGGGGCGGCCGCCGATCTTCGTCTCGAGCTCGAACTGGTGGTTGTGGTAGCCGATGGTCACCCCGGCGTCGGCGGCGCGGAGCGCGGCGGCGTTGAGCTCGGCGGCGATCGCGGCGACGTCCTCGGCGGTGGTCCAGCGCGCGGGGTCGACGTGGGGTTCGACGACGAGCGTCGTTTCCGTCTTCGCGGCGGCGGCCAGCACGGCCTCGATGTCACCGCCGACGACCTTGGCGTGGGTGCTCGGTGCGGTCAGCCCGGCCCGGGCCAGCGCCGGGGCGAGCTCGTCGGCCTTCTCGGTGAGGCCGAACGGCTCCACCTGGCGGAAGCCGAAGCCGGCGAGGCGGGCCAGGGTGGCGTCGAGGTCGGCGGCGAGCGCGTCGCGCACCGTGTAGAGCTGTACGGAGATCTTCGACGTGTCGAGTGTCTTGTCGGCCATGAGTGGGGTTCTCGTCCTCTCGCGTGCTGCTCGCGGGGCGACCGTCCCTGGACGCCCACGTCCCCGGTCCGAGGAACCGAACCGGTTCAGCAACCGTACGGCCGCGACCCGTGCGGGCGCCAGACCCCGGTACGATCCGGCGGTGAGCGAGGGACCCCGCACCGCCCTGACCGAGGACGAACTGGTTTTCCTGCACGAGACCTTCGACCTGGCCCGGGCGGGTGCGACGGCGGAGCTGACCGCGCGGGTCGACGCCGGGGTCCCGGTCAACCTCACGAACTCCGGCGGGGACACGTTGCTGGTCCTCGCGGCCTACCACGTGCACACCGGGACGGTCCGGGCCCTGCTCGAGCGCGGCGCCGACCACGCCCGGGTCAACGACAAGGGCCAGACGGCGATCGGGGCCGCGGTCTTCCGGCAGGCCACCGACATCGTCACGGCGCTGCTGGACGCCGGGGCCGACCCGGAGCTCGGGCGCCAGTCCGGGGTCGCGGTGGCGCAGGTGTTCGACCTGCCGGAGATGACGGCGCTGTTGCGGGCCCCGCGGGGCTGATCCGCACCTGCGGATCCTGTTCTGACTACGGTCCGCGAGTGCGGCTAGAATCGGGTCGTGCCGCTCTACCGCATCCGTGACGTCGCCGACCTGCTCGGCGTCTCCGACGACACCGCCCGCCGCTGGAGCGACGCCGGCACGCTGGCGAGCAGCAAGGACGAGAACGGCCGGACCGTCGTGGACGGAGCCGTGCTCGCCGCGTTCGCGGTGCAGCACGCCGCCTCGGCCGCGACCGACACCACGGGCGTGACGCGCTCGGCGCGCAACCACTTCGCCGGACTGGTGACGCGGGTCGTCGCCGACGGGGTCATGGCCCAGGTCGAGATGCAGTGCGGACCGCACCGCGTCGTCTCGCTCATGAGCCGCGAGGCCGCCGAGGAACTCGGCCTCGAACCCGGGAGCCGGGCCACGGCCGTGGTCAAGGCGACGACGGTCATCGTCGAGACGCCCGAGGGGAACCGTTCGTGAGGATGCGTCCGGTGATCGCCCTGGTCGCCGTCGGTGGTCTGCTCGCCGCCTGCGGTTCCGGCGACGACGACACCGCGACCCCGGCGGCGACGTCGAGCTCCACCAGCGCGGCGGCCCGCACCCTCACCGTGTTCGCGGCCGCGTCGCTGAAGGGGTCCTTCACCGAGATCGGCCGGGAGTTCGAGGCCGCGAACCCCGGCGTCACCGTCAGGTTCAGCTTCGCCGGTTCCTCCGACCTCGTCACCCAGATCACCGAGGGTGCCCCGGCGGACGTGTTCGCCTCGGCCGACGAGAAGAACATGACGAAGGTCACCGACCAGTCGCTGACCGCGGCCGCCCCGGTCGACTTCGCCACCAACGTCCTCGAGATCGCCACTCCCGCAGGTAACCCCGCCGGGATCAAGACGTTCGCGGACCTGGCGAAACCGGGGGTGAAGGTCGTCGTCTGCGCCGCGCAGGTTCCCTGCGGTTCCGCGACGCAGACCGTCGAGACGTCCTCCGGGGTCACGCTCAGCCCGGTGAGCGAGGAGTCCTCGGTGACCGACGTGCTCGGCAAGGTCACCTCGGGCGAGGCGGACGCCGGCCTCGTCTACGTCACCGACGTCACCTCCGCGGGCGAGAAGGTCACCGGGGTCGAGTTCCCCGAGTCCGCC
Organism: Kineococcus sp. GCM10028916; assembly: GCF_042674865.1. Lineage (NCBI taxonomy): Bacteria > Bacillati > Actinomycetota > Actinomycetes > Kineosporiales > Kineosporiaceae > Kineococcus > Kineococcus sp. GCM10028916. The sequence continues at coordinate 52,335 of NZ_JBHTFM010000022.1, read as the reverse complement.
GGCGCCGTGAACACCTACCCGATCGCCGCCCTGCAGGATGCGCAGGACGCCGACCTCGCGTCGGAGTTCGTCACGTTCGTCACCGGTACCGCGGGCGAGGAGGTCCTGCGGGACGCCGGGTTCGGCGCGCCGGCGAAGTGACCCGGCGCGGCAGTGCGGTGGAGGGGAGCGCGCTGCCGCGGTGGGTGTTCGTCCCGGCGGCGGTGGGGCTGCTGCTGTTCCTCGCTCCCCTCGCCGGGATCCTGTCGCGGGTGCCGTGGGCGGACTTCGTCCCGCTCGTCACCTCCGACTCCTCCCGCGCCGCGCTGCTGCTCAGCCTGAAGACGGCCTCGGCCAGCACCCTCGCCTGCCTCGTCCTCGGGGTCCCGATGGCGTTGGTGCTGGCCCGCAGCGACTTCCCCGGGATGCGGGTGCTGCGCTCCATCGTCCTGCTGCCCCTCGTGCTGCCGCCCGTCGTCGGCGGGCTCGCGCTGGTCTACACCTTCGGCCGCAGGGGCCTGTTCGGGTCCACGCTGGAGGGTTTCGGCGTCACCGTCGCCTTCACCACCGTGGCCGTGGTCATCGCCCAGACGTTCGTGTCGCTGCCGTTCCTGGTCCTGAGCCTCGAGGGAACCCTGCGCACGGCGGGCCGGCGCTACGAGGCCGTCGCCGCGACGCTGGGCGCGAGACCCGGTCGGGTGCTGTTCCGGGTGACGTTGCCGCTGGTGGTGCCGGGGCTGGTGTCCGGTGCGGTGCTGGCCTTCGCGCGCGCCCTGGGGGAGTTCGGCGCGACCCTGACGTTCGCCGGCAGCCTCCAGGGCGTGACCCGGACACTGCCGCTGGAGATCTACCTCGTCCGCGAGACCGACCCCGACGCCGCGGCCGCGTTGTCGCTGCTGCTCGTCGTCGTCGCGGTGGTCGTCGTCGTGGCGGTCCGCGGACGGCCGGGGCGGGGGGTGTTCTGATGGCCGGTCTGGAGGTCGCCGTCCGGTTCGCCCCGCGAGACGTCGACCTGGAACTGTCGGTCGCCCCCGGGGAGGTCCTCGCCGTCCTGGGGCCGAACGGCGCCGGGAAGTCGACGCTGCTGGGACTGCTCGCGGGGTTGCTGCGACCGACCGCGGGGCGGGTCGTCCTCGACGGCGAGGTGCTGGTCGACGACCGCGGGACCTTCGTCCCCCCGCACCGCCGCGGGGTCGGCCTGCTCGCCCAGGACGCGATGCTCTTCCCGCACCTCGACGTCGAGGCGAACGTGGCGTTCGGCCCGCGCAGTGCCGGTGCCTCCCGCACCCACGCCCGAGAACGGGCCCGGCAGCTGCTCGGGGACGTCGGGATGACCCCCTTCGCGGGCCGTCGCCCCCACGAACTGTCCGGCGGCCAGGCCCAGCGGGTCGCGATCGCCCGGGCGCTCGCCGCCGAGCCGAAGCTGTTGCTGCTGGACGAACCGATGGCCGCGCTCGACGTCACCGCCGCCCCCGAGGTCCGGCAGGTCCTGCGCCGGGTCCTGCGCGGTACCGGGCGCTGCGCGGTCCTGGTGACCCACGACCCGCTCGACGCGCTGGCCCTCGCCGACCAGGTCGTCGTGCTCGAGGCCGGCCGGGTCGCCGAACGCGGTCCGGCGCAGCAGGTCCTGTCCTCGCCGAAGAGCGCGTTCGGGGCCCGGTTGGCGGGTCTGGTGCTGATCCCGGGGACCATCACCGCGGACGGCCTGGCCACCGCGGACGGCACCGTGGTGCACGGGCTGGTCACGGGTGCGGTGGGGGAGCGCGGCGTCGCCCTCTTCAGCCCCTCCGTGGTGTCGGTGCACGCGAGCGACCCCGGCGGGAGTCCGCGCAACCGGTGGTCCGCGACGGTGCTCGACGTCGCTCCCCGCGGGGAGGTCGTCCGCGTGCGGGCCCGACCGGACGCGCCGGCCGGGCACGACGTCCTGGCCGACATCACCGTCGCGGCGGCGGCGGAGCTCGACCTCGTGCCGGGCGGCCCGGTGCACCTGGTGGTCAAGGCGACGGCGGTCCGGATCCTCGCCAGCGCCTGACGACGGCTCGCCCGTTCCGCCGACCCGGGGGAGCTCGCACTGCGACGATCGTCGGACGCGGGGTCTCTCAGGGTTCCCCTAGGTTCGGGGGATGCTCGTCCTCGACAAGATCACCAGGACCTTCGGGGACCGTCTCGCTCTCGACGGCGTCAGCATCAGCGTTCCGGACGGACGCATGGTGGGTTTCGTCGGGGCGAACGGTGCCGGGAAGACCACCACGATGCGGATCGCCCTCGGCGTGCTGGCCGCGGACTCCGGGACGGTGACGTTCCGCGGGAAGGTCCCCGACCTCGCCGTCCGCCGCCGGTTCGGCTACATGCCGGAGGAACGCGGTCTCTACCCCAAGGGCAGGTTGCTGGAACAGCTGGTGTTCCTGGCCCGGCTGCACGGGGTGGACCGCGCGGTCGCCGCGAAGCGGGGCCAGGACCTGCTGGAACGCCTCGGGCTGGGTGACCGGTCCGGCGACAAGCTGGAGTCGCTCTCGCTGGGGAACCAGCAGCGGGTCCAGGTCGCGGCCTCCCTGGTGCACGACCCCGAACTGCTGGTCCTCGACGAACCGTTCTCCGGTCTCGACCCGATCGCCGTCGACGCGATGGCGGACCTGCTGCGGGAGAAGGTCGCGGCGGGGGTGGGTGTCCTCTTCTCCAGCCACCAGCTCGACCTCGTCGACCGGCTCTGCGACGAACTCGTCATCCTGCACGCCGGTCGGGTCGTCGCCGCGGGAGAACCGGAGAAGCTGCGCCGGGAACGGGCCGGATCCCGCTTCCGGCTCGTCGCCGACGCCGACCTCGGCTGGCTGGACGACGTCCCCGGCGTCCGGGTGCTGGAACGGCGTGCCGACGGGACCGTCCTCGAACTCCACGGTGATCCCGACCTCGACCAGCGGGTTCTCGCCGAGGCCCTCCGCCGGGGCCCGGTCCGCTCCTTCGCCCCGCTGCTGCCTTCGTTGTCCGACCTGTTCCAGGAGGTGTCCCGGTGAACGCCCAGTGGTGGATCATCGCCCAGCGCGAGATGACCGAGAAGTTGCGGGACAAGGGTTTCATCTTCTCGACCGTCCTGCTCTTCGTCCTCGTCGCCGCGGCTTCCGTCCTGCCCGGGGTGATCTCCGGAGGTGGCGACGACTACGACGTCGCGGTCACCGTGCAGGCGCAGCCGTTGGTGGTCGCCCGGCCCGGTGAGGACCCGGACACCCGGATCGAGCTGGAGGAGGTCGCCGACGACGCGGCCGCCGAGGCCGCTGTCCGCGCCGGGGACGTCGACGCCGCCGTGGTCGTCGGGGACACCAGCGCCGTCATCCTGGGTGACCGCAGCGTCTCGGACACCCTGGCCGGCGTCCTGCGCACCCGGATCGGTTCCGCGCAGACCGTGCTGGGTTTCCAGGCGCTGGGGGTGGACCAGACCGAGGTCCAGCGTGTCCTGTCGTTGCCGCCGCCGTCGACGCGACTGCTCGACCCCGACGCGGTGGACCCGTTGCTCGTCTACTTCCTCGGCCTCGCGTTCGCACTGCTGTTCTTCCAGATCGTCGTCCTCTTCGGCTACTCGATCGCGCAGAGCGTGGTGCAGGAGAAGCAGACCCGCGTCATCGAACTGCTCGTGACGACCGTCCCGGTGCGGCAGTTGCTCATCGGCAAGATCCTCGGCAACGGGATCCTGGCCTTCGGCCAGATCCTGCTGCTCGTCGTCGCCGGGGTGGCGGCCCTGCGCATCGCCCAGCCGGAACTGCTGGACAGCATCCCGGGCATCCCCAGCGCCGCCGCGTGGTTCCTGGTCTTCTTCCTCCTCGGCTTCGCGATGCTCTCCTGCCTGTGGGCTGCGGCGGGCGCGATGGCGAGCCGGCTCGAGGACCTGCAGTCGACGGCGACCCCGGTGCAGATGTTCGTCATGCTGCCGTTCTTCGCCAGCTTCCTCGCCAACGAACCCGGTCCGCTGCAGACCGCGTTGAGCTACATCCCGTTGTCCTCGCCGATGGTCATGCCCAAGCGCGTGGTCCAGGGGGACGTCGCCCTGTGGGAACCGTTGCTCTCGCTGCTGATCATCGCGGCCACCGCCGTGCTCTTCGTCACCGTCGCGCGCCGTCTCTACGAGAACAGCCTGTTGCAGACCGGTCGGTCGCTGGGGTTCCGGTCCGCGTGGAAGAAGGCCGTCTGAGCCTTGCGATGATGGACCGGTGAGTGACGAGGTCCAGGAGCAGCGGGTCGTCGGCGTGGGGCCCTGGGAGGGGACCTGGCCCGACGACCCGCGCTTCGATCCCGAGCTGCTGCTCGAGGGTGACCGGCGCAACGTGGGTGACGAGTACCGGTACTGGTCCAACGCCGCGATCGTCGCCGACCTCGACACCCGCCGGAACCCGCTGCACGTGGCGGTCGAGAACTGGCAGCACGACGCGAACATCGGTTCGGTCGTGCGGACCGCGAACGCCGTGAACGCGGCCGGTGCGCACGTCGTGGGCCACCGGCGGTGGAACCGTCGCGGCGCGATGGTCACCGACCGCTACCTGTCCGTCCACCACCACACCGACGTGGAGGCCCTCGTCGCCTGGGCCGCTGAACGGGGACTCCCGATCGTCGGCATCGACAACGTCGAGGGATCGGTACCGCTGGAGACCTACGACCTCCCGCGCGAGTGCGTGATGCTCTTCGGGCAGGAAGGTCCGGGACTGACCGACGAGGCGGTCGCGCACTGCGTCGACGTGCTGGCCATCGCGCAGTTCGGCTCGACCCGCTCGATCAACGTGGGGGCGGCGGCGGCCGTCGCGATGCACGCCTGGGTGCGCCGGCACGTCTTCGACCAGCGTCCCTGACCCCGGTCGGACCACCGCCCGTGATCGTGCAGGGGATCCCTGCACGATCACGGGCGGGAGGGGGATCAGGGGAGGACGAGGACCTGGCCGACGGCGATGTGCGCCGGGTTGTCACCGATGAGACCGCGGTTGGCGTTCCACACCGCGACGTACCCGCCGGCGACGCCGTTGTTCACGGCGATCCGGTAGAGGGTGTCGCCGGGGGCGACGGTGTAGGTGCGGGCGGCGGGCGCCGGAGCGGCCTCGACGACGGCGACCGGAGCGGGGGCCGGAGCAGGCGCGGGAGCCGGAGCAGGCGCGGGAGCGGGCGCAGGGGCGGGAGCGGGCGCCGGGTGGAGCAGCGCGGCCTCCTGGCCGACGGGGTCCGCCGAGCCGTGCAGGCCGAGACGGCGCGAGCAGGACGGCCAGGCGTTCCAGCCCTGGGCCGCGAGCACGCGCTCGGCGACGACGATCTGCTGCTCGCGGGAGGCCTGGTCGGCACGGCCCGCGTACTGCCCACCGCCGAAGCTGGTCCAGGTGCGCGGGTTGAACTGCAGCCCGCCGTAGTAGCCGTTGCCGGTGTTGATGTGCCAGTTGCCGCTGGACTCGCAGTGGGCGAGCGCGTCCCACTCCTGCACGGGAGCGGCCGAGGCGCTGGAGACGGGGCCCAGCAGAGCGGCACCGGCAGCGCCGGCAGCGAAGGTGGCCAGCAGGCCACGGCGGACGAGACGGGACGGGGCGCGACGGATCGCAGACATGGTTGGCCTCCAACGCCTGCGAGGTCAGCTGTCGGGTTCGGGTCGAAGGTGTGACCCGGCCGCGCGGACGCGGCTTCACCCCGAGGACTCCGCAGCGGACTGCGGTGGTCCGAGGAACCTTGGGTCCCCCGCTCCTGCCCACGGGTTCTGCATCCGGCGCGGTGGGCAGGACTCGGCGTCTCCGCGACGTGTCCCCGAACGGGCTCAGGGACGGGCCGACCGTAACAAGCGCGAGGCCCGGCGTACACCGTGCCGTGTCCGCACCGTCACGTGAACGTGCACGAAACCCCTGATCAGGCTGGTGGGCGACGTCCGCGTGTGGCGCAGATCACGCCTCGGAGCGCTCGGATCAGCTGTTCGCGAGCAGTTTCGCGACGGCTTCCTCGATCCGGGGGGTGAAGTCCCCGGCCCGTTCACCCTCGCGTCCGTGCAGCGGCTCGCCGAAGGTCACGTGGATCGGCGGACGCCCCTTCACCGGCCAGTTCCGCTTCGGCGGCATCGCGTCGTAGGTCCCGCGCAGGGCGATCGGGACGACCGGCACCCCGGCCTCCAGGGCCAGGTACGCCGCGCCCTTCTTGAACGGGCGCATCTCACCGGTGTAGCTGCGCCCACCCTCGGGGAACATCACCAGGCTCCAGCCGTCGGCGAGCAGCTGCGAGGACGCGCTCGCCCCCGCCGTCCCGCGGCGTTCGAGGGGGAAGGTGCCGATGACCAGACCCGACGGGGCCGCACGCCACCACACGTCGAAGAAGTAGTCCGCGGCCGCGGCGATCGCGATCCGGCGGCGACGGCGCGGCCCGAGGGCCTCCAGCAGCACCGGGGCGTCCAGGTGCGAGGAGTGGTTGGCGACCAGCACGGCCGCGCCACCGAGGCGGTCCAGCACCTCGGCGTTGTGCACGTGGACCGTCACCTGCGAGCGCAGGACGGGGGTCATCAGGACCCGCTGCAGCCCGGAGCGCACCGCCGTGGCCGGGGCCGAGCGCACCCAGTCGTTGCGGTGGACCGCCCGACCGGCCTTGTCCTCGGGAGCAGACCCGGAGTGCTTGCGCAGCAACGGCAGCGCACGCACGATCCGCGTCGGTCGGGGGATCCCCATCAGCCTCGCCATCCTTCGGTCCTCGACACCGGCGGTCCGCATCGACTGCTCGACGGTGTGGAGTGCACGGTTCGCATCCTGCCACGTCGACCCCCCGGGGAGCCTTCCGGCACGGCTCAGTCGGTGCCCGCGAGCACCTGCTGCGGCACCCGCAGCCGCCGCGCGGGCGAGCTCGCCGCCCAGTCCGCCACCGGCCAGCGCGAGGCGCGGGCCACCCGGAACAGCGGGACGTCGGGCGAGACGGCCGTCGGGTTGCCCACCGACTTCAGCAGCGGCACGTCGACGTGGGAGTCGGCGTAGGCGTAGCTGGCGGACAGGTCGGCCCCCTCGACCTCGGCGTAGCGGCGCAGCCAGGCGGCCCGCGCCTCTCCGACCAGGGGTGGGGACTTCAGGAAGCCGCTGGCCCGACGGCGCCCGCCGAGGTCGAGCTCCTCGTCCAGGTCGGTGCAGACGACCTCGTCGAAGAGGGCCGACAACGGCCGCGTCACCTGGCGCACGTCCCCCGTCATGAGGATCGTCCGGTGCCCGGCGTCGCGGTGACCCTGGATGCGCCGCAACGCGTCCGAGGAGACCTGCTCCAGGAAGCGCGGCGCGTGCACGTCGTCGACGTAGGCCTCCAGCAGGTCCAGGTCGACGCCCGCGTACCCGCGGAAGAGGGAACGCAGGAAGCTGCCGCGGTCACGCCGTTCGGCGGCGATCCACCCCGGCAGGTGGCGCATGATCCGGCCGAACTCCGCGACCCGCGCCGGGGCGTCCAGCGCCGAGAGGCGCAGCGTCAGGTACGAGTCGACGACGGTCCCCGGGATCAGCGTCCCGGCGAGGTCGAAGACCGCGAGGACGGGAGCCGAACCCTCCGCGACGGGCTTCAGCGCCCGCGGGCCGGTGGACTCGGTCAGCGTGCGCCGACGGCGGATCTCCTCGTACTTGCGCATCTGCGTCGTGACGCTGGGGCAGTGGCTGTCGAGCCAGTAGTGGCGCCAGTCCACCGTCGAGGTGTCGAAGCCGAAGAGCTCCGCGTCCGCGGGGTCCAGCGACTCGTGCAGCGCCAGCGTCTTGTCGTCGACGAACCGGAGCTCGGCCTCGGTGTAGGCCTTGTACAGGTCCATGTAGCGACGACCGCTGTCGAGCTGCCGGCTGAGGCTGTCGAGCTTGCGGGAGGCCTCGCGGACCCGTTCCGAGCGCGGCGCGAACGCCAGCAGCCGGTTCCCCGCGCCGGTGAGCAGCTCCCCGGCCCGGACCTTGCGCTCCACGGCCCGGCCTCCCGGGAAGTCCCACGTGGGCATGACCGCGGGGGAGGAGTCGAAGGGGTGCTCCGTGAAGTACTCGCGGATGAACTCGTAGATCTGGCGGAACGTCAACGGGTTCCGGTTGCCCGAGGACACGTGGTAGTACGCCGGCTGCGACAACGGCGGCGGGGTCGCCGACGCGACCAGGATGGCGTTCACGACGTGGTCGATGGGCACCACGTCGAGGACCGCGTCCGGTGCCGCCGGGAACTCCGTCAGCTCACCGCGGCCGTAGGCCAGGATCAGCGGCTCGGCCATCTTGAAGCCCTCGATCCAGCCCGGGTGCGGGTGCTGGACGGCGGACTCCACAACGCTGGGGCGCAGGATCGTCGTCGGGATGACGGGGGCGGCGATCTCCTCGACGAGTCGCTCACCCATCGACTTGGTGAAGGTGTAGCAGTCCGTCCAGCCCAGCGTGCGGGCCCGTTCCTTGCCCGCGGCGCGCTGCTGGTCCGCGACCCAGCGCACCCGGCGTTCCTCGGCCCCGGCGGCCACGCTCAGCGGCCCCGCGCGACCGTGGTCGCGTTCGGCGGCACGCAGGAACGTCCGCAGCTGCACCTCCAGGCGGGAGTCCTCCTCGATGCGGGCCGCCAGGCGCAGCCCCGCCTCGGTCTCGGTGCGCCAGTCGACCCGGTGCTCCACCGCGCGTTCCGGGACGGCGCCCCGACGTCGGCCACCGACGAAGGCCGTCGAGACGTGCACGTAGTGGACGGCGCCGTGACCCCGTTCGTTGGCCTCCAGCGTCCGCTCGACCAGCGCGCGGGTACCCACCACGTTCGTCGTGAAGGCGTCCTGGATCAGCGGGTCGAACGAGACGTCACCCGCGCAGTGCACGACGACGTCGATGTCGGACGGCAGCTCCGGCACGTCGGCGAGGTCACCCTCGAGCGCCTGCACCCGCGTCTTCAGCAGGTCGTCGACCTCACCCGCGGCGCGGAAGATCTCCTTGCGCAGCACCCCGCGCAGCCGGTCCTCGCCGGACTGACCCGGCTTCGGGCGCACCAGGGCGACCGCCGTCGTCCCGGGCAGGTCGACGAGCAGACGCTGCAGCAGCGCCTCACCGATGAAGCCCGTCACCCCGGTCAGGAGGAAACGCTTGCCGTCGAGCTGCTCAGCCAATCGCACCGGCGAATCCTGTCACGTCCCCACCACTGCCCCGTTCCCTCGCGCTCCCCCCGCGCTTCCCCGCCACGGACACCACCGGGCCGTAGGGTCGCGCCCGTGGAGATCGCCTGCCTGCAGACCGCCGGGACGACCGGCGATCCCGAGGCCAACCTCGCCGCCCTCGAGATCGCCGCGACCGACGCCGTGGCCCGCGGCGCCGAGCTGCTCGTCACCCCCGAGATGTTCCTCACCGGCTACGACCTCGGCCCCGACACCCCCGAGCGGGTGCGGGCCCTGGCCCCCGGCCTGCTGGACCGGGTCCGCGACACCGCCCGCCGCCACGGCCTCGCCCTGGTCGTCGGGATGCCCGAGGTCGAGGGTGGGCACTGCTACAACGGCGCCGTCTTCGTCGGCCCCGACGGCGAGGTGCTCGGCCGCCACCGCAAGGTCCACCTCTTCGGCGACGTCGACCGCGCGGCCTTCAGCGCCGGCGACCAGCTCGTCTCCACGGTGCGGTTCCGCGGCCTGACGATCGCGATGCTCATCTGCTACGACGTCGAGTTCCCCGAGGCCGTGCGGGCCGCGGCGCTCGCGGGCGCGCACCTCGTCGTGGTCCCGACCGCCCAGATGCACCCCTTCGAGTGGGTCGCGGAGCAGCTCGTCCGCGTCCGGGCCTGGGAGAACCAGGTCTACGTCGCCTACGTCGACCACGACGGTCACGAGGGCGCCTTCGACTACGTCGGGCGCAGCAGCGTCGTCGGTCCCGACGGTGTCGTGCTCGCCTCCGTCGAGCACGGTGAGGCGCTGCTGGTCGCCCGGGTCGACGCCGACCGGGTCGCCCGTCAGCGGCGGGAGAACCCCTACCTCACCGACCGGCGCGGACCGCTCTACGGAGCCCTCGTCCAGGACTGACCCGCGGCTGTGCTGCGGCTGTGGGTGACCGCGCTACCGTGGTTCGCGGGGTGCACCGTCGCACCCGCAGCGACCCGCGAGGAGGCGGCCGTGAGCCGGTTGCAGACCGATTCGGTGGAACTCGTCCGACGTCGTCCGACACCACGCTCGATCGCGGTGTGGAGCGCCGTGGCCCTCGTGGGCGCCGTGGCGTGGACGGTCCTGGCCCTGGCCCGCGGCGAGTCCGTCAACGCGTTGTGGATCCTGTTCGCGGCGCTCTCCTCCTACGCCATCGGCTACCGGTTCTACTCGCGGTTCATCACCTACCGCGTGCTGGGGGCCGACGACCGCCGCGCCACCCCGGCCGAGAGGTACGAGAATGGCGTCGACTTCGAGGTGACCGACCGGCGGGTCCTCTTCGGGCACCACTTCGCCGCGATCGCCGGTGCGGGGCCGCTCGTCGGGCCCGTCCTCGCGGCGCAGATGGGGTACCTGCCGGGGACGATCTGGATCGTCGTCGGGGTGCTGTTCGCCGGGGCGGTGCAGGACCTCACGGTGCTCTTCTTCTCCATGCGTCGCGGGGGGAAGAGCCTCGGGCAGATGGTGCGGGAGGAGATCGGGATGGTCGGCGGGATCGCGGCGCTGATCGCCGTGTTCGCCATCATGATCATCATCCTGGCGGTCCTCGCCCTGATCGTCGTGAACGCCCTCGCCGCCTCGCCGTGGGGGGTGTTCTCCATCGCGCTGACCATCCCCATCGCGTTGTTCATGGGGGTCTACCTGCGGTTCCTGCGGCCCGGGAAGGTGCTGGAGGCCACCGCGATCGGCGTCGTGCTGCTGCTCGCGGCCATCGTCGGCGGTGGCTACGTCGAGACCTGGGGTCTGGCCGACACCCTCACCCTCACGCCGGAGACCCTCGTCGTCGCCCTCGTGGCGTACGGGTTCGTCGCCTCGGTGCTGCCGGTCTGGCTGTTGCTGACCCCCCGCGACTACCTCTCGACGTTCATGAAGATCGGCGTCATCCTGCTGCTCGCGGTGAGCCTGCTGGTGGCGCGGCCGGTTCTGGCCAACGACGCCGTGACGTCGTTCGCCCGCGAGGGCGACGGCCCCGTGTTCGCCGGCTCGCTGTTCCCGTTCGTGTTCATCACCATCGCCTGCGGGGCGCTGTCGGGTTTCCACGCCCTCATCGCGTCGGGGACCACGCCGAAGATGGTCGCCAAGGAACGACAGGTGCGCTTCATCGGCTACGGCGGGATGCTCGTGGAGAGCTTCGTCGCGATCAGCGCCCTCATCGCCGCCTCCGTCATCGACCAGGGTCTCTACTACGCCGTGAACTCCCCGGCCGGGGTCACCGGCGGCACCGTGGGGACCGCGGCGCAGTTCGTCAGCGGTCTGGGGTTCACGGCGACCCCGGACGCGCTCGACGCCGCCGCGCGGGCCGTGGGCGAGGACAGCGTCGTCTCCCGCACGGGTGGCGCCCCGGCGCTGGCGCTCGGGATCTCCCAGGTGTTCCACCAGGCGTTCGGCGGTGGGTTGCAGGCGTTCTGGTACCACTTCGCCATCATGTTCGAGGCGCTGTTCATCCTGACCGCCGTCGACGCCGGGACCCGGGTCGGGCGGTTCATGCTGCAGGAGACCCTCGGGAACGTCTGGAAGAAGATGGGTGACCTGTCCTGGCGGCCGGGGAACCTCATCGCCAGCGCCGTCGTCGTCGCGGCCTGGGGCTACTTCCTCTACACCGGTGTGACCGACCCGCTGGGCGGCATCAACCAGTTGTTCCCGTTGTTCGGGATCGCGAACCAGTTGCTGGCGGCGATCGCGCTGACGCTGGTGACGACGCTGCTGGTCAAGCACGGCCGGGCCCGCTACGCCTGGGTGACGGCGGTCCCGCTGGTCTGGGACCTCGTCACGACGATGACGGCGAGCTGGCAGAAGGTGTTCTCCGACGACCCGACGATCGGGTTCTTCGCCCAGCGTGCGAGGTACTCCGACGCCCTCGCCGCCGGGGACGTCCTGGCCCCGGCGAAGGACGCGGCGCAGATGCAGCAGGTCGTGACGAACTCGACCGTCAACGGGGTCCTGCAGTCGTTGTTCGCCGTCCTGGTCGTCGTCATCGCGCTCAACGCGGCCGTCGTCGTGGTCCGGGCGCTGCGTGCCGGCGGACTGCCGACGACGGAGGAACCCGCGGTGCCCTCGAAGCTCGTCGAACCGGCCGGGCTCGTCGTGACCGCGCAGGAGCAGCGCGAGCTGGCGCTCGCCCGGGCGGAGCTGGAGCGGTGAGAGCGCTGCTCGGGGCGCTGGGGTGGTGGCGTCGCCAGGTCGACGGGACCGACCGCTGGGAGGCCTACCTCCGGTCCTGCGCGGCCCACGGTCACCCGCCGGTGAGTCGCGGGGTGTTCGAACGCCGCCGGGCGGACGCGAAGGCCACGCGACCCGGGGCGCGCTGCTGCTGAACCGACGGGTCACCCACCTCGTGGAGGGGTCGGGGGGATCGACGACCGACGACCTGAGACGGAGCTGAGACCTCGTGCTCGACAGCTGGCGCACCCGCAGACAGGATCGAGCCGTGAATCGCTTCCGGGTGACCGTCATCGCCCACCGCCGTTCGGCGGTGCGGACGGACGGCGACGCCGGGTCCGGCGTCGTGCACGTCGAGACGGTCCGCGCCGACGACGCCGGGTTCGCCCGCGACCTCGTCCTGGTCCGGGTCCACGCGGAGTCGGCGCTGGTCAGCGGGGCGGCCGTCGGGGTCGACGCCGTCCTCGTCGAGCGGTTGCGCTGGGGTCGTCCCCCGGTGCGCGAGTTCGACCGGCGTCGCGTCGTGGTCGCCCGCTGACCGCGCCGTGGTGGAACTGAGCCTCGAGGAGTTCGAGGTCGCCGTCGGGGACGCGCTGGACTCGATCCCCGGGGAACTGGCGCGCGCGATGGACAACGTCGTCGTCCTCGTCGAGGACGAGCCCGGCCCGGAGTTCCCGCCCGACCTGCTCGGGCTCTACGAGGGGACCCCGCTGACGGAACGGGACTCCTGGTGGGCCGCCGGCGCCCTGCCCGACCGGATCACGATCTTCCGCCGACCGACCCTCGCGGTCTGCGCCGACCGCGCGGAGGTCGTCGCCGAGGTGCGGATCACCGTCGTCCACGAGATCGCCCACCACTTCGGCCTCGACGACGCCCGGCTGCACGAGCTGGGCTGGGCCTGAGCCGGCGCAGCGCACGGAATCAGGTCGGCCCGGCGTGAGTTGACGACGTCGTGAACATCGACCTCCTGAGCTTCGAACTCGCCCGCGAGGCGTTCGACGACCGCCGCTTCACCGAGGGCGCGCGGCTGCTCGAACCCCTGGTCGAGAAGAACCCCGACGACCGCTCCCTGCGCGAACTCCTGGCCCGCACCTACTTCGGTGCCGCCATGCTGTCCAAGGCGGAGGAGCAGGCACGGGACCTGGTGCGCCGCACGCCGTCCGACGCGTTCGCGCACCTGCTGCTGTCGCGTACCCTCGAGCGGCAGAGCCGGCACGACGAGGCCCGGGGCCACCGCGTGATGGCGCACGTCCTCGGCGCCGAGGTCTGACCCGCAGCCCCGACCTCAGATCAGGTCGATCAGGTCCCCGATGCCGTCCACGATCTGGTGGGGCTGGAACGGGAACCGGCGGACCTGTTCACGCTTCGTCGACCCGGTGAGGACGAGGAACGTGCGCAGGCCGGCCTCGATGCCGGCGACGACGTCGGTGTCCATCCGGTCGCCGATCATCGCCGTCGTCTCGGAGTGCGCCTCGATCCGGTTCATCGCCGAGCGGAACATCATGGGATTGGGTTTCCCCACGAAGTAGGGCTCCGCCCCGGTCGCGCGGGTGATGAGCGCCGCCACGGACCCCGTCGCCGGCAACGACCCCTCCTTCGAAGGGCCGGTGGCGTCGGGGTTCGTGGCGATGAACCGCGCCCCGGCCTCGACGAGGCGGATCGCCTTCGTGATGGCCTCGAACGAGTACGTCCGCGTCTCGCCGAGGACGACGTAGTCGGGGTCGGTGTCGGTCATCGTGTACCCGGCCTCGTAGAGCGCCGTCGTCAGCCCGGACTCGCCGATGACGTAGGCCGAACCGCCGGGCATCTGCCGGGCCAGGAAGTCCGCCGTCGCGAGCGCCGAGGTCCAGATGTTCTCCTCGGGGACCTCGATCCCGCTGCGGGAGAGGCGGGCCGAGAGGTCGCGTGGAGTGAAGATCGAGTTGTTCGTGAGCACCAGGAACCGGCGGCTCGAGTCCGCCAGCCGCTGCAGGAACTCCGCCGCACCGGGCAGTGCGTGGTCCTCGTGGACCAGCACGCCGTCCATGTCGGTCAGCCAGCACTCGATGGCCCGGGTGTCGCCCATCTCGTTCCCCTCCACGGCTCTCACTCCGCCAACCCGGCCAGCACCGCGGCCGTTCCCGACAGGCCCAGGCGGGTCGCGCCGGCGTCGAGCAGCGCGAGCGCGGCCTCCGTCGAACGGATCCCGCCGCTGGCCTTGATGCCGAGCCGACCGCCCACGGTCGCGTGCATGACCTCGACGGCGTGCACGCTCGCGCCGCCGCTGGAGTGGAAACCGGTGGACGTCTTCACGAAGTCGGCGCCGGCGGCCTCGGCCGCCCGGCACACCGCGACCAGCGCCTCGTCGGGCAGCGCGGCGGACTCGACGATGACCTTGAGGACCGTCGGGGAGGGGATCGCCGCCCGGACGGTCGCGATGTCGTCGCGGACGGCGTCGTAGTCACCGGCCAGGGCCGCGCCGACGTCGATGACCATGTCGACCTCGTCCGCCCCGGCCCGCGCGGCGAGGGTGGCCTCCGCCGCCTTCACCGCGCTGGTGTGCTTGCCGGACGGGAAACCGCACACCGTGGCGACGACGAGACCGTCGCCCCGGACGGGAAGCATGTTCGGCGAGACGCAGACGGCGAGGACGCCCAGCGACCGAGCCTCCTCGCACAGCGCCGCGACGTCGGCGGCGGTCGCCTCGGGCTTCAGCAGGGTGTGGTCGACCAGTCGGGCGACCTCGGTGCGGGTGCGTTGGCTCACGGCGCCGAGTCTGCCACCGACCCGGCGCCGCGCCCCTCCGACGTCGAGGGTCCGCGACGGGCGCGGGAGGTGCGACGGGCCGTGAACGCCCTCAGGACGATGGTCACGAACGACGGCAGCAGGTGGAGCGCGGGGCCGGTCGGGGACCAGCGGTTCGGGGTCCGGGTGCAGCCGCCGTCCGTGGGATCCGCGGCCCGACGGTTAGGCTCGCGTCCGTGGTGAGCTTCCCCGGTCGCAAGAGTGGTCCCGTCCCCGACGTCGACGGAGCTCTGCGCACGACGCAGCGCCTCACGGGATGGGGGCGCACCGCGCCGACGACGGCCACCGTCCTGCACACCCAGGACCTCGACGTCATCGCGGAAGCCGTGCGCACCGCCGGTCCCCGCGGCGTCATCGCCCGGGGCCTCGGCCGCTCCTACGGCGACCCGGCGCAGAACGCGGGGGGTCTCGTCGTCGACATGACCGCGTTGGACCGCATCCACGACATCGACGTGGACGCCGCGACCGCCGACGTCGACGCCGGCTGCTCCCTGGACAAGCTGCTGCGCGCCGTCGTGCCGCACGGCCTGTGGGTGCCGGTCCTGCCGGGGACTCGCCAGGTGACCGTCGGCGGCGCGATCGGCGCCGACATCCACGGCGGCAACCACCACACCCAGGGCACCTTTACCCGCCACGTGCTGTCGCTGGACCTGCTGACGGCGGACGGGCAGGTGCGCACCCTCACCCCCGACGGCCCGGACCGCGACCTGTTCCTGGCCACCACCGGCGGCATGGGTCTGACCGGCATCGTGCTGCGCGCGAAGATCCGTCTGGACCGCGTCGAGACGTCGTACTTCATCGCCGACGTCGAGCAGACCCCCGACTTCGACGACATGCTCGAGCGGCTGCAGAAGAACGACGAGAACTACACGTACTCCAAGACGTGGTTCGACTCCGTCACCACGGGCCCGCACATGGGTCGCGGGTTCCTGTTGCGCGGCTCCTCGGCGAAGCTGTCCGACCTGCCTCCGGAACTGCGCAAGGACCCGCTGAAGTTCGACGCCCCGCAGCTCGCGAGCTTCCCCGACCTCTTCCCCTCGGGGATGCTCAACCGGCTGTCGGCGAAGGCACTGAACGAGTTCTACTACCGGAAGTCGAAGACCAAGTCCGGTGTGGTGCAGAACATCACGCAGTTCTACCACCTGCTCGACCTGTTCGCGGACTGGAACCGGGCCTACGGCCCGAACGGGTTCCTGCAGTACCAGTTCGTCGTGCCCCTGGACCGGACCGACGTCCTGAAGGCCAGCATGGAGGCCATCGTCGAGTCCGGTCACATCTCGGCGCTGAACGTCCTCAAGCGCTTCGGGGACGCCAACGACGCCCCGCTGTCCTTCCCGACGCGGGGCTGGACCCTCGCCGTGGACCTGCCCGTCCGCAAGGGCCTGGACCAGCTGTGCGACCTGCTCGACGAGATGGTCCTCGATGCCGGTGGCCGTCTCTACCTGGCGAAGGACTCCCGCACCACGGCCGACCGCTTCGCGCGCATGTACCCGGAGCTGCCGGCCTGGCGGACGGTCCGTGACCAGGTCGACCCGGAGCGTAAGTTCTCCTCGGACCAGGCGCGACGTCTGCAGCTCGTCCGCGACTGAGCTCAAGCCGCGGCCGCCCGGTGCCGATCCCTCACGGCGGGGTCGCGACGGGCCCCGGTGAGTCGAAGGACGGGTGGTGCGGGCGTGGCGGTGCGCGACGTCTCGCTCGACCCCGTGCAGCAGTTGCGCCGCGAGCTCGACGAGCTCGACGACCTGGTGGGCATGGACCCCGCGGAGGGCGCCCGGGTGGCCCGCTCCCTCGCCGGGCGGGCCTGGGACCTGGGCGCGCGCGGGGCCCTGGCCTGTGCCCGCGTCTGGGAGGCCGAGGCCCTGCAGCGTGACGGTGACGGTGCTGCCGCGGCGGCCGCCGTCGCCGCGGTGCGGCGCGAGCACCCCGACCTCACGAGTGAACTCCGGGTGCGGGCCAGCTGGGTCCTCGCCCGCTCCTTCACCGACATCGGCGACCGGCCGACGGCGCTCGAGCACGCCCTGGACGCGGCGGCGGCCTTCGACGACGACGTCCCGCAGCGCGTCCGGACGCGGGTCCTCATCAAGGTCGCGGACCTCCTGGACGAACTCGGGGCGCACGAGGACTCCCGGTCCTGGTACCGCCGCGCCGAGGAACTCGCCCTCGGTGACGCACAGCTCCACCTGCTGGTCGTGAACAACCGCGCCTACTGCGAACTCGAACGCGGTGACGTGGCGGCCGCCCGACGGGAACTCGCCCTGCTCAAGGAGCTCAGCCGGCGCTACGACCGCCCGCTGAACGCGAACACCCTCGACACCGTCGCGCGCATCCACCTGCTCTGCGGGGACGCGACCACGGCCCAGGAGGTCGCCCGGGCCGCGGTCCGGACGAGCTCGGCGATGGAGATCAAGAACGCCGACGACCTCCCCGTCTACCTGCTGACCCTCGCGGTCGCCCAGCGGGTCCTCGGGGACGCCGCCGCGGCCTCGCAGACCCTCCAGGAGGCCCGGGCCGCCTGCACGGGGGTGGGGTTCGCCGACGTCCGCACCCAGATCCTCGAGGAACAGGCCGAGGTGTTCGCCGCCCTCGGCGACCTGCGTGCGGCCTTCGAGACCCACAAGGCCTTCCACGCGGCCGACAAGGAGTTGTTGTCGGAGCAGCGCGAGGCGCAGGCCCGGGCCCGGCAGGCGATGTTCGAGACCGACGTCGCCCGGGAGGAGGCCGCCCGCTACCGCGAGGAGGCCCGGCGCGATCCGCTGACAGGGCTGGGCAACCGGCTCTTCGTCGACGAACGGCTCCCGGAACTCATCACGGGGTTCCAGGTGGGCGGTCGGCTCGTGAGCGCGGTCCTGCTCGACCTCGACCACTTCAAGACGGTCAACGACACGTTCTCCCACGAGGTGGGGGACCAGGTCCTCTGCGTCTTCGCCGGCATCCTGGCCGACGCCGTGGTGCGGTTCCCGGACTCCTTCGCGGCGCGCCTGGGGGGCGAGGAGTTCGTGCTCGTCCTGGCGAGCGACGACGAGGGGTTCGCCGCCCGTGCGGCCGAGTGGGTCCGGCGGACGGTCGCGGGGTACGACTGGTCCGCGGTCACCCCCCGGCGGGGCATCACCGTCAGCGCCGGGGTCGCCACCCTGGATCCCGCGGGGGACAAGGCGTCGCTGCTGTCCGCGGCCGACGCGCGCCTCTACGCCGCGAAGGCGGCGGGGCGCAACTGCGTCGTGACCCGCTAGGCGACGAGGTCCGGCGGGTGCCCTCGCGTCACGCGATCGGGACCGCGGAACCCGTGACGACGATGCCGCCCCGTGCGGGGACGTCGACCGTGAGGACGCCGGGACGGCCCACGTGCCGGCCCTGCAGGACGGTCACCCGGGCCGGTGGGTCCACCAGGCGCAGTTCGCGCAGGTAGCCCCCGAACGCGGCCGCGGCGGAACCGGTCGCCGGGTCCTCGGTGATGTCGCCGACGGGGAAGAGGTTCCGGGCCTCGAACACCCCGGGTTCGCGGCGGTGCAGGACGCTGACGGTGGCCGGCCAGCCGTGCGCGTCCAGCACCTGCCGGGCCCGTGCGGGGTCGAACCGGAAACCGTCGAACGTCGGACCGTCCCGCAGCACCAGGACCGGGTGCGGGTTCCCGGCAGCCGCGAGGCGCGGCGGGTGGTCCGCGTCGAGGTCGGACCGCTGGAGCCCCAGCAGGTCGAGGACCTCGCGGAGCGTCGCGTCCGGCAGTTCCTCCACCGCGGGTTCGACGCTGGTGAACGACGCGGTGGCCACGCCGTCGGTGAGGTTGGTCTCCAGGGCCACGAGCCCGACCGGGGTCCGGAAGGTGAAGGGTCCCTCCCCGAGGCGTTCGGCGAGGGCGACGGCCGTCGCGACGGTCGCGTGCCCGCAGAAGGGGACCTCTGCGTGCGGGGAGAAGTAGCGCAGCCCGAACCGCCGTTCCGCGCCGTGCGCGGTGTCGACGACGAAGGCGGTCTCGGCGTAGCCCACGTCCGCGGCGACGGCGAGCATCTCCCCGGCGGTCGCGTCGACGGCGTCGAGGACGATCCCCGCGGGGTTCCCCCCGGCCGGGTCCGTGGTGAAGGCGGCGTAACGCAGGACGTCCACGTCGCGGACTCTACGACGTGGACGTCCTGCGGTGGGAGCGGCTCAGCCCTTGAGCGCTCCGGCCGCGATGTTGGCGATGAAGTGCCGCGAGCCGATCAGGAAGATCCCGATGAGGGGGACCACGCTGACCACGGCGCCGGCCATGATCATCCCGTAGTCGGTCGTGTAGACCGAGTTCAACTGCGCCAGGGCCGTCTGCAGGGTCTGTCGCTGCGGGTTCACCAGGACGACCAGCGGCCAGACGTAGTCGTTCCAGGCCGTCACGAAGGTGAAGATCCCGAGGAACGCGAGACCACCGCGCAGCATCGGGATGGCGACCGACCACCAGGTGCGGAAGAACCCGGCACCGTCCAGGGTCGCCGCCTCGACGAGCTCGTCCGGGATCGAGGCGGTGGCGAACTGGCGCAGCAGGAAGATCCCGAAGGCGTTGGCGATGCCGGGGACGATGAGGGCCTGGAGGTCACCGACCCAGCCGAGCTTCGACATCAGGATGAAGCTCGGGACGAGGGAGAGGTTGCCCGGGACGAGGAAGGTCGCCAGCAGGACCGTGAACAGCGCGTTGCGACCGGGGAAGCGGAACTTCGCGAAGGCGAACGCGGCGAGGGAGTCGAAGAGCACGACGAGGACCGCGAGCGACCCGGAGACGACGAACGAGTTCAGCAGCGAGCTCGGCAGGTCCACGCTCGTGACGACGTTGCGCAGGTTCTCCAGCAGGTGCGTGCTGGGGATGAGCCGGGGCGGGTACCCGAAGATCTGCGCCGTGGTGCTGGTCGACATGACGAGCAGCCAGTAGAACGGGAACAGGGCGAAGACGACCCCGATGAGGATGCAGCCGTGGGTGACGACGCGACCCATGACCCACTGACGGCTGCGACGCGGTTTCTGGACGACGAGGGTGTCGCCGTGGCGACCGCGCCCGCGCGTGGAGCCGGACCGGACCAGTTCGGGTGCGCTCATCGTCCCGCCTTCCTCGTGCGCTTGGGGGCGGGGATGGTGTCCCGGTCCCGCAGCAGTCGCCAGTTGATGATCGCGAACACGGCCGCGAGGATGAACAGCGCCCACGCGATGGCCGACCCGTAGCCGAAGTCGAGCTGGGAGAACGCCTGGTTGTACTGGTAGAGGACGATCGTCATGCCGGCCTCGTCGACCCCGCCGACGGTGCCGTTGCCGTTGGCCGCGCCGAAGAGGATCTGGGGTTCGGTGAACAGTCCCAGCCCGCCGATGGTCGAGGTGATGACGGTGAAGAGGATCACCGGTCGCAGCATCGGGATCGTCACCGAGAAGAACGTGCGCCAGAACCCGGCGCCGTCGACCTTCGCGGCGTCGTAGAGGTCGCTGGGGACGGCCTGCAGCGCAGCCAGGTAGAGGATCGCGTTGTACCCGGTCCAGCGCCAGATGACGAGCATCGCCAGCGTCACCTTGATGCCCCACCCGGTGGACAACCACGCCACCGTCGGCAGGCCCAGGGCCGTGAGGGCCGAGTTGACGATGCCGAAGCTGTCGGAGAACACCGATCCGAAGACGATCGCCATGGCGACCATGCTCGTGACGTTGGGGACGAAGAACGCGACCCGGTAGAAGCCCTTGAGGCGGATGTTCTGGTGCAGCAGGAACGCCATCACCAGCGCGATGAACAGCATCGGGACGGTGGAGATGACCCAGATGACGAGGGTGTTCCCCACGGCGTTCCAGAACCGGGTGTCGTGGATCAGGTAGTTGTACTGCTGGAGGCCGACGAACTTGATCTGGCTGATCCCGTCCCAGTCGGTGAACGACAGGTAGATGGAGAACAGGATCGGCAGCAGGCCGAAGACCAGGAAGATCACGTAGAACGGGGTGATCGCGAGGTACTGCGGCCACCAGGAGCGCAGCCCGCGACGGGCGACGGTGACGCCGTCGGGACGGTTCCGGGAACCGGTCGACGTACCGGTCGGCAGGGTGACGGCCATCAGAGGACACCTCGCTTCTTGAGCAGCTTGTCGATGGCGGCCACGGCGTCGCCCCAGGCGTCGTCGGGGTTCTTCCCGGCGGACTCCACCACGCGCAGCTGGTCGGTGAAGGACGTCGTGAGGTTCTCGTAGGTGCTGATGAACGTGGTCGGCACCTTCTGCGCGGCGGTGCTGAAGAACTCCAGCGGGTCCTGGTCGCCGTAGAAGCCGCCGGCGTCCGCCATGGTGCCCAGCTCGAACGCCGCAGGCGCGGAGGGGAACAGCTGGATCTCGTTGTAGGACTGCGCCTGGTTCTCCGGGGTCGTCAGCCAACGGGCGAAGTCGAGGGCGGCCGCGGGGTCCTTGCAGGACTTGGGGACGGCCAGGAAGGACCCGCCGCTGTTGCCGGGGTCGCCGGGCTGCTGCGCGATGCGCCAGTTCCCCGAGGTCTGGGGGGCGGTGTCGGAGAGGACCTTCATCCACCAGGCGCCCTCGATGTTCGCGCCGAGCTTGCCGCTGTTCCAGGCGGCGTTCTGCTCGGTGTCCAGCTGCAGGTTGCGCGTGACCTTCGCGGCGATGGCGGCGACGGCCGTGTCCCACGCCTTCCTGATCGCGGAGTCGGAGGAGTGGAAGAGGGGTTTGTCGTCGGAGTCGAAGTACCGCTGCGGCGAGGCGTTGACGTACTGGTTGAAGACCATGACCGCGTTGGTGGCGAGGGCGACGTCGCTGGTCTCGCGCAGTTTCGCCCCGAGCGCGATCCAGTCCTCCCAGGTCCGCACGGCGGCGCTGACGTCGTCGGGTTCGGAGGGCAGGCCGGCGGCGGCGAAGAGGTCGGCCCGGTAGAAGAACCCGGTCGGGCCGGTGTCCATCGGGAAGAAGAGGAAGCGGCCCGAGGGGGTGCGGCCGAGGTTCCACTTCCAGTCGTAGTAGTCGTCCTTGTAGTCCTGGGCCCCGTAGTCGTCGAGGTTGAAGAACTGGTCCTCGCTGGGGAAGTACAGCGCGGCGTTGGAGTTCACGGCCGTGAGGTCGGGGATGTAGGCCTGGGCGGCGAAGCTGGTCCGCAACTTGGTGTCGAACGCCCCGCCCAGGACGTCCGCCCGCAGCTTCCGGTCCGTCCCCGGGATCCCCTTCGCCGCCGTCGCGAGGAGGGTGGGGGAGATCGAGCGGTTCCAGTACCAGAGCACCAGTTCGTTCGGGTTGCTGGAGATGGAGGTCCCGGACCCGCACCCCGCGAGGGACGCGGTCAGCGGGATCCCCGCGGCGGCGGCCAGGCCGCCCTGCAGCACGCGGCGCCGGGACAAACCCGGGGCGCTGTGGCGTCCGGGAACCGCGCCCGGAGCGGATGACGACAACGACAATCCAACCAGCCCACTCTCTTCGTCGAGACCTTCGGCCGTGAACTCCGTGGTCGCTGTCGTGAGCGCTCACGGAGTGATAGGACGGTGCCACCGCGGGTGGTGACTGTCAAGGCACGCGATGATGCGTACCGGACATCCGGGACCGGACTGGGGAGTTTCTGTGAGCGCTGGACAGGACGAGCGCGTCGTGCGGCGTGCCCGGCGGGCCTCGGCGACGATCGAGGACGTCGCGCAGGCGGCGGGGGTGTCGCGCCAGACCGTCACCCGGGCCATGAACGCCATGGACGGGATCAGCCAGGTCACCAAGGCCCGCGTCCTGGCGGCGGCCAAGGAACTGCACTACCGGCCGTCGCGGTTCGGGCGCGGTCTGGCCCGGGCCACCCACGACACGCTCGGTCTCGTCGTCTCCGACCTGACCAACCCCTACTACCCCGAGTTCGCGGCGGCGACCGTCCGCTACGCGGGGGAGCTGGGCTGGAACGTCGTGCTCGTCGACACGGTCCACGCCACGGACCGGGACCGCGTCCTCGGGGACCTGGCCAGCCAGGTCGACGCCGTCCTCGGCTACCTGGGGGACAGCGACGTGTGGGCCGACGCCCTGGCCGGGATGACCGTCGTCAGCATCGACCCGCCGGCGGCGGGGTTGCTGCCCACCACCAGTGGTGTCTCGCTCGACCCGCGGCCGGCGCTGCGGGAGGCCGCGGCCCACCTCGCCGCGGTCGGCGTCCGCGACGTCGCCGTCGTCGACGGTGACCGCGAGCGCGAGGTCAGCACCCGCGCCGCGATCATCGCCTCCGCGTTGCGGGCCGAGGGGATGGACGTGCGGTTCGTCTTCGCCGGGGCCCAGGACGTGGAGGCCGGCCGGTGGGCGGCGCGTGAGCTCATCGCCGGTGGGTTGCCCGACGCGGTGTTCGCGTGGAACGACATCCTCGCCGTCGGTGCGCTGGCGACGTTCACCGAGCAGGGCATCTCGGTGCCGGACGAGGTCCGGGTCGTGGGGATCGACGGGCTGTCCCTGGGCACGTTCATGACCCCGCAGCTCACGACGCTCGCCGTCGACATGGCCGAGGTCGCCCGGCTCGCCGTCGACCTCGCCGTCGCCGCCCTCGACCCCCACCACCCCGCGGAACCCGAGGTCCGCTGGGTCGAGCACGTCTTCACCCGCCGCGGGTCCGCCTGACCGTCAGCGGCGGGACTGCCCGCCGCGGTACTTCGCCCACGGGTCGTAGTCGACCTCGAGCTCGGCCTGTTCCGGACGGTCCGCCTCGGGGACGTGCTGCAGGTTCACCCGGACCCGGTACCAGAGGGAACTGCTGCCGCGCATCCCGTCGAGCAGGACGTCGGACTCGGTGAGCATCGGCACGACGTCGGGGTGCCTGGCCTTCCACGCCTCCAGCCCGGCGAGGACCTCGGGTCTCGTCCGCGCGCGGGCGATCTCGATGAGCGGCATCGTCTTGGTCCGGGATCCCGTGCCCTTGGGGGCCTTCTCCGCCGGACCCAGCCGGTCGGCGAGGTCGAGCAGCCCCTCCAGGGAACCCCCGACCCCGTCCATGCCGGCCCACGGATCACCGCCGAGGTCCGCGACGCGCCGCGGCACCGTGAGGACGGTGTGGTCCTCGGGGCGCACGTCGCGCACCTCGTCCCAGCTCAGCGGGATCGATACCCGGCCGTCCGGGAGGGCGCGGACGGAGTACGCCGAGGCGACCGTGCGGTCCTTGGCGTTCTGGTTGAAGTCGACGAAGACGCCCTCACCGCGTTCCTCCTTCCACCACCGGCTCGTCGCCAGTCCGCCGGCCCGGTTCTCGACCTCGCGGGCCACCGTCTCGGCCGCGAGCCGCACCTGCGGGTAGGACCACACGGGATCGATCGGGGCGTAGACGTGGAAACCCCGGGACCCCGACGTCTTGGGCCACGCGGTCAACCCGTGGTCGGCCAGCACCTCACGCGCGACGAACGCGACGTCGACGATCTGGTGCCAGTCGACGCCGGGCATCGGGTCGAGGTCGATGCGCAGTTCCACCGGGTGGTCGAGGTCCTCGGCGAGCACGGGGTGCGGGTTGAGGTCCAGACAACCGAGGTTGACGACCCAGGCCAGGGACGCCTCGTCCCGCACGACCGTCTCGGCCGCGGAGGTCCCCCGCGCGTAGTGCAGTTCCGCGACCTCGATCCAGTCGGGACGCTTCTCCGGCGCCCGCTTCTGGAACACCGCCTCGGCCTCGATGCCCTTCACGAACCGCTTGAGGACCATCGGCCGTCCGCGGACGCCCCGCAGCGCGCCGTCGGCGACGGAGAGGTAGTAGCGGATCAGGTCGAGCTTCGTCGTCCCGGTCTGCGGGAAGACCACCTTGTCCGGGTTCGTGACCGTGACCTCGCGGCCGGCGAGTTCGAGGACGATCTGCGGGGACGCCACGTTCCGACCCTAGTGTCCGTGGCATCCTGAGGACAGGCAGCCGGGACGGAGGAGGCAGACCGTGAGCACCACCACGTACGTCGTCCACGGCGACGCGCTGGACCCGTGGATCGCCGAACGTCGCCGTCTCGGCCTGGACACACGCGACGAGGTCTGGAACGGGGTCTACCACGTGGTACCGCACGCTCGCGCCTCCCACGGCGCGTTGTCCCACCGCTTGGGAGCGCGTCTCTACGAGCGGGCGGAGGAACGGGGGCTCATCACCCTGGGCGAGTTCAACCTCGGGACGGAGCTCGACTACCGGATCCCGGACATGGGGTGGATCGCTACTGGGCTCGCCGCTGACCAGTTGGGGTTGTACGTCCCCACCGTCGACGTCGTCGTCGAGATGGTCTCTCCAGGCGATGACACGGAAGAGAAGGTTCCCTGGTACCTGGGTCGAGCCGTTCGCGAGGTCTGGAAGATCACCCCGGCCGCCGAGACGGTCGAGGTCGTCGGTAGCGGTGGTCCCCGCCCGAGGAGCGACGTCTTCGACCTGAGCGCCGCCGACATCAAGGGCCTGCTGGGCTGGGCCTGATCCTCAGATCGGGTTGATCAGGCGTTGCAGGAACCGGCGGGTGCGGTCCTCGCGAGGGTTCTCCAGGACCGCCGACGGGGGGCCCTGTTCGACGATGACGCCACCGTCGAGGAACAGCACCTGGTCGGCCACCTGGGACGCGAACCGCATCTCGTGGGTGACGACGACCATCGTCCAGCCCTCACCGGCCAGGTCCTTCATGACGGCCAGCACCTCGCCGACGAGTTCCGGGTCGAGCGCGGACGTGGGTTCGTCGAAGAGCACGACCTGCGGCCGGATCGCCAGCGCCCGGGCGATCCCGACGCGCTGCTGCTGACCACCCGACAACTGGTAGGGGTGCTGGTCGGCCTTCTCGGACAGGCCGACGCGTTCCAGCAGGGCGAGACCCTCGGCCCGGGCCTCCTCCGGCGGGCGGCGCTGGACCAGGACCGGGCCCTCGATGACGTTCTGCAGCACCGACAGGTGCGGGAACAGGTTGTGGCTCTGGAAGACCATGCCGCTCTGGGCGCGCAACCGCGTCGTGGCCCGCTGCAACGCCCGCCCGCGCAACGCGGGGGAGAACTCCACGCTGACGTCGCCGATGCGCACGGTCCCCGCGTCGGGCACCTCGAGCGCGTTGAGGGAACGCAGCACGGTGGTCTTGCCCGAACCCGAGGGACCGATGAGAACCGTCACGGAACCCGGGGCGACGTGGGCGTCGATCCCGCGCAGCACGTGGTGGTCGCCGAAGGACTTGTGCAGTCCGCGAACTTCCAGCAGGTCCACGTTCACCTCGCCACGTAGCGGTTCAGGCGCGTCTCCACGCGGGTCTGGCCGAAGGACAGGGCGAGGCAGACCACCCAGTAGTAGAGGGCCGCAAGACCGTAGAGCGTGAAGAACTCGAAGGTGGGCGCCGCGAGCTCCTGGGCCTTGCGCAGGAGCTCGGTCGCCTGGATCGCCGAGGCCAGCGAGGTGTCCTTGACCAGGGAGATGAGGGTGTTCGACAGCGGCGGCACCGCGACCCGGGTGGCCTGCGGGAGCACGATGCGCCGCATCGTCGTCGGGTAGCTCATGCCGATGGTGAGCGCGGCCTCGGTCTGGCCCCGGGGGACGGAGAGGATCGCAGCGCGGATGACCTCGGAGGCGTAGCCGCCGACGTTGAGGCTGAAGGCGATGACCGCGCTGGGGAACGGGTCGATCGTCAGGCCGAACGACGGCAGCGCGTAGTAGATGAGGAAGAGCTGCAGCAGCAGCGGCGTCCCGCGGATGACCGACACGTAGAAGCGCGCGATCCCCTGCAGGACGCGGACGCTGGACAGCCGCATGAGGGCCACGACCAGCGCGAGCACGAGGCCGATCGGGAAGCTGGCCAGGGTGAGGGGGATCGTCCCCCTGAACAGCCCGCTCGCGAGCGGGACGAGGGAGTCCTTCACCAGTTCCAGGGTGCTCTGGTCCACGTGGTGCCCTCCCTCGTCCCGTCCGGTCTCAGCCGGCGGCCGGGCCGGAGACGTCCTGGCCGAACCACTTCTGCGAGATGGTGGCCAGGGTGCCGTCGGCCTTCAGCTTGGCCAGCGCGTCGCTGACCTGCTGGGCGGTGTCGGCCTCGTCCTTGCGGAAGACGAAGGCCTGCTCGGTCTGGTCGTCGGTCTTCGCGGCGATCTTCACCCCGGTGTCCCCGGAGGTCTTGAGGTAGTCGAGGACGGCGAGCTGGTCGTTGACGGTGACGTCCACCCGGCCCTGCTTGAGCAGGGTCATGGCCTGGGTCAGACCTTCGACGGCCTCGACCTTCGCGCCGGCGTCGGTCGCGGTCTGGGCCCAGTTGCTCGTCGTGGACTGCGCCGAGGTCTTGCCGGAGATGTCGGCCAGCGAGGTCACCGAGGTGTCGTCCGCGCGGGTCACCACGACGCCCGTGGACACCGTGTAGGGGGTGGAGAAGGCGTACTTCGCCTTCCGCGCGTCGGTGATGGACACCTGGTTGGCCACACCGTCGTAGCGCTTGGCCTCCATGCCGGCGAAGAGGGAGTCGAAGTTGTTCTCCGAGAACTCGACCTTGCGCCCGAGCTGCTTCCCGACGGCCTGGGCGACCTCGACGTCGTAGCCGGTGAGCTGGTTGGTCTTCTCGTCGTGGAAGCTGAAGGGGGCGTAGGTGCCTTCCGTTCCGAAGCTCAGCGAGTCGTCGGTGGAGCCCGCGGTGTCGCCGCCTCCGCACGCGGCCAGGAGGCCCGCGAGGGCGAGTGCGCTGATGGTGCCGAGGGTCCTGCGTCGCATGGCTGAGCTGTCCTCCTGAGAACGGGCACCCACCGTGAGCACCCGACGGTGCAGCGACAACCTAGGGGCTGCGCATTCCCGGCGCGCCCCGGACGGCCCTCAGGCGGGCACGGTGGACTGGCGGACGACGAGGCGGGTGGGCATCGTCGTCGAGCCCGGGGAGGTGGTGCCGGCGACGGCGTCGAGCAGCAGTTCGCCCGCACGGCGGCCCAGCGCCTCCAGCCCGAGGTTGACCGTCGTCAGCGGGGGACGGGCGGCCAGGGCGATGACGTCCCAGTCGTCGAAGCCCACGACGGCGACGTCCCCGGGCACCGTCCGGCCCGCGTCGCGCAGGCCGTCGCAGATGCCGCGGGCGATCTGGTCGCTGCCGCAGGTGATGGCGTCGAGGTCGGGGTGCTTGCGCAGCAGCAGGTCCGCGGCGAGGCGGCCCCACCGTTCGCTCCAGTCGCCGTGCAGGGTCGGCCCGACGAGGGCGTCCCCGGCGGTCTCCTCCGCGGCCGCGCGCCGGACCCGGGCCGCGTGGTGGTCCTCGGGACCGGTGACGTGGGCGATGCGGCGACGTCCGAGGTCGAGGACGTGGCGGACGGCGGCGGCGGCCCCGCCGCTCTGGTCGATGGTCAGCGAGGTGTCCCGGGGGTCCTGGGAGGGGGTGAAGGCGTAGACGACCGGGACGTGACCGGGGATCGCGATGGGGGCCCGGGACTCGGTGCGGCGGCCGGTGACGATGATCCCGTCGACCCGGCGGGCCAGCAGCGTCCGCAGGTAGTGCTGCTCGCGCAGCGGGTCGTCCCGGCTGTCGCAGAGCAGCACGCTCATCTCGCCCGCCCCGAGGGCGTTCTCCGCACCCAGCAGGATGGGGATGGAGAAGCGGCCGAAGCTGTCGGTGGTGATCAGCCCCACGGTGTAGCTGCGCCCGGAGGACAGACCGCGCCCGAGGGAGTCGGGGGTGAAGCCGAGCTGCTCGGCGGCCCGGCGGACCCGTTCGCGCGTCTCGTCGCGCAGTTGCCCGGTGCCGTTGAGGGCCTTGGACGCCGTCCCCGCGG
This sequence comes from Kineococcus sp. GCM10028916, assembly GCF_042674865.1. Classification (NCBI taxonomy): domain Bacteria; kingdom Bacillati; phylum Actinomycetota; class Actinomycetes; order Kineosporiales; family Kineosporiaceae; genus Kineococcus; species Kineococcus sp. GCM10028916. Next base: position 23,664 of record NZ_JBHTFM010000022.1, on the reverse strand, counting down.
AGACACCGGCGAGCGCGGCGACGTCGACGATCCGAGCCGGAACGGTGCTTTCCGTCATCGCTCGCCCTCCGATCCCTGTGAGTCGCAGCAGACTACAGGTCCCTTGACGACGGCAGTGCGGCGTTCTACGGTGGCCGCAGAAAACGTGTTCCGGCGTTTCCGAGACTCGATGGAGAGCTGATGACCAGCACGACCGCTGGGCCCGACCTGACCGTGAACAGCACCGCCGGCGCCCCCGCCGCGCCGACGGCCGACGCCGCTGTCGTCCTGCACCCCGTCCCGCTCGGTGCCTCCCGCATCACCAGCGGCTTCTGGTTCGAACGCCAGGAGGCCAACCGCCGTCAGGCCATCCGCACGGGCTACGAGAAGCTCGAGACGGCCGGCAACCTGCGCAACCTGCGGATCGCCGCGGGGACGGAGCAGGGCGAGGTCAAGGGCCCGATCTTCATGGACTCCGACGTCTACAAGTGGCTCGAGGCCGCCGGGTGGGAGCACGGGCGCGGCGCGGACGAGCAGATCCTCGCCTGGATCCGCGAGGTCAGCGACGTCGTCGCCGCCGCGCAGGCCGAGGACGGCTACCTCGACTCCGTCCAGCAGGTCCGCGGGAAGGGCGAGCGCTACGTCGACCTGCCCTGGAGCCACGAGCACTACTGCGCCGGACACCTCTTCCAGGCCGCCGTCGCCGTCCACCGCGGCACCGGCGAGACCCGCCTGCTCGACGTCGCCGTGAAGCTGGCCGACCACCTCGTCGTCACCTTCGGCGCCGGGAAGACGGAAGAGGTCGACGGTCACCCCGTCGTCGAGATGGGCCTGGTCGAACTCTTCCGCGAGACGGGGAAGCACGAGTACCTCGACCTCGCCACCTGGTTCGTCGACGCCCGCGGCACCGGGATCATCGAGCGGCTGCACGGCAAGGAACCCACGTACTTCTCCGACCGCGTCCCCGTGCGCGAGCAGACCTCGCCCGAGGGTCACTCCGTCCGCGCCGTGTACTTCACCGCCGGTGCCGCCGACGTGGCGGCCGAGACCTCCGACGCCGGGTTGCTCGCCGCCCTCACGCGGCAGTGGGAGGGCATGCTCGCCTCCAAGACCTACGTCACCGGTGGCATCGGTTCCCGCTGGGACTGGGAGCAGTTCGGCGACCACCACGAGCTCAGCCCCGACCGCGCCTACGCCGAGACCTGCGCCGCCATCGGCAGCGTCCAGTGGACCTGGCGGATGCTGCTGGCGACGGGGGACTCCCGCTACGCCGACCTCGTCGAACGGACCCTCTACAACGCGTTCCTGCCCGGCGTCTCCCTCGCCGGGACGGAGTACTTCTACGTCAACGCGCTGCAGCTGCGCCACGGTGCGCACGCCGAGGAGGAACGCAGCGCGACCCACGGCCGCCGGGCCTGGTTCGACTGCGCGTGCTGCCCGCCCAACATCATGCGGACGCTGTCCAGCCTGGACGCCTACGTCGCCACCAGTTCGGCCCAGGGCGTGCAGGTCCACCAGTTCACGACCGGCACGATCGAGGCGGCCGGGGCCACGCTGGCCGTGACCACCGACTACCCCTGGGACGGCACCGTCCGCGTCGAGGTCACCGCGACCCCGGGCGAGTTCGAACTCGCCCTGCGCGTGCCGGCCTGGGCCGAGGGTGCCACCGCGACGGTCAACGGTGGCGACGTGGCCGTCACGGCGGGGGAGTACCTGCGCGTCCGTCGCGAGTTCGCCGTCGGCGACGTCGTGGAACTCGTGCTCCCGATGACGGTCCGCGTCGTCGAGGCCGACACCCGCGTCGACGCCGTGCGGGGTTGCGTCGTCGTCGAACGCGGCCCCCTCGTGTACGCCGTCGAGCAGGCCGACCTCCCGGCCGACCTGCCCGCCGACGACCTGCGGGTCCGCGTCTCCGAGCTGCGCGGGGCGCGTTCGGAGCACCGCGCCGACCTGCTGGAGGGCGTCACCGTCCTCCAGCTGCCCGTGCACGTGGCCCTCGCCGCGGCGAGCGGCCCGCTCTACCGACCGGCCGGGGACGACCCGGCCCCCGAAGCCGCCGAGGAGACCCTCCTCGTGCCGGCCATCCCGTACTACGCGTGGGCCAACCGTGAACTCGGGGCCATGCGGGTCTGGTTCCCGCGGGCCTGACCCCGTGAACCCTGGAGGAGGTGCGATGGAGCTCCACCGCAGGAACGTGCTCGGACTGGGAGGACTCGCAGCGCTGGCAACCCTCTTGCCGGCCTGCGCGTCCGCCCTGCCGGAGGCCGACGTGACGGCCGCGGGTTTCGGTGAGAACGCCACCGGGACCGTGCGGTTGTGGTGCCGGGCGGCGACGGTCGTCGGCGTGCGGCAGGTCGTCGACGCGTTCAACGCCTCCCAGGACCGGGTGACCGTCGAGGTCACCCCGGTCCTGGACGGGCAGTACGTCACCAAGCTCGCCACGGCGATCCGCGGTGGCAACGTGCCGGACATCGTGGACATCGACGACATCAACTCGATGTTGTTCATCTACCGCGACTCGTTCACCGACCTGACCCCGCTGGTCCAGCAGCTCGACTTCGCCGACCAGCTCAACCCGGGTCAGCTCCGCCTGGCTGTGCGCGACGACAAGAACTACGGCGTCCCCTACATCGCGGACAACTCGGCGCTGTTCTACAACACCGAGTTGTTCGAGAAGGTCGGACTCGACCCCGCGGAGCAGACCCAGGACCTCGACGGGTTGCTCGAGGCCGCCCGCGCGATCGGCGCGATCGGCGACGGGACCTACGGCTGGTCGATCGACGCCAACGCCGCGGGCATCCTCGGCTTCGTCGTCCAGCCCCACATCTGGGCCGCCGACGCACCGAACATCGTCGGTGAGGTCGGGGCGCAGAAGGGGGCCATCGCGGACAACGACGCGGTCCGGCGGACCTTCGACTTCTACCGGACGATGTGGAAGGAGAAGCTCATGCCGCAGGCCAACTTCTCCGGCGACGGTTCCCGCTGGGGGGCCGACTTCCGCGACGGGAAGGTCGGGCTGATCCCGGCCAACTTCTCCGTCGCCGTCCTGAACGCCGACCCGGAGATGCAGGCCAAGACCGGGGTCGTGCTGCTGCCCGGCCCGGACGGCGGACGAGCGACGTTCGCGGGCGGGGACAACCTCTGCATCCCGCGCGGTGCGCCCAACGCGTCGGGGGCGTGGGAGTTCGCGAAGTTCGCCCTCGACGTCCCGCAGCAGCAGAACCTGCCCGCCGGCGGGTACATCCCGGTGCGTGCCGACGCCGCGACGCCGGAGTACCGGGAGCAGTTCCCGTTGGCCGTCGCCCCGCTCGACGGGATCGCCGGGGCCTACGCGCCGACGACGCTCGCCTACAACCTGCTCTTCAACCAGCAGGACTCCCCCTGGATCGCCGCCTTCCGCCGGGCCGTCTTCGACGACGACCTCGACGGAGCGCTGGCGCAGGGGCAGAAGGACTTCGACCGCATCCTGGAACAGGCCCAATTGTGAGCACGCTGACCAGACCCCCGATCGACCGTCGTCCGAAGTCCCTCACCCACCCGCCCCTGACCGGGGTGCTGCTGACCCTGCCGGCGTTGGCGTTCGTCGTCGTCTTCGTGCTGGTGCCGCTCGTCTTCGCGGTCTACATGTCGTTGACGAACTGGCCGCTGATCGGGTCCTACCACTTCATCGGTCTCGGCAACTACGCCGCCGTGGCCTCGGACCCGGTGTTCTGGAAGTCCGTCGGGTACACCGTCCTGTACACCGCGATCGTCACGATCCCGATCCTCGTGCTGGGGTACGTCCTGGCCGTCGTGGTGCGCAGCAACCGCCGGTTCTCGACGGTGTTCCGCACCGTCTTCTTCATCCCCTACGTCATCGGCCTGACGACCCTGAGCTTCCTCATGGTGCTCGAGGCGCAGCCGAGCTCGGGGGCGGTGAACATCGTCCTCAAGGCCCTCGGGGTCACCGACGGGACGACGGCGTGGCTGGCCGACGGCCCGCTCGCGACGGGCCTGATCTGCGTGATGATCGTGTGGGCCGTCTCCGGTCTCACGATGGTCCTGCTCATGGGCGGGATGCAGGGGATCCCGCGCGACGTCTACGAGTCGGCCGAGATGGACGGAGCGAGTTGGTGGCAGCGGGAACGGGACATCACCGTCCCGATGCTGCGCCGGACCATCGCGATGAGCCTGGTGATCTCGGTCATCGGATCCCTGCTGGCGTTCACCCAGTTCTACATCCTCACCCGGGGTGGCCCGGGGACGGACACCCAGAGCGTCGTCATGTACGTCTACCAGCGCGGGTTCGTCCAGCTGCAGCTCGGCGCGGCGTCGGCGCTGTCGATCGTCCTGGTCGTCGTGATCGGCCTGGTCACCGCGGCCCAGTTCCGCCTGTTGCGAGAGAAGGCCTGACGATGGCGACCCTGACCACGACGAAACCCGGTGGGGAGCTGAAGGTCGGCTCGACCGGTCGGGCCCCGGTGAACGGGCGGGCCGAGACCCGCACGAAGCTCACCCTGTACTGGCTCGGCGGAACCCTCGCGGCCCTGGTGTTCCTCGTGCCGTTGCTGTGGTCGATCCTGCGGTCGTTCCAGAGCAACGACGCGATCGTCTCGGCCACCCCGACGCTGTCCGCCCTGACGCAGTTCACGACCGAGAACTTCAAGGCGCTGTTCACCGGGGACGCCGACATCGTCCGAGCCGTCGCCAACAGCCTGATCGTCTCGGTCTGCACGGCGGTGCTGACCGCGGTCCTGGCCACGCTGGCCGGCTACGGGTTCGGCCGGTTCCACTTCCGCGGCCGCAACGTCCTGTTCGGGTTGATCGTGGTGACGATGATGGTGCCCTTCCAGGCCATCATCACCCCGCTCTACCTGCAGATGAACGCCATGGGTCTCACGGACTCCCGCCTGGGTCTGGTGCTGTTCTACTCGACGGTCAACCTGCCGTTCGGGGTGTTCGTGATGCGGAACGCGTTCGAGAACATCCCGGCCGAGATCGAGGACTCCGCCCGCGTCGACGGCGCCGGGACCATGCGCGCGCTGGTGTCGGTGCTGCGGCCCATGCTCGTCCCCGGGATGGCGACGAGTGCGCTGTTCGCGTTCCTGGCCAGCTGGACGGAGTTCCTCGGCGCCCTGACGTTCCTCACCGACGACAAGCTCTACACGCTGCCGCTGTCGCTGGTGAACCTGCAGGCCGGGGCCTACGGCGCGGTGAACTTCGGGTACCTCGTCGCGGGTGCGGTGGTCGCGATGGTCCCGTGCGTGATCCTCTACGTCGCCCTGCAACGGTTCTACGTCGCCGGCCTCGCCTCGGGGGCGGTCAAGGGCTGAGGTCCCTCAGGCCACGTAGCCGAAGATCCCGGGGATCCGGTAGGTGTGCGACGGGGTTCCGGCGGCGCCGTCGTAACCAAAGGTGATTCCGAAGACCTTGGCGCGCAGCAGGTTCGTCGACTGGGTTCCGCAGACGCCGTACTCGGCGGGGGTCGGGAGCTCGAACTCGGCGACCAGTTCGGCGGTGTTCGAGTCCACCCGGGTGGTGCGGCTGACCTCGGAGTACTGCAGCACGGGCAGGATGTCCAGCCGGGTCTTCACCAGGTGGGTCCGCGAGGACGTCCCGCACGTGATCAGGGCGTGCAGGGAGGCGGAACCGGTGTCCCCGACCGAGCCGAGTCCGTCGCGCACACCGCCGTAGGCGTCGAATCCGGTCAGGGTCAGTCGCAGGTCGACGTAACCGCAGTCGCTGAGCGGGGAGTAGAAGACTTCGCAGCTCGGGTAGACCGGGGTCTCAGGCCCGAAGACCTGGACCGTCGATCCGGCGAGCCGGATCGGTGGCGCGGTTGAGGCGGACGCCGGTGCGGCGACCCCGACCGAGAGTGCGGCCAGCAGCGCGACGGCAGCGGCAGTGAACGTGCGGATCATGAGATGTCCCCCCAGAAGATGTCCTTCGAGCCCACCCCCATGGGCCTGCGAGCAGTCTGACGGTGATCAAACGTCACTGCAAGCAACTTCACAGGACTGCTCCCTCTGATCGTCGGCGCGCCGCCGGGACGTCGTCAGACGAGGACGGCGAAGGGCGACGGCGAGGGGGCCGTCGCCCGGACGTCGTGCCAGGCGTGCGCGAGCCTGGCCACCGCCTCGCGCAGGGTCTCCGGATCGGCTCCGAACGGCAGCCGCAGGTAGCGCTCGAACGCGCCGTCCACCCCGAAGCGCGGGCCCGCGGTGACGTGCACGCCGTAGCGGCGCGCGGCCACCGCCAACGGCGAGCTGAGCGCCCGGCCGAGGTGCACCCACAACGCCAGGCCCCCCGGCACGACGGGGAGTTCCCACTCGGGCAACCGGTCGCCGACCTCCGAGAGGAGGGCGTCGCGGCGGGCCCGGAGTTCGACGCCTCGTACGGCCAGGACCGCGTCCAGGTCCGGCAGGGCCCGGGCGACGACGAGCTGGTCGAGGACCGGGGTCCCGAGTTCCCACGGGGAGCGACGTTCCGCGAGGTGGCGGACGGTGGCGGCGTCGGCGCGGATCCAGCCGATCCGCAGGCCACCCCAGAGGGTCTTGGCCGCCGAGCCGACGTGGATCACGTCGGAGGGGAACGGGGGCGGGACCTCCCCGTCGATCGCGAGGTCGTTGGTGGTCTCGTCGACGACGAGCCGGGTCCCGTAGCGGCGGGCGAGTTCGCAGACCCGCCGGCGCTGCGCGGCGGGCATCACCGAGCCGGTGGGGTTGTGGAACCCCGGCATCAGGTACCCGAGCGCGGGCCGGGTGCGCGCGAAGGCCTCCTCGAGCGACTCCTGGTCCCAGCCTCCCGCCGACGTCGCGGTCGTCGGTGCCACGGGAACGGCGACCGGACGACCACCCACGGCGCGGACGGCGTCCAGGGCGTGCGGGTACCCCGGGGACTCGACGAGCACCCGGTCCCCCGGGGAGGTCAGGGCACGGGCCAGCAGGCCGACGGCGTGCTGGGCGCCGAGGGTCACGAGGACCTCGTCCGGTCGCGTCGCCAGACCTCGCGCGGTGTAGCGGAGGGCGAGCTGCGTGCGCAGTTCCGGGAGGCCGACGAGGTCGTAGCCGACCCCGGAGAGGTACCGGGGCAGGTCCTCGACCGCCTGCCGGGAGAGGTCGAGGACGGTGGGGGCGGCGGGCAGGGCCGCCCGGGTCAGGTCGATCTCGACGTGGGCGGGCCGGACGTCCCCGGGGGGTGTGACGGCGGGGAGGGCGATCACGCTGCCGGAACCCCGCACGCTGGTGACGTACCCGGTCTCGCGCAGGTGCGCGTAGGCCGCGGCGACGGTCATCCGGCTGAGCGCGAGGGCGGCGGCGAGCTCACGCTCGGCGGGCAACCGGGTGCCCGAGGTGATGCGCCCGTCCAGCAGCAGCAACCGGATCCGCTCGGCGAGCGCCCGCAGGGCCGGGCCGGTGTCGCGCCAGTCGCCGAGGAGGTGGCCGAGGGTGGACGCGGACAGGGTAGGCACCAGTCCACCGTAGCCGGATTGGCACTGTCGAAGCGAAAGCGGAGTGCGGTCCAATCCGTGCTGTGAGAAGTCCAGTGCTCGGTGCCCGCATCGCCCGTCTCCTCGTCGGCCTCGGCCTCTACGGCGTGGCCGAGGGATTGATGGTCCTCGCCGGGATCGGGGTCGGGCCGTGGACGGTCTTCGCGCAGGGGGTCTCGCGACACACCGGGGTGGGTCTGGGCTGGCTCGCGAACCTCATCGGCCTCGCCGTGCTGCTGCTGTGGATCCCGTTGCGGCAAAGACCAGGAGTGGGGACCGTGCTGAACGTCCTGCTCGTGGGGACGGCGATCGAGGCGACGGTCGACCTGCTCCCTGCGCCGCACGCGCTGCTCGTCCGGATCCCGTTGTTCGCGGTCGGTCTGGCGCTGCTGGCGGTGGCGAGCGGGCTCTACCTCGGGGCGGGTTTCGGGCCGGGGCCGCGGGACGGGCTGATGACCGGCCTGCACCGGCGGACCGGTCTGCCTCTCTGGCTCGCCCGCGCGGTCGTCGAGGTGTCGGTCCTGGCGGTCGGCTGGGTCCTGGGCGGCAACGTCGGGGTCGGCACGGTCGCGTTCGCGCTGGGGGTCGGACCGCTCGTCGGGTTCTTCGTGCCGCGGTTGAGAACCGTCGCCGCGACGCCGGCGAGGATCGCCCCGGTAGCGTCCGGGCCATGTCCTTCTTCGTCGTGACCTACGCCTACTCCCCGGACGTCTCCGCCCGGGACGCCGTCCGCCCGACCCACCGCGAGTGGCTCGCCTCGCTGGGCGACGCCCTCGTCCTGTCCGGCCCGACCGACGCCGAGGGCGCGTTCCTCGTGTTCGAGGCCGAGACCGCCGCGGACGTCGAGGCGACCCTGGACGCCGATCCGTTCTTCGTGGACGGCCGGATCGTGGCGGGCCGGACCGTGGCCGGCTGGACCCCCGTGCTCGGACGGGCCAAGGACCGGCTCTGACGCGGCCGGCCGTCACCGCCCGACGTGACGGCACGGAACCCCGGCGCGGCGCCGTGCGTTCGCAGCACGAGGTCCCGACGGTGGAGAGGTGAGGTGCGCGATGGGCGTGGCGTCCGTGGAGACGGGAGAGAACTCCTACGGTGCAGCCGATCTCGAGGCGTTCCGTCGCGTCCGTGAGGACTTCGTCCGGTTCATGATGGCCTACCGCTTCGCCGTCGACGAGGTGCTGACGAAGGTCTCGATCCTGCGCGAGGAGTTCACCCACCTGCACCGCTACAACCCCATCGAGCACGTGACGTCCCGGGTGAAGTCCCCGACGAGCATCCTCGAGAAGGTCGTGCGCCGCGGGTTGGACCCGTCGTTCGACACCATCCGCGAACACATCACCGACATCGCGGGTGTCCGCATCACCTGCAGCTTCATCGCCGACACGTACCGGATGCTCGAGATCCTCACGGGGCAGGCGGACATCCGCGTCCTGGCCGTCAAGGACTACATCGCGCACCCGAAACCCAACGGCTACAAGAGCCTGCACGCCATCGTCGAGATCCCGGTGTTCCTCTCCGACGGCCCCGTCCCGGTGACGGTGGAGGTCCAGATCCGGACGATCGCCATGGACTTCTGGGCCAGCCTGGAGCACAAGATCTACTACAAGTACGACGGCGAGGTCCCCGGTCACCTGGCCGCGAGCCTCACCGAGGCCGCGGCGGTCGCCGAGCAGATGGACCGCCGGATGGAGGAACTGCACACCGAGGTGCGTTCCCTCGCCCCGGACGTCGGGGAGGCCGCACCCGAACTCGGGATCGACGACCGGGTCCTCCGTCAGCTCCTGGCGCTCTCCGGTGGCACCCCGGCCTGAGGGGTTCCCGGGCTCGCGTAGAGCTGGCGCAGCACGTCGGCGATGTCGGGTTCCTCCACCGACAGGTCCCGCACCTCGGCGTGGGTGGAGACTCCCGCCAGCACCGCGGCGGCGGTCGTCTCCTCCGCCGAGAAGGCGAACCGCTGGCGCAGACCCCCCGCCTCGACGCCGAGGAGCTGGGCTCCTTCGACGTGGATCGGCCCGGTGGGTGCGGTGAGGTCCACGACGAGGACGCGCCGGGCGCCGACGCGGCGCACCAACCCGGGCAGGTCGCCGTCGTAGGCGGCGCGACCGCGGTCGACGACGAGCACCCGGTCGCAGAGACGCTGCACGTCACCCATGTCGTGCGTCGTCAGCAGCAGCGTCGTCCCGCGTTCGGCACGTTCGGCCCGCAGGAACTGGCGCAGCCGTTCGCTGGACAGCACGTCGAGGCCGATCGTCGGCTCGTCGAGCAGCAACAGCTCGGGGGAGTGCAGCAGCGCGGCCGCGACCTCCCCGCGCATCCGCTGGCCCAGGGACAGCTGCCGCACGGGGGTGGTGAGGAACTCGCCCAGCCCCAGCCGGTCGTCGAGGTCGCGCAGCCGTGGCCGCCAGACCCCCGCGGGGAGGTGGTGGATCGCGGCGAGGAGGCGGAAGGACTCGCTCAGCGGCAGGTCCCACCAGAGCTGGCTGCGTTGCCCGAACACCACCCCGATGCGGCGGGCCAGGTCGCGACGACGGGCCACCGGGTCCAGCCCGCACGTCCGCACGCTGCCGGCGGAGGGGACGAGGATGCCGGTGAGGAGTTTGATGGTCGTCGACTTCCCGGCGCCGTTGGCGCCGATGAACCCCACCGACTCCCCGGGGTCCACCCGCAGGGACAACCCGTCGACGGCGCGGACGACGCGACGCTGCCGACGGAACCTCCCTTCGACCTTCTCGCGGACGACGTACTCGCGGACGAGGTCGGTGACCTGCAGCGCTGGATTCACGATCCGCTCCCCGTGTAGTGCCGGATCCCCTGGCGCCACAGCAGCAGCGCGACGCTCCAGAGCGCCGCGGCCGCGACCGGCGAGAACCACCCGAGCCCGGCGGGCAGCCCGGCGGGCCCGTCGCTCCTCAGCAGGGCCAGGACGGGGAGGTAGGCGACGAACGCGGCCGGGACGACGTAGCAGAACAACCACCGCAGCGGTGTCCCGTAGAGCGAGGCGGGGTACTGCGCCGCGTTGGAACCGCCGTAGGTCAGGGAGTTCACCGCTTCCTTCCCGTCCAGCAACCAGAACTGGCAGGCGCCCGCGATGACGAACAACGCCGAGAAGATCGCCGTCCCGCCGACGACCGCGGTGGCGAGCAGGGCCACGGCGCGCAGGTCGAGCGCGATGCCGGTGTGCGGCCAGGCGACGCACAGCACCACGACGCCGACCAGCACCCGGCCGATCCGGCGCAACGAGACGTCGGAGGTCGCCAGTTGGGCGAGGACCGGGAGCGGACGCAGCAGGAACGCGTCGAGGGTTCCGCTGCGGAGGTGGGTGGGCAGGTTGTCGAGGTGACCGGCGAGGAGGTCCGCGGCCGCAAAGGCCACGTTCGCCAGCGCGAACACCAGCGACGCCTGCCACACGTCCAGCCCGCCCAGGGTGTTCGTCCGCGAGAAGACGACGTAGATCGTGGCGAACTCGCTGATCCCGATGCCCAGGTTGGAGAGCAGGTCGGCGACGAAGGACGTCCGGTAGCTCAGCTGGGCCCGCACCCGGCTGCCCAGGACGGCCCGGTAGGCGGCGACCGTCGAGCCCTCAGCCACCCTGCACCACCAGTCGCCGGGACCCCATCGCCAGCAGGACCCGACCGGCGAGCAGGAGCCCGACCAGCCAGCCGACCTGGACCGCGACGAGCCGGAGCGCGGCGGTTCCCGTTGCGGTGCCGGTGAAGACGTCGATCGGCGACTGCAGCATCGACGGGAACGGGGTGGCGTGGGCGAGGGTCGCGAGCCACGCCGGGAACCAGCGGACCGGGATGGCGAGCCCGGTGAGGATCGTCGCGAGGACGGTGTAGAGCATGAGGATCCCGCGGATCTCGGTGAGCCAGAACGCCGTGAGGTTGACCAGCCAGCGGGCCGAGAAGGAGACCGAGACGCCGAGGACGAGGCTGACGACACCCAGGAGGTAGCTGCGCGGATCGCTCGGCAGTGCGAGTCCGGTGAGCGCGATCCCCAGCACCAGCGGTGGGACGCCGCGGGGCAGGAACATGTACGCCGCGCGGCCGAGGTCGGTGGCCCAGGCCGCGAGTTGCGGGTCGACCGGACGGGCCAGGTCGACGGCGATGTCCCCGGTCCGCACGCGCTGCGCGACCTCGCCGTCGGCGAACACGCTGACCGGGGCGAGGAGGGCCTGCGTCACCCAGGCGAAGGTGGCGGCCTGCTCGACGTCGTAGCCGGCGACCGCACTCCCGGCCCCGGAGACCGTGCCGACGAGGACGGCGGCCTTGATGGCGCCGAACACCGAGTTGGTCAGAGCGCCGGCCGCGGTGGCGGCCCGGTAGGTGGAGAACCGCCGGAACCCCGCCGCGACGAGGGCGGGGTAGGCGGACACGATGTTCGACCCTAGTCGGGTTCCCCGTCGCTGTCAGGTGCGCAGCAGGGGCGGGTGCACGCTGGTGGCGCTCCCGCGCCGGAAGAGCTGCGCGGGGCGGCCGCCGTCGCGGGTCGTGCTCGAGCCGACCGGTTCGAGGAACCCGTCGGCGCCGGTGACCTTGCGGTGGAAGTTCCGGGCGTCCAGGGGGTGTCCCCAGACCTGCTCGTAGACCCGGCGGAGTTCGGCGACGGTGAACTCCTCGGCGCAGAAGGCCGTCGCGAGCGGTGAGTACTCCAGTTTCGCCCGGGCGCGCTCCACGGCGTCGGCGAGCAGGCGGTCGTGGTCGAAGGCGAGGTCCCGGGCCTCGCCCACGGGTACCCACCGCGCGTCGGCGGCGTCGGTGCCCGCGTGCGGGGTGGGCAGGTCGGGGGCGAGGGCGAGGTAGCAGACCGTCACGACGCGCTGGCGGGGATCGCGGTCGGGGGCGCCGTAGCTGGCGAGCTGTTCCAGGTGCACCGAACCGCGGGGGAGTCCGGTCTCCTCGGCGAGTTCCCGTTCGGCGGCGCCGAGCAGGTCCTCGTCCGGGCGGACGAAACCGCCGGGCAGCGCCCAGTCGCCGAGGAACGGCTCCTCGCCGCGTTCGACGAGCAGGACGGACAGCCCCTCGGGCCGGACGGTGAGCACGACGAGGTCCACGGTGACGGCGACGGCGGGGTAGGTCACCCGGTCAGCGTACCGGCTTGTCGTCGACTTGACGATTAGGGGAGGTGCGGCCTTATCGTCAAGTCGACGACAACAACTGTCCGAGGAGGACGACATGGCCGACATCACCCGCTACCCCTTCGCCCGGCACCTGCGCAGCACCCCGACCACCCACGTCGTGCACCACCGCGGCGGGAAGCTCGTGCACTCCGGCACCGGCCAGGCGTTCTGGTTCCGCCCGCTCTCCGCGGCGCTGTCGGAGGTGCCCGTCGACGACCGCGAACTCCCGCTGGTCCTGCACGCCCGCACCGCCGACTTCGTCGACGTCACCGTCCAGGCCACCGTCACCTTCCGCGTCGAGGACCCCGAGCTCGCCGCGACCCGCGTCGACTTCTCCCTCGACCCCGTGACCGGCCGGTGGCGGAACGCCCCGCTGCAGCAACTGGCCGGGCTGCTGACCGAGACCGCCCAGCAGCACGTCCTCGACGTCCTCGCCCGGCTGCCGCTGCGCGAGGTGCTGGTCAGAGGGGTGACGCTGACCCGGGAGCGCATCACCGCGGGCCTCACCGCCGACAGCCGGCTCGCCCGGACGGGCCTCGCCCTCGTCGACGCCCGCGTCGTCGCCGTCCGCCCCGATCCCGACGTCGAGAAGGCGCTGGGCACCCCGACCCGGGAGGCGTTGCAGACCGAGGCCGACCACGCCACCTCCCAGCGCCGGGCGCTCGCCGTCGAACGGGAACGGGCCATCAGCGAGAACGAGCTGCAGAACGAGATCGAGCTCGCCCGGCGCGAGGAACAGCTCGTCGCCCAGCGCGGGGCCAACCAGCGCCGGACCGTCGAGGAGGCCGCCGCCGCGGACACCGTCCAGGCCACCGCCGAGGCCGAGCGCGAGGAGCGGCTGGCGCAGGCGCACGCCGCGGCGACCCGGTTGCAGGGCGAGGCCGACGCCGGCGCCGAGGCCGCCCGGATGGCCGCCGTCGCCGGTACGCCACCGGAGGTCCTGCTCGCTCTCGCGCTGCGGGAGTTCGCCGGTCAGCTGCCCGAGATCGGGACCCTCGTCCTCACCCCGGACGTCATCACCGGGGCCCTCGCCCAGCTGGCCGGTACCCGGTGAGCCTCGCGCCGCGCGCGGTCCTGGTCCACCGCCGCACCCCCTTCGCCGACGCGATCGCCCGGCACGGGACCCGCGGGGCCGCGGAGTTCTTCCTCCGGACCCGCGGGCGCACGCTCGACGACCTCGAGGCGGGCGACGAACGACAGCGCGCCGCCCTGGCCGCGGTGGCCGCCGCCGTCCCCCTGGACTGGCGCACGGGAACGGTCGAGCGCGCCGACCTCTCCCGGTTCCTCTTCGCCCCCGAGGACGTCGTCGTGGTCGTGGGGCAGGACGGGCTGGTGGCCAACGTCGCCAAGTACCTCGACGGCCAGGTCGTCGTGGGCATCGACCCCGACCCCGGTCGCAACGCCGGTGTCCTGGTCCGCCACCCCGCCGCGCACGCCCGAGACCTGCTGCACCGCAGCGTGTCCCGCCCCGTCTGCGAGCAGCGGACGATGGTCCGTGCGGTCACCGACGACGGTCAGGAGCTGCACGCCCTCAACGAGATCTTCGTCGGTCACCACAGCCACCAGACCGCCCGCTACGTGCTGGGCTGCGGGGACCGGCGCGAGGAACAGGCCTCCAGCGGGGTCGTCTGCGGGACCGGGACGGGCGCCACCGGCTGGCTCGCCTCCCTCGCCCGCGCCCGTGGGGGAGCCGCCCTGCCCGGGCCCACCGACCCGGCCCTGGCCTGGTTCGTGCGCGAGGCGTGGCCCTCGCGCACCACCGGTGCCGACCTCGTCGCCGGGTCGGTCGGGGCCGAGCCCCTGACCCTCGACGTGCTCTCCGACGAGCTCGTCGTCTTCGGCGACGGCCTCGAGGCGGACCGGCTGCTCCTGACCCGCGGGCAGCGGCTGACGATCGACGTCAGCCCCCGCCACCTCGCCCTCCTCACCCCCCACCCGTGATCCCGCGAGGGGACCCGGCGAGATCACGGATCGGGTGGGGGTGGCTGGGTGCGGAGCACGGCCCGTGCGGCGGCACACTGGGCACGTGACCCTGATCGACGAGACCCGCGCCGAGGCCGCCGCCGGTGCGGACCTGCTGACCAGCCTGAACGCCGCCCTCGGCACCACCGCCGGGTCCGGTGTCGTGGACGCCTCGAGCCGGCGCCGCGCGGAGTACACGACCGACGCGTCGAACTACCGCGTCGTCCCGCAGGTCGTCGTCTTCCCGCGCACGGTCGAGGACGTCGAAGCCGTCTGGGCGGTCTGCCGCCGTCTCGGGGTCCCGTTCACCTCCCGCGGCGCCGGGACCTCGGTCGCGGGGAACGCGATCGGGGAAGGCGTCGTCCTCGACTTCTCCCGTCACCTCCACCGCGTCCTCGAGATCGACCCCGAGACCATGACCGCGCTCATCGAGCCCGGCGTCATCCTCGACGACCTGCAGCGCCAGGCCGCGCCCCTCGGCCTGCGGTTCGGGCCGGACCCCTCGACCCACGCCCGCTGCACCGTCGGCGGGATGATCGGCAACGACGCCTGCGGGTCGCACGCGCTGGCCTACGGCCGGACCTCGCACAACGTCGTCGCCCTCGAGGTCCTCGACGGTCACGGCCGCCGCTACTGGACCGACGCCCCGCCCGCGGACCTCCTCGCCGAACTGCAGGCCGTGGCCTCCCGCCACCTCGGGACGATCCGGACGTCGTTCGCCACGTTCGGCCGTCAGGTGTCCGGCTACGCCCTGGAACACCTGCTGCCCGAGACCGGCGGCCCCACCGGGACCGCCCTCGCCCGGCTGCTGACCGGGTCGGAGGGGACGCTGGTGACGATCCTGCGCGCCCGGGTCCGCCTCGTGCGCCAGTCCCCGTCGGCGACGTTCGTGGTCCTCGGCTACCCCTCGATGCACGAGGCCGCCGACGCGACCCCCGCCCTGCTGGAACACGCCCCGCTCGCCGTCGAGGGCATCGACCGTCGCCTCGCCGACATCGTCGTGCGCCGCGGGGGTTCGGTCGACGGCCTCCCCGGCGGCGACGGCTGGCTGTTCGTCGAGATGGGCGGGGAGACCCCGGAGGAGTCGCTCGCCGCGGCGGAGGCGATGGTGCGCGACTCCCAGGCGCTGGACTCCGTCGTGATCCCGACCGCCGCGGCCGCGCGGAAGTTGTGGCGCATCCGCGAGGACGGCGCCGGCCTGGCCGGGCGTTCCCCCGAGGGGTTGCCGGCGTGGCCGGGCTGGGAGGACGCCGCCGTCCCGCCCGCACGGCTGGGTGAGTACCTGCGCGAGTTCGACGCGCTGATGACGACCCACGGCGTCGACGGGCTGGCCTACGGGCACTTCGGGGACGGCTGCATCCACGTCCGCATCGACTTCCCGCTCTACGAGAACGGCGGCGGCGCCGTGGCGAAGGCGTTCCTCGAGGACGCCGCCCGGTTGGTGGCGAAGCACGGCGGTTCCCTCTCGGGAGAGCACGGTGACGGCCGGGCCCGCGGTGGGTTGCTGCCGTTGATGTACGACGCCGAGGCGATCTCCGCGTTCGAGGAGGTCAAGCACGCCTTCGACCCCGACGACCTGCTGAACCCGGGGATCATCGTCCGGCCCGCCGACGTCGCCGCCGACCTCCGCGTCCCGTCGGCCCGGCCGGCGCACGCGCTGGGCATGCCTGGCCGTTCGGGGTTGAAGTTCGCCTACTCCCAGGACCAGGGCGACCTCACCCGCGCCGTCCACCGCTGCGTCGGGGTCGGCAAGTGCCGCGCCGACTCCGGAGGCGTCATGTGCCCGAGCTACCTGGCGACCGGTGACGAGAAGGACTCCACCCGCGGGCGGGCCCGGTTGTTGCAGGAGATGGCCAACGGCACCCTCGTCACCGACGGCTGGCGCTCGCAGGAGGTCAAGGACGTCCTCGACCTCTGCCTGTCCTGCAAGGGGTGCAGCGCGGACTGCCCCGCCGGGGTCGACATGCCGACCTACAAGGCGGAGTTCCTCGACAAGTTCTACGCGGGCCGGTTGCGGCCGATGAACCACTACCTCCTGGGCTGGTTGCCGCGCTGGTCGAAGCTCGCCTCCTACGCGCCGAAGGTCGTGAACGCGTTGACCTCGGTGCCGGCGCTGGCGTGGACGGCGCGGGCGCTGGGTGGGGTGGACCAGCACCGGCCGCTGCCGGCGTTCGCGGAGGAGACGTTCCGGGCGTGGTTCCGCGAGCGCCCCGAACGTGCGGGCGAACCCGTCCTGCTGTGGGTGGACTCCTTCACGGAGAACTTCTCGCCCGAGGTCGGCCGGGCCGCCGTGAAGCTCCTCGAACACCTCGGTTTCCAGGTGCGGCTCACCGAGCAGCAGGTCTGCTGCGGTCTCACCTGGGTGTCGACGGGACAGCTCGACGGGGCGAAGCGTCAGTTGCGTTCCTCGCTGGACGCGCTGGGGAACTCCGAGGTCCCCGTGGTCGGGCTGGAACCGTCGTGCACCGCGCTGCTGCGCGAGGACGCCGCGGAACTGCTGCCCGACGACCCCCGCGCCCACGCGCTGGAACGTCGGGTGAAGACGCTGGCGGAACTCATCGCGGAACGGCGTCCGGACTGGATCCCGCCGCGGGTGGATCAGAAGGCCGTCGTCCAGCCGCACTGCCACCAGCACGCGGTCATGGGTTTCTCGCCCGACGAACGCCTGCTGGCCAAGGCCGGGGTCGAGGCGAAGGTCCTGAACGGCTGCTGCGGACTGGCCGGGAACTTCGGGGCCGAGAAGGGCCACTACGACGTGTCGGTGAAGGTCGCCGAGCACGCGTTCCTGCCTGCGCTGCGCGAGCGCGGGGACGCGGTCGTCGTGGCCGACGGGTACTCCTGCCGGACCCAGTCGGACAACCTCACGGGGATCAAGCCCAAGCACCTCGCGGAACTGCTGGCCGAGGCGCTGCCGGAGGACTGAGCCCGGTCAGGGGGTGCGGTGCAGCCGGCGCAGGACGAGCGCCAGCTGCAGGCGCTGCAACCCGGCCACGTCCTGCAGTTCCCAGCCCAGCGCGCGCTGGGCGGTGAGCACCCGGGCCTGCACCGTCGAGTGGTGGACCGCGAGTTCCGTCGCGGCCGCGCGCCGGCTGGACGTCGTGGCCAGGACGTCCAGCGTGCGCAGCATCCAGGGCGCGAGGACGGCGGCGCGTTCCACGGCCCCGACGTCGGGAACCGGGGGCGCACCGGCCGGCACGGCCGCGGCCAGCAGCAGCAACCCCTGCACCGCCTCCGCGTGGACGATCCGTGGCCCCGGGTCGGTCGCGGTGCCCTCAGCGGTGAGGCGCAGCGCGCGACGGGCGGCGACCCAGGAACCCGGGAGCTCGTCCACCGTCACGACCGGTCCCACCCCGGCCCGCCGCGACCCGAGCAGGGGTTCCACCGGACCGGTGAGGACCAGGGCGGTGCCGTCGACCACCGCGACGGCGCGGCAGGGGGCCCCGGTGCGAGGCCGAGGCTCCGCGCCGCCCGACGACGGTCGTCGCGCGGCGTCCGCGGGTCGAGCACGACCTCCAGGAGGTCCGCGTCCTGACGTCCCGGTGCCGACGCCGCGAGCGGTCGGGTGCGTTCCAGGACGCTGCGGGCCAGGGCGCAGGCGCGTTCCAGCACGACCGCGTCCACGACGCGGGGCGGACCCGGCCGTTCCAGCCACAGGACCGCCCCGTCGTCGACGGCCACGCTCAACCACGCCGGGTCCGGTCCCGACGACCCGTCCGAAACGTCGTCCTCGCCGGGCTCGTCCTCGCCCGCTGAGTTCACCCGCAACCGCAGGTGCCGGCGCGCGTCGAGGAACCCGGCGGGACTGCCGGTGAGCGACGTCGCCCCGCGGACGATCGCGTGCAGACCCGCGTGCCCCGCGGCGAGTTCGTCGAAGTAGGACACGACGCGCAGCGCGGCCCCCGCGTCGGGGTCGAGCGCCGAGAGTCGCACCGTCAGGTCCCTCACGAGCCCATCCTGCGCTCGTGGGGGCCCGACGGGAAGCGGTTCAGGCCTGGACGAGGCGGGACAGCCACGCTCGTCGTACGGCCCGGGCCGCCTGGGAGATCGCCGCCTGCGGGGCGAACACGTCGAAACCGTGGAACCCGCCGGGCCAGACGTGCAGTTCCGCCCGCCCGCCGGCCTGCCAGATGCGGCTCGCGTAGGCGACGTCCTCGTCGCGGAAGTTCTCCGCCGAGGCCACGTCGACGAACGTCGGCGGCAACCCCGTCAGGTCCTGCGCCCGGGCCGGCGCGGCGTAGGGCGAGACGTCGGGGCCACCGCGGGCCGTGCCCAGCAACGCGGTCCAGCCGGTGTCGTTGGCCGTGCGGCCCCAGGTCCCGGTGTCGGCCATCTGCACCGCGGACGGGGAGTCGTTGCGGTCGTCCAGCATCGGGTAGATCAGCAGTTGGCCCAGCAGTCCGGGACCGCGGCGGTCACGGGCCAGCAGGGCGACCGCGGCGGCCAGCCCGCCGCCGGCGCTGGCCCCCGCGACGACGATGCGCGCCGGGTCGAAACCCAGTTCGCCCGCGTGCTCCGCGGTCCAGACCAGCCCGGCGTAGCAGTCCTCGACCGGTCCGGGGTACGGGGTCTCGGGTGCGAGGCGGTACTCCACCGACACGACGACCAGGCCGAACTCCTGGGCCCAGTCCAGGGCCTCGGCGATGCCGCCGCGGTTGTCGCCGAGGACCATCCCGCCACCGTGGATCCAGTAGACCGCTCCCGTCACGGTCGTCGTGGGACGGCAGATCAGCAGGCTGACGTCGGGGGCGCCGTCGGGTCCGGGGACGCTGCGTTCCTCGACGGTGAAGGCGCCGTCACGGGCGAGTTCCTCGTCGCTGGGGGGCAGCTGACCGGGCAGGCCCTGGCGCACGACCGGGATGAGGTCGGGGGTGATGGGCGGGGAACCCCCGAGGGCGGCCAGCGCGGCCGCCGCCTCGGGGTCGAAGGGGGTGACGGAGCCCGTGGTGGTGGTGGTCATCGTTGACCTCTCGACGGTGTGTTCCGGTCGACGGCCCGACCGGTCGTCCCCAGACTGCACCCGGGGCCGGCCCGCCGAGCGTGCGAGGCGGCGGGCGCCGTCCGCCAGGTGGCGGACGACCGTCCCGCCGACCGCTGAGTCCTGACCGATCCCGAGCGCCACCCTCGACGGAGGTCCCACCCGCATGAGTCGTGTCGTCTGCCACCAGACCGTGTCCCTCGACGGCTTCACCGCCGGTCCGGACCAGAGCCTCGAGCACCCCATGGGGGTCGGGACCGAACTGCTGCACCGGTGGCAGTTCCGCTCCGGCGAGCCCGGCCACGAGGCCGACGCGGCCTGGCGCGCGGGTCTGCTGGCCCCCCTCGGGGCAGTCGTCATGGGCCGCAACATGTTCGGTCCGGTCCGGGGTGAGTGGCCGGACGAGACCTGGCGCGGGTGGTGGGGCGACGAACCGCCCTACCACGCACCGGTCTTCGTCCTCACCCACCACGAGCGCGCCCCGCTGGAGCTGACCGGGACGACCTTCCACTTCGTCACCGACGGTTTCGACGCCGCCTTCACCCGCGCCCGGGAGGCGGCCGGGGCCGGCGACGTGCGCATCGCCGGCGGTGCCGCCACCGTCCGGCAGGCGCTGGCCGCGGGCGTGGTCGAGGAACTCGCCCTCGACGTCGTCCCGATCCTGATCGGGGCGGGGGAGCGACTCCTCGACGGGGTGACCGATCCCGGTCTGGTCCCCGTCGAGGTCGTCCACTCACCGCTCGCGACCCACGTCCGCTACCGCGTCGGCCGCTGAAGCGCGCCGCACGGCGAGGTCCACGAGCACGTGCACGTCACGGCGGTCACGACCGGCGAGGAGCTTCCCGGGCCGGTGGACGTCGCGCAGTTCCTCCGTGCCGCCGACGGGACGCCGGTCGTCGGCCGGCCCCCGGACCGCCCAGTTCACGACCTGGACCCGGACGGGGAACCCCGTCGTGGCGGAGGTGGAACCCCGCGGTTCGTAGGAGGCGTGCAAGCGGGTGGACCCGGGCGGCCAGGGAACCCGGTCGTCGGGGCGGTGCGTGAGGAACCAGGTGATGTCGTCGCCGACGGTGGGACGTGGCCGGCCGCCGGCGAGTTCCCGCACGTGCAGGACGACGGGGACGAGCTGGAAGAGGCACAGGCTGACCGGGGTCAGCGGCGTGTGGCGATGCAATGAACGACCCGTGCACTCGACAGGTCCGGGGTGCGAAGCCCCCGGGCACGGGTTCACCGTCCGCGGACCGTACCTCCTCCCGCGGGTCGGGCGCCACCCACCGGCACCCGGTCGGAGACGGGCATGCTGGGGGGCGTGCGCACCGTCCGTCACGACGACGTCCCCGACCAGCCCTGGCGCAACGGGGGCGGGACGACGCGGGAACTTCACCGCGACGAACGGTGGCGCCTCAGCGTCGCGACCATCACCGCGACCGGTCCGTTCTCGACGTTCCCCGGGGTGACCCGCTGGTTCGCCGTGGCCCGCGGCACCCTGGTGCTGGACCTGGACGGCGCACCCCATGACGTCGGCGGGGACGTCGGCGGGAACGCGGTGCTGGTGTTCGACGGTGAGCTCCCCGTCGTGGCCCACCCCGAGGGGGAGGTGCTGGCGGTGAACGTGATGGCGACGATGCCCCCGGGGATCACCGTCGTGGGCGGCCGCTACGCGGGCGGGAGCGCGGTGGCGGTCGTCGACCTGGACACCCTGCAGGCACACTTCGAGGTGGCCCGCGGGGACCTCCCCGCCCTCGAACGGGCCGTCGTGATCCTGGAGGCGTCGGATGTCGCAGTTCCTCGTGGTCGGAGCCGGTCTCGCGGGAGCGTCCACCGCCTGGCGACTGACTGAGCGGGGTTTCCCGGTCACCCTGGTCGAACGCGACGTGCCGGCCTCGGCGCAGGGCAGCTCGCACGGGTCGGCGCGGATCTTCCGGTTCGCCTACCGGGAGCGGGACTACGTCGACCTCCTCACGGCGTCGGTACCGCTGTGGTCCGAGCTGGAGCGGCGGCACGGAGCCCCGCTCATCACCCGGTGCGGGGCCCTCGACTTCGGTCCCGACCACGACGTGGCCGGGTTGGCGCGGGTCCTCGCCGCGGCGGGCGTCGAGCACGAACTCGTCCCCCGGCGCGCCGCCCGGGAACGGTGGCCGCACATCGCCGCCGACAGCGACGTCCTGCTGCACCCGGCGGGCGGTGTCCTGGACGCGGAGCGGACCGTGGCGGCGATGGTCGCGGCCGCCCGGGCCGGTGGTGCGCAGGTGCTCACCGGCTGGCCGCTGCAGCACCTCGAACGCACCGCGACGGGGTTCACCGCCCACGCCGCCGACGGGCGCACGCTCGCGGCGGAACGCGTCGTCGTCGGCGCTGGCGGATGGCTGCCGGACCTGCTCGGGAACCTCTCGTTGCCGGCGGAGTTCCTGGCCGCGTTCCCGCCGCTGCAGGTGCGCGAGGAGAACGCCTTCCACTTCCGCTACCGCGACCCCGGTGCGTCCTGGCCGACCACCATCCACGAGCAGGACGGCACCTCCGTCTACTCCCTGCCGGGGGGCCGCGACGCGCAGTTCCGCGGGCAGAAGGTGGCCGAGTTCAACGGTGGCCGGGTCCTGCCCTCCGCCGCCGCCCGCACCGGTGCGATCGACCCCGCGAACCGCGCGCGGGTCGTGGAGCACGTGAGCCGGTTCCTCCCCGGCCTCGACCCGGAGCCCTACGCGGAGACGACCTGCCTGTTCACCAACACCCCCACCGAGGACTTCGTCGTCGACGGGGTGGACGGGGTGACCGTCCTGTCGCCGTGCTCCGGGCACGGCGCGAAGTTCGCACCGCTGCTCGGTGAGGTCGCCGCGGATGTCGCGCTCGGCACCGGGACCGTTCCCGGCCGGTTCCGGGTAGGTTCGGCGGGTGTCCGAGACCTCTGACCTGCTGGCCGCCATCGCCGACACCGGCCGGGACGCCACCCGGGGCGGGTACTCGCGCCCGGTGTTCTCCACCGCCGAACGCGATCTCGTGTCGTGGTACGAGGCGGAACTCGCGGCGCGCGGGCTGGAGGCCGAGACCGACCGCAACGGGATCGTCTGGGCGTGGTGGAACCCCGCGGGTCTCCCGCTGGAGGGGGCTGTCGTCACCGGCAGCCACCTCGACTCCGTCCCCGGGGGTGGCGCGTTCGACGGACCGCTGGGGGTCGCCTCGGCGTTGCGTTCGCTCGACCTGCTGCGCCAACGCGGTGTCGTCCCCGCGAGACCGCTGGGTCTGGCGGTGTTCCCCGAGGAGGAGGGTTCCCGGTTCGGGGTGGCCTGCCTCGGTTCCCGGCTGCTGACCGGCGCGATCCCCGCCGAGAAGGCGCTGGCCCTCACCGATCCGGAGGGCAACACCTTCGCCGACGTCGCCGCCCGCTCCGGGTTCGACCCCCGGGGTTTCGGTCGGGACGAGGAGACGCTCGCCCGCATCGGGACCTTCGTCGAACTCCACGTCGAGCAGGGCCGCGGGTTGATCGACCTCGACGCCCCCGTCGCCGTCGCGAGTTCCGTCATCGGTCACGGACGCTGGCGGTTCAGCGTCCACGGCCAGGGCAACCACGCGGGGACGACCCTGCTCGAGGACCGGCGCGACCCGCTGCTCGCGGCGGCGCGACTGGTCGTCGCGGTGCGCGAGGTCGCCGCGGCGAACCCCGGGTCCCGGGCCACCGTCGGGCGGTTGCAGCCGGTCCCCGGCGGGACGAACGTCATCGCCTCCCGCGTCGACCTGTGGCTGGACGTGCGTCACCCGGAGGACGGGGTGACGGCGGCCGTGGTCGCCGAGATCACGCGGCGCGCGCAGGAGCTCGCCGCGGGGGAGGGCTGTTCCGTCGAGGTCCGCGAGGAGTCCTTCGGCGGCACCGTGGACTTCGACCCCGCCCTGGCCCGCCGGATCACGGGGGTGCTTGGCGGCGCCCCGAACCTGGTGACCGGAGCGGGGCACGACGCCGGCGTCCTCGCCGGGACGGTTCCGACGGCGATGCTCTTCACCCGCAACCCGACCGGGGTCTCGCACTCGCCCGAGGAGGCGTGCACCGACGAGGACGCCGAACTCGGTTCGGCCGCCCTCGCCGACGTGCTGGCGGACCTGCTGGTCTGAGTGACTGTTTCAGATATGGAGTGAGTGCTGCCTCGGCCTGGTCAGCCGACGCAGCATCAT
>NZ_JBHTFM010000021.1:0-379988 GCF_042674865.1 Kineococcus sp. GCM10028916 | reverse complement strand
AAGGAGCTCGCCCGCCGTCTGGCGAAGGAGTTCCTGGGCTACGTCTTCGACGAGACCTCCGCCTCGGCGGAGAAGGTCGACGCCATCACCGGGTACGAGACCGCGACGGAGGGCGAGGCAGGTACCGTCGGTTCCTGCTGATGCCCACCTAGATCTGGAGCCCGCGCACCATGACGACTCGTCCCCGCCCGCTCGTCGGGGTCAGCCTGAAGATGTACTTCTCCCTGGCCCGCACGCGCAGCTACCTCGCCGACGTCGCGACCCTCGGTCGCGACGTGGCGGGTAGCGGCGTGGACGCGTTCGTCATCCCCGACTTCCTCAACATCACCACCGGCGTCGACCTCCTGCGCGGCACGGGCATCGCCGTGGGCGCCCAGGACGCCTCGTGGGAGGACTTCGGGGCGCTGACCGGCGAGGTGTCTCCGGCGGCGCTGCGCGAGGCCGGGGCGCGGTTCGTCGAGATCGGGCACGCCGAACGTCGCCGCATGTTCGCCGAGGACGACATCGTGACCGCCCGCAAGGCGGCCGCGGCCGCCCGCAACGGGCTGGTCCCGCTGATCTGCATCGGCGAGAACGTGCGCATCGACGTCCCCGACGCCGCCCGCACCACGATCAGCCAGGTGCTGGCCGCGCTCGAGGACGTGCCCTCCGAGGCCGAGGTCGTCATCGGCTACGAACCGAACTGGGCCATCGGGCAGACCGAACCAGCCCCGCCGGAGCACGTCGTCGGGGTCACCACCCGCTTGCGCGACGCCCTCGCGCACCGACGTGGGGTCACCCGCATCCTCTACGGCGGCAGCGCCGGCCCGGGCATGTTCACCGACGTCGCCGAGGGCGTGGACGGCCTGTTCCTGGGCCGCTTCGCCCACGACGTCGCCAACTTCCGGCTCGTGATCCAGGAGATCGTGGACCACCCGCTCAACGCACACCACACCGACACGGACGACGAGCCGGCCGACCGCGCCTGAGGCGCGGGAGGTCCGGTTCACCGTCGAACCAGCCACCACCACACCAGGAGACCTCCCATGCCTCTCGCACCCCGCACCGACAAGATCACCAAGGTCGCCCAGATCGGCACCGGCTACATGGGCGGCGGCATCGCCCAGTCGCTGGCCCTGGCCGGCAACGACGTGTGGCTCGCCGACGCCGACAAGGAGTCGACGCAGCGCAACTACGAGCGCCTCCTGAAGGAGTCGGAGCTCTTCGAGGCCCAGGGGCTGTTCCCCGCGGGCAGCACCGACACCCTCAAGGAGAAGTTCCACCCCGCGGACTCCATCGAGGAGGCCGTCGCCGACGTCCACTTCGTCGAGGAAGCCGTCTTCGAGGACCCGCAGGTCAAGAAGGACGTCCTCTCCCGCGTGGAGAAGGCCGTCACCCCCGGCACCATCATCGGCACCAACACCTCGACCATCCCGGTGAAGGTCCTGGCCGAGGCGTTCGAGGACGCGTCGATGTTCCTCACCGTGCACTTCTCCAACCCGGCGCCGTTCATCCCGGGTGTCGAGCTCGTGATGGGCGAGGCGACCAACCCGGCCGTCCTGCCCCTCATCGAGGACCTGCTCACCCGCGCCGGCCGCCGTGGCGCGCAAGTGAAGGACGTCCCCGGTTTCGTCCTGAACCGCCTGCAGTACGTGCTGCTGAAGGAAGCCATGTCGGTCGTCGAGGAGGGTGTCGCCACCCCCGCCGACGTCGACACCATCGTCTCCACGACCTTCGGTTTCCGGCTGCCGTTCTTCGGGCCGTTCGCGATCGCCGACATGGCCGGGCTCGACGTCTACGCCAAGGGCTTCAAGGTCCTCGAGGGCCACTTCGGCGAGCGTCTCTCCGCGCCGGCGAACCTCACCGCGCTGGTCGACGCCGGCAAGTACGGCACGAAAACCGGTTCCGGGTTCCTCGAGCTCGAGCCGGAGAAGCTGGCCGCGCTGATCGACTACCGCAACAAGGCCTACCAGAAGATGGGCGAGCTCCTCGCTGAGCTCGGCCCGTCGCCGCTGGCGGAATGAGTTCCTGAACACCATGGGTGTCGCGGTCTCCGGTCAGGGGATCCCGGAACTACCGGGGTACCGCCTCGTCTTCGCCGACGAGTTCGACGGCGACCGCGACACCTCCAGCTGGTCCGGGTACCAGGGGCAGCCGAAGGGGCGACCGCAGGCGCGTTGGCGTCGGGACCACCTGCTGTGCCACGACTCCCGGATGCTGTTGCGGACGACCTTCACCGAAGGCCTCTGGACCTCCGGTGGGACGTCCAACGCCCGCGCCGGTACCCAGACCGGTGGGGCGTGGGCGTTCCGATTCCGCGCCCGACCGGCGGCGGGGATCGGCTACGCGTTCCTGCTCTACCCCGGTGGCGGAGGTTGGCCACCCGAGGTCGACCTGGTCGAGGACTTCGGCGGCGAGCGTCGCCGCTTTCGCACCACCGTGCACTGGAGCGACCCGACCACCGGCCGGCACGAGCAGAAGGGCTGGGCGGTCGAGCACGACCAGACCGCCTGGACCACCGTGGTGGCCCGCATCGACCCGGGCCGCTTCACCGTCGACGTCGAGGGTGTCCGAGTGCTCGACTGGGACGGCACCCTCGACGACGGGACCCCGGTTCCCTGGGCCGTACCGGACTCGCTGCCGCTGTGGTTCGGGATGCAGGCCCACGCCGCGGACGGCGCGACGGACGAGACCACCCCGCCCGTCAGCGACGTCGAGGTCGACTGGGTCGCCCGCTACGCCCGTCTCGACTGACGATCCGGTCCGACGGGTCCGTCCGGTTCAGTCGAGACAGAACTCGTTCCCCTCGGGGTCGGCGAGCACCAGGTGACCGGCTCCGGTGGGTGGGGCGGGTTCGAGACGGGCGACATGGTGCGCGCCGAGGCCGACGAGGCGGTCGGCCTCGCGCTCCAACGCCGCCATCCGTTCCGGTCCGGTGAGTCCAGGAGCGGCACGGACGTCCAGGTGCAGCCGGTTCTTGACCTGCTTCTCCTCGGGAACCCGCTGGAAGAACACCCGCGGTCCGGATCCGGACGGGTCCACGACGGCCGAGGCGTCGTTGCGCTGCTCCTCGGGCACGTGCCAGGCGTCGAGCGCCGCGGCCCAGGTGTCGAACCCCGGCGGCGGCCCCTGGACCCGGTAGCCGAGGGCTTCCGCCCAGAACCCGGCGAGGCGGGCCGGATCGGCGCAGTCGATCGTGATCTGCAGTTCCCGGGCCACGTCAGGCCTTCTTCGTGCGGAACAGGTCGCGCAGCAGCGACACCTCGGCCAGGTGGTGGATGAGTTCGCGGTGGATCTGCAGCACCAGGGCCGCTCTCGGGGCGTCGGCGAGTCCCTCCTCGGCGGGTCCGCAGGGTGCGAGTAGACCGTCCTCGCCCCACGACTCCACCCCGGCGAGCCAGGTCGCGTACTCGGTGTCGAGCTGGCGCAGGGCGGTCGCGGCGTCCGGGGCGTAGTCGAAGGTGGAGTAGTCGGTGGCCGCCCGGCCGAAGTGCGCGGCGTTCCTGAGAGCGAGGCAGCCGACGATCACGTGTCCGAACCGCCAGGCGATCGTCGTCAGGGGCGGGGGACTCGGTTCGGGGTACGCGAAGTCGATCGTCATCGCCCCCGATCCACCCTGCACGGGTGCGGTGCTGCTCCCCCGGGAGCGGACGTTCCAGCTGCCGGGGGACGGTTCCCAGAAGTACTCCTCGTCGGTGAGCCCTTCGAGTCCCCTCCGGACCTGGTGGTCCCAGTGCCGGTTCATCTGATCCCGCAGGAGTCGGTTCCAGCTCTGATCGCTCATGAGACCACCGTGACCCCGATCGCGGACAGCTGCGGTCCGCGATCGGTGCCAGGATCGTGGGGTGGGCGGGGAAGGGACCACCGAGCGCGTGCTCCGGATGCTCGGCCTGCTCCAACGACGGAGGTCCTGGACGGCGGCCGAGCTGGCCGCGGAGCTCGGGGTGACCGAACGCTCGATCCGTCGCGACGCCGAGCGGCTCCGTTCCCTGGGCTACCCCGTGCGGGCGACCTCCGGTGTGGGGGGCGGGTACCGGCTCGGTGCCGGCGCCCGGATGCCGCCGTTGCTCCTCGACGACGAGGAGGCGATCGCCACCGCCGTCTCGTTGCGCCTGGCCAGCGGCGGGACCGTCAGCGGGGCGGCCGAGGCGGCCCTGCGGGCGTTGGCCAAGCTCGACCAGGTCATGCCACCCCGGCTGCGCGAACAGGTCCGCGCCGTGCACGCCGCCACCGACACGCTCGTGGCCGAGGGTGTGGCGATCGACGCGGACGTCCTCGTCACCTTCGCCCGCGCCTGCCGCGACCTGCTCCGGGTCCGCTTCCACTACCCCGCCCGCGCAGGGGGCGAGAGCGAGCGGACGGTGGAACCCGTGCGGATGGTCACGACCGGTCGGCGCTGGTACCTCATGGCCTTCGACGTCGACCGCGACGACTGGCGCACGTTCCGGCTGGACCGCATGCGCGACGTCCGCGCCACGACGTGGCGCTTCCGGGCGCGGGAGCACCCGGACCCGGTGGAACACGTCCAGCGCTCCGTCACCACGATCCCCTACCGGTGGCTCGTCCGAGTCCGCCTGCACGCCCCGGCCCGGACGGTCCGCGAACTCGTCCCCCCGACGATCGGCCTCGTGCACGACGAGGGGACCCACTGCGTCCTCGAGGTCGGCGGCGACGACCTCGACTGGATCGCCGCCCACATCGCCCGGCTCGGGATCCCCGCCGAGGTCCTGGAACCGCCGGAACTGCGGGAGGCCGCGACCCGGCTGGCCCG
The DNA here is from genome assembly GCF_042674865.1 of Kineococcus sp. GCM10028916. NCBI lineage: Bacteria > Bacillati > Actinomycetota > Actinomycetes > Kineosporiales > Kineosporiaceae > Kineococcus > Kineococcus sp. GCM10028916. The sequence continues at coordinate 375,238 of NZ_JBHTFM010000021.1, read as the reverse complement.
CACCCTGCAGCAACTGGGCGGCGCGGGGACGCGGTAGGACTTCCCGCAGGCCGGGGTTCGGCTCAGGCTCGGTCGTGGAGGGTGATCTGGTAGCCGTCGGGGTCGGCGAAGGTGAACGTACGCCCGAAGGGCCCGTCGATCGGCGCCGAGACGACGCGGTGGCCGCCGGCGACGAGGGCGTCGTGGATGTCCTGGACGTCGTCGGCGTGCAACCAGATCGCCGCCCCGACGCCTGGCTGCGCGACAGCGCCGAGGTCGGTGCCCGGTACGACGTCGCGCAAGGCGAAGGCGATGGGCGCGGTCTCGAAGACCACGGCGTGCGGGGGCCCGGCCGGGGAGCGGCGGAGACCGAGGTAGTGCTCGTAGAACTCCCGGGAAGCGGTGAGGTCGCTCGCCTGCAGCGAGATGAAGTCGGGTCCGGTGACCGGCACGGGGATGTCCCTTCCGTCGGTGTCAGATGCCTGACACGCAGACCGTATGTCAGAAAACTGACACAGGTCAAGACCCGCACCCCCGGCGCAGGACCGGTACCGTGGCGGACGTGAACCCCTACGTGACCTTCGCGCTCCTCCGGGTCGGGTTCCTCGTCCTCCCCCTGGCCGTCCTGACCCTCCTCGGACTTCGACCACCACTCTCCATCGCCGTCGCCCTGGTCCTCTCCGTCGTCCTGTCCGCGGTGTTCCTGCGCGACCAACGCCGTCGGATCGCCGACCGGATCACCGCACGGGCGCAACGCCGCACCCGCTGACCGGACCTGCCCGGCGCTCGCCACCCGCCACCACTCCACCCACGGAGTCGCGCAGACCACGACGGAACGACTCCTCACCGAACACGCCCTCGAACTCGGGAACGACGTCGACGCGCACCTCTCCGTCCCCGTCGTCATCGCCGCCCTCGCCCGCCCCCACGACCTGCGCGAACACCTCCCCCGCGGGTCCGGCCCGCTAGGCTGACCCGTCGTGGCAGAACAGGTCTCCTTCCTCAGCACCACCGGCCAGAAGCTCGCCGGCCTGCTCGACCTGCCCGAGGGACAGGTCCGCGGGTGGGGGATCTTCGCCCACGGGTTCACCCTCGGCAAGGACTCCCCCGCCGCGTCCCGCATCTGCAAGGGCCTCGCCGCCGAAGGCATCGGCATGCTCCGCTTCGACAACCTCGGCCTCGGCGACTCCGAAGGCGACTGGGGCGACGGGTCCTTCACCCACAAGGTCTCCGACACCGTCCTCGCCGCCGGGTTCATGGCCGAACGGGGAACCCCCGCCGCCCTCCTCGTCGGACACTCCTTCGGCGGTGCCGCCGTCATCGCCGCCGCGAACCGCATCCCCGACCTGCAGGCCGTCGTGAGCATCGCCTCGCCCTCCGAACCCCGCCACGTCGAACACAACTACGACGCCCTCGTCGAACGCGTCATGTCCGAAGGTCACGCCGAGTGGATGGTCGGAGGCCGCGCCCTCACCCTCAAACGCGCCTTCATCGAGGACGTCCGCACCGCGGACCTCAAGCAGCAGATCCACCGGCTCTCGGTCCCGCTGCTCGTGATGCACTCCCCCACCGACGACACCGTCAGCATCGACAACGCCAGCGAGATCTTCAAGGCCGCCAAGCACCCCCGGAGCTTCATCTCCCTCGAAGGCTCCGACCACCTGCTCATCGCCCGCGGCCAGGCCCGCCGCGCCGCGCACATCATCAGCGCCTGGGCCGACCAGTACCTCAAGGACGTCTCCCCGCCCACGAGTGCCTGAGCACCTGGTGACCGAACCCGAACCACCGGGCGCCACACCGCCCTCGCGGTGGACCGTGCCACACCGCCGCTGGCACCGGCCCACCCTGGACGGCCTCGTCGACGACGTGCTCCTGACCGCGGCTTTCGCCGGCGGACTGCTGCTGGGCACGGGCGACCCCGAACGGCTTCTCACGGGAGTGGGGATCTTCCTCGTCGGGTTCGTCACCAGCCAGTACCGCACCGAGGACGACAGCCCGGAAGCTGAGACGAAGCGACTCGTCCACGACCTCGTCACCCGCGGTGAACTCCCGCAGGATCCCGACCAACGGCGCCGAGCGATCGAGCACGCGCAACGCTGGTCCGCACGGCTGCGCCGGGTCCTGCTCCGGGCCGGACTCGGCGTCCTGGCGTGGTGCGCCGTCACCGTGGTGACGCACGCCCTCCTCGTGCGGCACTGGCCGGAGACCAGCGCCCCGAGGGCCTGGGGTGCCGGCATCGCGATCACCGGCGCGACCGGTTGGTACCTCCACGCCGCGGTCCCGGCGGTCCGGCGGGCGCGACGCCTCCGCCGCCTCCTGTAGCCCGGCACCGGGCGCTCGCGGGCGGCTCAGGGCAGGGTCCCGGCCCGCACCGCTCCCTCGTCCTCGGCGCGTCCACGACCTCGAGGGTCAGTGAGACTCGTGACGACACCACGTCAGGTAGTCGCGCACCACTGCGGTGAACCTCCCCTCGGGGTTCCCGGTCACGTCGTGGAACACACCTGACAGCGCCTTCCGGTACGACAACGGGTCGGCGAACCCCAGGGAGCGACCGGTGATCCGCTCCGCATCGGCCTGCACCGCAGCGAAAGCGGGGCACGCGGCCGAGCTACCCGCGAAGCCGAGCAGTCGGAACCTCCCGTTGACGGTGTGATCCGCCGAGCCACCGGACGTGCCGCAGCCGTTCGTGCAGGTCGTCGGCCACCCGCGCGACGTTCCCACGCTGACCCTGCCCCGGGGTGAACCGAACGGGGCGTGACACCGTGTCCCCTCCGAGCGGACCGATCGGGCCCGCCGGACCGACGGAGGATCCTCGTGGACGACGCCCGACTGCCCCAGCCCGTGACTCCCGGGCTCCTGTCCCGGCGCAAGGCGCTCGCCGTGGGCGGTGGCGCCCTCGGTGTCGGGTCCCTGCTGGCGGCCTGCGGCAGCGACGACGACGCCGGAACCACCCCCGCGACCACCGACAGCAGCAGCTCGTCCACCAGCTCCTCCGGCAGCGCCACCTCCAGCGGGGACGGGGCGCTGACCACGGTGTCCGCGGTGCCCGTGGGCTCGGCCCTCCTGGTCACGGCGGCCGGCGGCGCACCGGTCGTCGTCGCCCAGCCGACCGCGGGCGAGATCGTCGCCTTCAGCGGACTCTGCACCCACCAGGGCTGCGCGGTGGCCGTGATGAAGAAGGAGCTCGACTGCCCCTGCCACGGGTCGAAGTTCGACGCCCTCACCGGCGCCGTCCTGAACGGGCCCGCGACGGATCCCCTGACCCCGTTCAAGGTCACCGTCGACGGCGATTCGGTCGTCGCGGCGACCTGACCTTCCGGGCCGGGGCACCCCGGTGCGGTTCCGGTGTCGCGGCGGGAGGTCGACGGGGAGGATCGTCCTGCCGCCGGCGGGCATCGGTCTGCTGTTCAACGTCCTGGTCGCGACCGCCGTGCTCTTCCCCGACGTCCACGCTGGTTTCGAGTGCGGTGTCGACAGCGGGACATCCGCCGGCGGCACGTGCTCCTGAGTCGGGCCAGGGGTGTCCGTCCGGCCCAGAACCCCCCGTTGTACAGGCAGGCTTTGGTGGCGCAGCCGACATGACCATTCTGGTCACGGATTGACTCCAATAACTGAATTTTCAACGCCATTGTGGAGACATGACCGACGAGATGCCGGAACTCGCTGCCGCGGCCCTGCCGCCGTTGCCTGTCCCCGGCGCGTTCGACGCCGAGACCCTGGGCCTCTGGTTCACCCTGCTGGACCCGGTCCGTCGGGCGGTGCGCGCGCCCGGGACCTGGAACGCCTACGCCGTGGACCTCGCCCACTTCGCCGAGTGGTGCACCCGCACCACTCGGCAGCCGTTGCCGGCCGAGCCGGAGACGGTCGCCGCCTACCTCGCCGACCACGTCGAGACGCTGTCCATCGCGACGCTGCGCCGTCGCCTCGCCGCGATCGCCGTCGCGCACGGGATCATCGGGGTCCCCTCCCCCACCGACGGCGAGCGCGTCTCGCTGGTCTGGCGCGGGTTGCGGCGGGTGCACGAACCGCAGCGCAAGCCCCGGAAGGTCGACGCCGTCGAGGTCCGCGACCTCGCGGTCCTCGTCGCCCCGCTGCAGGACACGGTGATGGACCACCGCGACCGGGCGCTGCTGGTCATGGGGTTCGCCGGGGCGCTGCGGCGTTCCGAACTCAGCGCGCTCGACGTGTCCGACGTCGTCGTCGACCCCGGACGCCTCCTCGTCACGATCCGCGAGGCGGGGTCACGGGCCGAACGGGCCGTGGAGCTCCCCCGCGGTCACCGGCTCGAGACCTGCCCCGTTCGCTCCTGGAAGGCCTGGGTCACCGTCGCGCGGCTCACCGAGGGGGCCGCGTTCCGCCGGATGACCAAGGGCGGTCGCTCCCTGCGGCCCGAACGCCTCGGCGACCGCGGGGTCGCGGAAGTGGTGAAGCGCCGGACCCTCGATGTCGGGCTGGACCCGACCCTCTTCTCGGGTCACAGCCTGCGGGCCGGGTTCGTCACGGCCGCGTCGCGCGCCGGTGTCCCCTCGGTGTCGATCGCCCGCCAGACCGGCCACCGGTCGGCGGCGGCCCTCGCCGCGTGCGTCCGGGAGGACCGCCCGTTCCCGCGGAACCCCGCGGCGCACGTGGGGTTGTGACGACGGGGACCACCGCCGCACGGGTCAGGGCGCGCTCGCCGTGCCCACCACCGGTCCTCCCGCCGCCCGCCACGCGACGACCCCACCCTCGAGGTGCACGACGTCGGTGCGGCCCGTCGCCAGGACCGCGCTCAGCGCCTGGGCGGAACGGGTCCCGCGTTCGCAGTGCAGGACGAGCGGGCCGGGGGGCAGGATCCCCGGGTCGGCGAGGACGTGCGCGAGAGGCACGTTGAGCGATCCCGGGATCGCGGACTCGGCGTGCTCGACCGGTTCCCGCACGTCGACGACCAGCGGTGTCGCACCTCCCGCGGTCGCGATCAACGCCCGCGCCTGCACCGCGGGCAGCGTGTCCAGGCCGGTGACGGGTTCGCGTCGGGGGTCGGGGCGCAGCGGCAGTTCGCGCCAGGTCATCGCGAGCGCGTCGTGGACGAGGACCCGCCCCAGCAGCGGCCGGCCGGCACCGGTGACGACCTTCACGGCCTCGGTCACCATGGTCGAGGCGACGGCGCCGCACACCCCGCCCAGCACACCCGCCTCGCCGCAGCCGGGGACGGTTCCCGGTGGCGGGGCCGTGGGGAAGAGGTCGCGGTAGGTCGGTCCGTGCCCGGCGTGGAAGACGCTGACGTGACCGTCGAAGCGCAGGACCGCACCCCACACCCAGGGCACACCCACCAGGCTGCACGCGTCGTTGACCAGGTACCGCGTCGCGAAGGTGTCGGAGCCGTCCAGGACGAGGTCGTAGCCGCGCACCAGGTCGAGGGCGTTCGCCGCGGTGAGACGTTCACGGTGGGTCCGGACCACGACCCCGGGGTTCAGCCGTCGCACGGCCTCGGCCGCGCTGTCGACCTTCGCCCGCCCGACGTCCGGCGTGCCGTGGGCGATCTGGCGTTGCAGGTTCGACGCGTCGACGACGTCGTCGTCGACGACGCCGATCGTCCCGAAGCCGGCCGCCGCCAGGTAGAGCAGCGCCGGGGACCCGAGACCGCCGGCGCCGACGACGAGGACCCGGGCGGCCAGCAACCGCCGCTGCCCGACCTCACCGATCTCGGGGAGCAGCAGGTGCCGCGAGTAGCGGGCGCGTTGCTCGTCGGTCAGCTGCGGGCCGGGTTCCACGAGAGGCGCGTTCGGGGTCACGGGGAAACCTTCCCTCCCGCTGCGGCGATCCGCTCGGGCGGGCTGTCCTGGCGTTGCAGGGCGGCGCGCAGGGTGTCGCCCCCGGAGTCCACCCCCTGACCCACCGCGGGTGGCGCGGACCCCGTGAGCCGTTGCAGGGCACGGGAGGTCGCCTCGAGCACCCCGAGGACGGCGGGTGAGCGCAGGAGCTCGAGGGAACCGGCCGGCCCGTCGAGCGCCACGCACCCCGTGACGCGGGAGGTCTCCCCCGTGTCGTCGACGAGCGGGACGGCGACCACGACGGCGTACTTGCCGACGACCCGGCGGAACTCCTCCACCGTCAGTCCCTGCCGTTCCCCGGCGGCGTCGAGGACGCTGACGTCGCGCGCGATCACGGCGCCCGTCGCGACGCATTCCCCGATGACGCCCTTGCCCGGCGCCCACCGCACCCCCGACGCCACCGGTCGGCGCCGGGACCGGACCCGGTGCACCCGCGCCAGCCGGGGTGGGCGCAGGAACGGCCGGCGCACGCGGTAGGCGGCGAGCGCGAGGTCGCGCGGGTCGAGGCGGCCGCCGGTCGCGTCGACGACGGCCCACAAGGCCCCGGAGAGCAGGTCGTCGTGCAGTTCGCGGTCGGCGTCGGCACGCCGGTCCAGCGCCCGCGCGAGGACGTGCTCGGCCGTGGAACCGATCGCCAGCACCGCGGTCAGGACGACGAGGGTGACGACCACGCCGGCCGAGGGGTTCCAGATGTCGCCACGGTCCAGCGCCAGGGCCGCGCCGACGGCGGCGGCGAGGACGGCGAGAGCGAGGTCGACCCAGGTGCGCACGCCGTCACCGTAGGGGTCCGCTCCGACAGGACCTCCGGACGGCTCACGTCCAGTCGACCCCGCACCCGCTGAACGTGCTCCGCCGCCGTAGGGCCTCGTGGACGGCCTCCTCGACACCGGGCAGTTCGCGCCGCTCGTCACCGTCGGGCAGTTCCACGACGCGGAACGCGTCGGGTCGCACGACCCGGGGTTCCGGGCCGTTGACGATCGCGTCGAGGACCCTCGTGAAGGCACCGGCCGACGCCAGGGGGGACCGCAGCGGCCGGCCGTCCTCGCGGTGGCGGAGGAGGTCGTCGAGCAGGTCGACCCGGGTGTGCTGCGTCGTCGCCGGTGGACGCCCCGGGAGTTCCTCCACGACCACGTCGAGGGTGTAGTAGAGCGTCAGCCGGCCGCGGGTCCCCTCCACGACGACGAACGGTTCGCCGGGTTCGGCGGCCGCCAGCGTCGCGGCCAGGACGAGGTCCGGGGAGTCGCGCAGCGAGACGACGACGGACGTCGTGTCGTCGGTCTCGATGTCGTTGACCCGGAACGGGTCCACCTCGACGGCGAGCACGTCCTCGAGGGACTGGCGGCCCGCGACGGCCAGCGCGGTCGCCACCGCGTGGGCCAGCGGGTTGGTCAGGACGCCGTCGGCGACGACCTGATCCCCGAGCCGGCGGCGACCCGCCCAGGGGGCGCGGGTGAAGTAGGAGCGGGCACGCACCCAGCACCCTGCCGCGGAGAAACCCGTCACCTCCCCGATCCGGCCCTCGGCCACGCGGGTACGGACGTGGTCCAGCGCGGCGGACCCGAGGCTCTGGAAACCCACCTGGACGCTGCGGCCCTCCGCCTGCGCGAGGTCGAGGAGATGGGCGAACTCCGTCAGACCCGTCACCGCGGGTTTCTCGAGGACCACGTCGGCCCCGCTGCGCAGCGCCCGTTCCGCGAGGTCCGCGTGGGTGTGCAAGGGGGTGGCGATGGCGACGACGTCGGGTCGCTGCTCGGCGAGGAGGTCGGCGAGGTCGCCGTAGCGGGGGACGTCGGTGGGCAGACCGTCGGGGAGCGCCCCGACCTCGAGCCGCGGGTCCGCGACGCCGGCCCAGCGGAACGTGCCGGCGGCGATCCGGGGGCCGAGGCGCGCGAGGTAGGAGTGTCCGTAGCCGTGGACCCCGGCCAGGGCGATCGTGGGGACGGGGTTCACCGTGCTACCTCCGGGGACGAGGGACCCGGGACGGGTCCGGGGGTTTCCAGCCAGTCGAACGCCGTCTGCTGCGCGGCCGCGTCGAAGGAGTGCCCCACGTCGGCGAACGACGCACTGTAGGCCTGCGCCGCACCGGCTCCGGTGTAGCGACGACGGATGACGTCGTCCGCGCGGGTCATGCCCTCGCTCGGGAACAACCGGTCGCGGGTGGCGTAGTGGACGTGCAGCGGACGGGGCGCGGCGGCCGCGACGACGTCGGGCCAGTCGCCCACCCGCGCCAGGCCGGGGGTCATGAACGCCCAGGTGTGGGAGTGCACGTGCCGGGCCAGCAGGTCCCGCAACGTCGAGACCATGGCCGCCAGCACCACCCGACCGATGCCGCCCTCCGGGGTGGGTCGCAGCGCGGAGGCGATGGCGGCCCGGGCGCCGCCTCCCGACAGACCCACCAGGGCGACGCCGTCGAGCGCCTCGCCGGTGGCGCGCAGGACGTCCAGGGCCAGCAGGTCCTCCCGCGCGATCAACCCCGCCCACGACGTGCCCAGCAGACCCAGCGCCTTGGCGATCGCGTCCTCGGCCGGACCGGCGTGGACGTCGTAGGTCGCGGCCTCGTCGAGCGGTGCTCCGGTGGCCAGTTCCCGCGCGGCGAGTTCGAGTTCGGCGACGGCTTCGCTGCGGGCGGGCATCGCCGCCACGGGCAACCGCCGGCTCCCCCAGCCGTAGGCGTCGTGGACCAGGACGAGGTGGCCGCGACGGGCCAGTTCCTCGGCGGGGGCCCGGCCGCCGTAGAGCGCGTCCCGGACCACGCCGAGGGAAGGGTGGACGGGCCGACCGTCCGCCCCGTCGGCGAGCTTGTCCAGCCCGAACCGCTTCATCCCGCCGTGGCAGTGCAGGAAGACCGCGGCCGGCAACCGTTGCGGACCGTCGAGGGGTCGCAGCAACCGGCCGCGCACGCGAGGCCCGAACCCGGCCTCCCAGGACAGTTCCCGCCCGGACAGGTCGCCGCGGACCCACTCGGCCTCGACGCGGACGTCGGCCTCGGCGACGCCGGGCACGCGCGGGACCCCGAGCACCCCGTGCAGCCGCCGGCTGACCTCCGCCGGCGTCGGTGCGTCGTCGCCGAACAACGGCCAGGAGTCCTCGAGGACCTCCACCAACCCGTCGAAGACTCCGAGACGATCAGTGGTGGTCATGTCGGTCCGGCTCCGTCGCAGGTCGGGAAAGCGCTTGCTCGCACCGTAGTGGGCGGTCTTCCGGGCCAGCAAGCCACCCTCAGGAGATGAGTTCCGAGAGGACCAGGTAGACCAGGAACCCCACGAAGAACCCGACGCTCCCGACGCTCGTCTCGCCGCTCTCGTGCGCCTCCACGAGGAGTTCCTCCGTGGCCAGGTACATGAAGGCGACGGCACCGAAGGCGAGGACACCGGCGAGCAGGGCGGGCGACGCACCGCCCAGCAGCACGGCCCCGCCGAGGGCACCGCCGATGGTGAGCACGGCGAGGACCGCCGGGAGCAGCGCCACCACGAAGGTCGGGAGGGTTCCCGCGATCGAGGCGGAGATGGACAGACCCACGAAGAGGTACTCCACGGCGAGGGCCACGGTGAGCAGGACACCGACCTGGGCCTCGGTGGAGAACCCGGCCCCGAGGATGACGCCGTCGACGAGGAAGTCGATGCCGGTCGCGACGATGAGCCCCACCGGGACCCCCAGCGCCCCGCGAGCCGCGCGTCCGCGTTCGATGCGGGCGCCGACGTGGCGGAAGGTGAACATCACGGCGATGCCGGCGGCGAACCCCGCCACCGCGACCCACGGGGACCGTTCGAGCACGGCGGGGATGAGCTCGATGGCGGTGGCCGCGAAGACGACACCCGCGGCGAAGTGCTGCAGGCCGCTCGTGAGGCGGGGACCGGGGGCACGCACCGCGGCGATGCCGCCGGAGAGCAGGGCCGCCGCGAGCGGGACCAGCGTGTAGAGGGCGATGGTCGAGAGCACCTCGTGATCGTCCCCCGCGACGGGACCGGGCGCCGTCCGTGCGGTTCACCAGGCGAGCGCGCCCTCCCGGTTGACGAAGGTCCCGGTGGGGCCGTCGTCGGGGAGGGTCGCGAGGCGGACGATCGCGTCGCTGCCCTCGGTGACGGTCTGGGTCCCCTGGCCGTCGTTGAGGTCGGTGTCGGTGTAGCCGGGGTCGGCGGCGTTGACGAGGATCCCGGGCAGCGCGCGGGAGTACTTCAGGGTCAGCATGGTCAGGGCAGTCTTGGAGACGGCGTAGATCGGGGGACGACCTCCCAGTCGAACATGTCGTGCTCCAACGTCGCGGCGAAGGAACCGACCGTGGAGGACACGTTGACGATCCGCGGGTGCTCGGAGTTCTGCAGGAGGGGCACGAAGGCGTTGGTGACGCGCAGCACCCCGAGCAGGTTGGTGTCCAGGACCGCCGCGGCCTGTTCCGCCGTCGTCCGTTCCAGGGGGGCGACGCCGGAGTTGACGGCGGCGTTGTTGACGAGGACGTCCAGACGACCGTGCTCGCTGCGGACCCGTGCGGCCGCGGCGTCGACGCTGCCCTGGTCGGTGACGTCGAGGTGGAGGAAGTCGACGCCGAGGTCGGCGGCGGCGGAGCGACCGCGGTCGAGGTCGCGAGCGCCGAGGAGGACGGTGTGTCCGGTGGCGGCGAGTCGTCGGGCGGTTTCGCGGCCGATGCCCTTGTTGGCGCCGGTGACGAGGGTGATGGTGTCCATGGCGCCACCTTGCGGGTCGCTCCTGCGGGGCGGAAGGCGCTGGGCCTCGGTAGGACTGCCGGCACCACCCGGCCCACGGGCATGATGCCCGGGTGAGCGGGAGTGCGGGGTTGGGGACGTTGTTGCGGGGGTTGCGCAACCGCTGCGACGTGGGGCCGAGCGGGATGGTGGTCACCGCGCGCCGGACGCCGGGGTTGCGCCGTGAGGAGCTCGCGCTGCTGGCGGGGGTGTCGGTGGACTACCTGGTGCAGTTGGAGCAGGGGCGTGCGACGCGACCGTCGGCTCCGGTGGTGGCGGCGTTGTCGCGGGCGTTGCGCCTGGAGACGGAGGACTCCGACCTGCTGCACCGGGCGGCGGGGTTGGCCCCGGTGCGGGGGGCGTTGTCGCGTGAGGTCCCCGAGGGGGCGGAACGGGTGGTGTCGCGGTTGCGGGAGTGGCCGGCGGCCGTCTACTCGGCGGACTGGTGGTTGTTGCGGTGGAACTCGGCGTGGACGGCGCTGCTGGGTGGGGTGGGGGAGGGCCGGTCGCGCAACGTGGTGTGGTTCGAGATGACGCAGCCGAACCCGAACGTGCGGGTGGACCCGGTGGAGGACGAGGTGTTCCGGGACGCGATCGTGGGTGACCTGCGGGTGGCGCTGGTGGAGCATCCCGACGATCCGGAGCTGGTGGACCTGGTCGCTGCGTTGCGGGAGGCGAGTCCGGAGTTCGTGGAGCGGTGGGGTGCGGCGCGGCCGGCGCGCTACCGCGGGATGCGCAAGCGGGTGGAGCACCCGGAGGTGGGGACGGTCGTGCTCGACGGTGACGTGGTGCAGTTCCCGGGGTCGGACGTGCGGTTGGTGGTGTACTCCCCCGTCGCGGGTGGCCGGGACGCGGAACGCCTGTCCCGGTTGACGCGGACCGTCGACGCTCCGGGCCGGTAGCGGGCTGGCCGCCGGGTGTACTGGCGGTACACCTCACGGCAGGGACTCCTCCCGCGCGGCGCTGCTCGTTACCGTCGACGGACCTCCACCGGCACCCCGCGACGATCGGAACCGCAGCCCCGTGACCCGTTCCCCGTCGGAGACCCGACCGGTCCCCGCCGCGCTCATCGCCACCGTCGTCCTCCTGACGGCGATCGCTCCGCTGGCCACCGACATGTACGTGCCGGCCTTTCCCGACGTCGCCCGCGATCTCGACACCTCGGCCACCGCGGTGCAGTTGACGTTGACGACGTTCTTCACCGGGATGGCGGTGGGGCAGCTGGTCGGTGGTCCGGTCTCGGACCAGCGGGGTCGTCGTGGGCCGCTGCTGGTCGCGGTGGTCGTGGTCCTGCTGGCCTCGGTCGCCTGTGCCCTCGCGCCGACGATCACCGTGATGGCCGTGACGCGGTTCGTGCAGGGTCTGGCCGGTGGGTGGGCGATGGTCATCGGTCGGGCCGTCGTGGTCGACCTGGCCACGGGTCACCAGCTGGTGCGTTCGCTCAACCTCGTCCAGGGCGTGGGCGGGGTGGCGCCGATCCTCGCGCCGCTGCTGGGTGGGGTCGTCCTGCAGCTCTCGACGTGGCGGGCTCCGTTCTGGGTCATCGCGGTGATCACCGCGGTGACCCTCGTGGTGGTGTGGTTCGTCGTGCCGGAGTCCCTGCCCGTGGCGGATCGGCACCCCGGCGGGTTGGGGGCCTTCGTCCGGGCGGCGCGCGAGGTCCTGGGGAACCGGGAGTACGTGGGCTACCTGGTGGTGTGCTCGGCGGCCGTGGTGGCGTTGTTCGCCTACGTGGCGACGTCGGCGTTCGTGCTGCGGTCGATGAACGGGATGAGCCCCATCGCCTACTCGGTCTCCTTCGCCGCCAACGCGGTGGGCATGACGGTGGCGTCGCTGGTCTCGGCCCGCCTCGCCGGCCGGGTCGCGACCCGCTCGGTGATCCTCACCGGTCAGGTCCTGGCCCTGGCCGCCGGTGTCGGCATGCTGGTGGGGGCGTTCTGGCTGGGGACTCCGCTGCCGCTGGCCCTGGGGTGCTTCTTCGCCCTGATGGTGGCGATCGGTCTGGTGCTCGGGAACGCCGGTGCCCTGGCCAACGCTGCGGTGCCGGACCACCCGGGGACGGGTTCGGCGGTGCTGGGGATGCTGCAGTGGGGCACGGCCGGGGTCGCGGCTCCGCTGGCCGGGCTCGGTGGGGAGGACAGTTCCGTCCCGGTGGCGCTGCTGATGACGGTGGGCGCCCTCGTCTCGCTGGCGGCCCTGGTGAGCGTCACGGGAACCCGCCGGCGGGCCGGCACCCCGGTCGGGCGTTTCCCCGGCGATGGTGGTGGTGGTGCTCGGCTCTGAGCCGTGGCCGTCGGGTCCGGCGTCGGGCGCGACGCGTCACTCCCCGCTCAGAGGACTCCGGTCGCCAGGAGCACGAGCAGCACGACGCCGAGGAGGACCCGGTAGCCGATGAAGACGGTGATGGGGTGGCGGGCGACCAGTCGGAGCAACCCGGCGATGGAGGCGTAGGCCACGACGAGGCTCACCAGGGTCGCGACGAGCGTGGGGGTCCAGCCGACGCTGGCGCTGATGTCCGAGGCGCTGCCGGCGGCCTCGTAGGCCCCGGCGGCGGTCAGCGCCGGGATGGAGAGGAAGAACGACAACCGGGTCGCCGTGACGCGGTCCAGACCGCGGAACAGGGCGGCGCTGATGGTGGCCCCCGACCGCGAGACCCCGGGGACCAGGGCGACGCACTGGACGAGCCCGATGACCAGGACGTCGGAGAGCCGGACGTCGCGCTCGGACCGTTGCTGACTGCCCCGCCGTTCCGCGAGGTACATGACCGCGCTCCACGCGATGAGGGCGACGGCGACGACGCCGAGACTGCGGAGGCGACCCGAGACCAGGTCACGGGCGGCGAAACCCACGATGCCGATGGGGACGGAACCCGCGATGACGAACCAGGCGAGGCGGTAGTCCGGATCGCGCCGGGCGGCGGGGTGCAGGAGTCCGGACACCCAGGCCCGCACCAGCCTGACGATGTCGGTGCGGAAGTAGATCAGGACGGCGGCGATGGCTCCGACCTGGATGATCGCGGTGAACGCGGTCACCCCGGGGTCGTCGACCCGCAGGCCGAGGAGTCGTTCGGCGATGGTCAGGTGTCCGGTGCTGGAGACGGGGAGGAACTCCGTGATCCCCTCGACGACCCCGAGCACGAGGGCCTGGGCGATGTCCATGTGGTGCAGTCCTCAGATCGTTCTCGACGGGTGGCGGTTCGGTGGTTCGGTGGTTCGGGTCAGTCTCCGCTGCTGCCCTGGGCGGGGGCGCTGGTCATCTGGTCCGCCCACACGGCCTCGGCGCCGGAGTCGCCCACCCGGTAGACCTGGACGCCGGCGGCGACGGCGGCGACCACGGAGAGCACGGCGACGACGCCGAGGCCCCGCACAGCCCGCGGGCCCCGACCGCGAGCGCCGGGGTCCTTCGCGACGTCGGCGGTGTCGGCGACGGCGGCGGCGTCGGGGGTGTCAGCGCGGTGGCGGCGCTGGACCCACCACAGCACGATCGCGAGCAGCGTCATGGGGAGGGCGAACCAGACGAGCTGGTCTCCGAGTCCGGCGTGCGCACCGGGGTCGCCGACGCGGTGTTCGAGGGCTTCTCCGCTGCTGGTCGCGATCGGGCAGAGGGCGGTGGCGATCACCGCGACGAGGGCGTTGAGCCCGCCGTAGCGGACGCGCCAGCGCGGCAGGACGGCGACGAGGATCGTGCCGAGCACCGCCAGCGGGAGGAGCACGACGACGGCGTGGACGACGAGGGGGTGGACGGGGAGTCCGTCGATGGTGTCCAGCACGGGGTTCCTCCAGGGCTGCGGCTTCGGGGAGCGGTGTGCCGCACACTGGCGGGGGGCCGGTGGGGAGCTGCACGCGACGACGTCGACTACTATTGCCTCAGTAGTAGACACGGAGACCAGGGAGGCGTCAACCGGTGGTGAGGCGATCGCGCGGCGCGCTCGAGGACGCCGTCCTGACCGTGGTGCAGACCGCGGACCGTCCGTTGTCCGTGGCCGACGTGGTGGACCGTCTCGACGACGACCCCGCCTACACGACGGTCATGACCACGCTGACCCGGTTGTGGTCCAAGGGGGCGTTGCTGCGCGAACCGGCGGGGCGCGGCTACACCTACGCCCCGGCGGCGGCGCCGGACGAGGTCGTCTCCGCCCGGGCCGCGCGCAGCATGCGACGCCTCCTGGACGGGGAGGGCCGCCGCACCGACATCCTCGCGAGGTTCGTCTCCGAACTGGACCCCGACGACGAGCAGTTCCTGCTGGAGGTCCTCACGCGCACCGCCGCCGAGAACCCCCGAACGGACGCGTGATCCGCGTGCTCGCCACGGTGCCCGACGCGTTGGACGTGCTCGTCCCGCTGTGCGTCGCGTGGTCGCTGGTGCTGCGGGTCGTGGCCCGCCGGCGGGCCGAGGAGACCTCCTGGCGGCGCGCGGTGGTCCTGTTCTCGCTCGCGGCGGCCGCGACGACGACCTGCGTGCTCACGGCGGCCGCGGTCGTGATCGGTGTCCTGCTGGCCCGCACGTCGTGGCTGGCGCACTGGGGTCGGTGGCACCCGACGGCGTTGCCGGAACCCGGGGTGTCCTCGTGGTGGGCCGTTCCCGTCGTCCTCGTGCTGCTCGTCCTCCTCGCTGCCACCGCCCGCCACGTCGTCCTGGTGGTCGCCAGCCTGTGGAGGGCCGAACTCGCCTGCCGTGACGTGGACACCCGCAGCACCCCCGACGGGGGGACCTGGACCGTCCTGGAGAGCGCCTCCCCCGACGCGTTCGCCCTCCCGGGGTGGCGACGCCCGGTGGCGGGGGGACGTCAGCGTGGACGGGTCGTGATCTCCTCCGCGATGCTCGCCGCCCTCGACCCCGACCAGCAACGCGTCCTCGTGGAGCACGAGCGCTCCCACCTGCGCCACCGGCACCCGGTGTGGATCCAGCTCGCCGAGTCGTGCGCGGTGCTGAACCCGTTGCTGCGCGGGGTGCCCGAGGTCGTGCGCGCTGCCGCGGAACGGCAGGCGGACCTCGACGCGGCCGCCTGCGTCGCGGACCAGGAACTCACCGCGCGGACCATCGCCACCGCCGCCCTGGCGCGGGCACGGATGGTGCCGCGCGAGCGCCGTCCCCCCGCTCACCCCGCTCCTGCGGCCACCGGCGGTGACGTCGTCCACCGGGTGGAGTACCTGCTGCGCCCGGAGCGCCACCGCTCCACGCGGTCCGCAACGCTGCTGCTGGTGGCCATCGTGCTGCTGGCCTCGTCGACCTCGCTGGTCACCGGTTACTGCGCGATCGCCCGCCTGGACGACACCCGCGCCCCGGCCGGCGCGACCGCGGCGTCGGGCGCGACGACCCGCCCCTCAGACGCTGCGACCCACCAGTGAGCCGATCCCGTAGGTGACGGCCATCGCGAGCGCGCCGCCCAGGACCGTCCGCAGACCCGCCCGGCGCCGCCCGGCGCCGCCGAGCTGGGCGCTGACCCCGCCCGTGACGGCCAACGCGACCAGGACGGCGAGGAAGCACGCCGCCACCCGCACCGCGACCGGGGTGAGCAGGATGGCCAGCAGGGGGACGAGGGCCCCGAGGGTGAACGCCGCCGCGGACGTCCCGGCGGCCGTCCAGGGGCCTGCGACCTCGTCGGGGTCGATGCCGAGTTCGGCGTCGGCGTGGGCGCGCAGGGGGTCGTGGGCGGTCAGTTCGAGAGCCACCTGCTCGGCCAGGGCGCGGGAGAGGCCCTTGTCGACGTAGATCGCCGTGAGCTCGGCGAGTTCCTCCTCCGGCATCTCGGCCAGTTCACGGCGTTCCGCGGCGAGCAGGGCCTGCTGGGTGTCGCGCTGGGTGGAGACCGACACGTACTCCCCCGCCGCCATCGACAGCGCCCCGGCGACGAGGCCCGCGACACCGGCGGTGAGCAACGCCGTCCGGTCCGTCGTGGCCCCCGCGACGCCGACGACGAGACCCGCCACCGAGACGATGCCGTCGTTGGCGCCGAGGACACCGGCCCGCAGCCAGTTCAACCGCGACGCCAGGCTGCCCCGGTGCAGGGCCGGTTCCCCGGCGTGGGACGTCTGGGTGGCAGCGCGGGCGAGGTCGTCGGTCACGGGCCCAGCCAAGCGCCGGGGACGCGGCACCGCCACCCACGCGCCGCGTCGACGCCCGACCCGCGGTCCTTGAGCGGCGGGTGGGCCGGACGGGTGACGCGGTGAGGTTCTTCCCCCGTTCGGCGCAACCGCCGGTGGCGTACGGGTGAACGGTGTCGATCGGTCGGCATGCTCGCCCGTCGCTCCCTGTCCGTGCTCGCCCTCGCGGGCCTGACCCTGCTGGCCCCGGTCGTGTCATCGGCATCGGCATCGGCATCGGCATCGGTGGCAGGGTCGGCATCGACGCAGGTGCCCGGGCAGGTGCCTGCAGCGACCGCGACCCCGGCACCCGCCGGAGCGGGACCGAGCGACCCCACCCCGCAGCCCTCCTCCCCCTCGGGGGTCACCACGCGCACCTCCCGGGTCGCCGCACCGCCGAGCGGGTGCCTCGTCACCGGCGACTTCGGCCAGACCTACGCGGCCGTGGGCGGTCGCTCGTCGGCGTTGGGCACGTGCACGGGCAACGAGGCTCCGGTGAACGGGGGCGGAGCGGCACAGCCCTTCCAGAACGGCTCGCTCTACCGGAGCCCCGCGACCGGCGCCCACACCCTCTACGGCGCGATCCGGGGCCAGTACGCGAGCGCCGGGTGGGAGAACTCCCCCCTGGGTTTCCCCACCACCGACGAGTTCGAGGTGCGCGGTGGCCGCGGTCAGCACTTCCAGGGCGGGTCGATCTACTGGAGCCCCGCCACCGGCGCGCACGACGTCGCCGGGGCGATCCGGGAGGAGTGGGCGGTGCTGGGGTGGGAGAACTCCCCCCTCGGCTTCCCCCTCACGAGCGAGGTCCCCCTGCCCCGCGACGGCGGACGGCTGCAGCGGTTCAGCGGTGGCGTCGTCTACTGGACGGCGCGCACCGGTGCGCGGACGGTGCGCGGCGCGATCCTGAGCGCGTGGGCCGACACCGGCTACGAGGGCGGCCGGTTGGGTTACCCCACCAGCGACGAGTACGACGTTGCCGGCGGGCGGCGCAGCGACTTCCAGTTCGGATCCATCACCTGGGACGCGGCGACGGGGCACGTCGGGGTGAGCACCGTCCCGCGCATCGCCGTCATCGGGGACTCGATCACCTACGGCGCCTGCGGCGGAACCGCGCAGACCGCTCCCGCCACCGTTCCGGCCGCCACCGCCGCCTGCTTCGGCTGGCCCGGCTCCACCAGCGACGAGATGCAGGCCTTCGTCGAGGACCAGGGCTTCCGCTCCTCCTGGCCGGGGATGCCCACCCCCACGGCGACGGTGGACCTGCGTCGGGCCGTCGGCGACAGCGACGTCCTCGTGCTCGGTCTGGGCACCAACGACGCCCTGCGCGACCGGGCGGCCTTCCCGACCCGGACGTGGCCGCTCGGGGACACCGCTCCGGCGCCCAGCGGGCACGTGCCCGTCGGCAACGGCTACTTCGACCAGAAGATCGACTGGTTCATGGGCCTGGCCGCGGGGAAACCCGTCTACTGGTACGACCTCGGCTTCCACGGCAGCGACCGGGCCACCGGCGACTACTTCCGCGCCCGCAACGAGCGCCTGGCCGCGGCGACGCGGCGGTGGCCGAACCTGCACGTCATGGCCTGGTCCGGTGTGGTCGCGGCGCACCCGGCGTTCCTCGTGGACGAGGTGCACCCCAACGAGGCCGGTCGTGCCGCGCGGTGGGCCCTGCTGACGTCGAGCGTGTGGGGTCACTCGTGACGGTGTCCGCCTCGAGAGTTCGCACCGTCGGGCGCTACCGCTCATCGACGCTCTGCGTGATCACCGACCGGGTGGTCATCGACGGGTGGCCCGCCGCAGTTCACCGCGGAGGTCGCCCGGGGAGACGACGACCACCGGGTGCGACAGGAGGGCCGTCAGCGCTGCCCGGCCGTCGTGCTCACTCCTCGGGGGCGTCGTGTCCACGGCCGGCCATGACCCGCTCGAGGATCGGCGCGGCCGCGCGCCGCTGCGCCACCCTCCAGAGGATCGGCCAGGTGTGGATGCCGAAGCGGGTCATCGGGGCGAACATCGCGACCCGGCCGGGGAGGAGTTTCCGCGCGCCGAGGGCAGGGCGGCGCATCCGCCGTTCGTAGGCGGTGAAGGCGTCGTGGGCGGAGCGCTCGCCGTCGGCGAGTTCCTGGGCCAGTGCTTCTGCGCCGAGCAGGGCGAGCGCCGTTCCGAGGCCGGAGAGAGGGCTTGCGCACCAGGCGCTGTCGCCGAGGAGGACGACGCGGCCGTCGTGCCACTGCGGGACGGCGATCTGGTCGAAGGTGTCCAACGCGAAGTCTGCGGCACCGCCGGCACGGGAGACGATCTCGCCGGCGCGCCAGCCGACGTCGCGGAACGTCCTCCCCAGCAGGGCCAGTTGCGCGGCGCGGTCGTGACGCGGGGGCAGTGGGTCCGTGGTGCGGAAGGAGAGGCCGACCTCCTGCTCGCCGCGGTGACCGGGGCGGGCTTCGACCACGAGGCCGCCGGGTGCGTTGTGCACGAGGAACCAGCCGTCGATCGCGGGTGTGTCCGCGCGCTCCTTCAGGGTGTACCAGGCGTGCGCGATGCCCAGGGAGTTCCGGAACCGTTCCTCCGGGCCCCAGCGCAGGCTCCGGACGCGGGAGTGGACACCGTCAGCGCCGACGACGATGTCGAAGTCCCCGACGTCGCCGGAGCGGAACCGGACGCGCACGCCGTCTGCGTGGTCCTCCAGCGCGGCGACGGTCTCGTCGAAGCGGTAGTCGATCCTGGTGCTTCCCGCGTGGTGGAGGATGCGCGCGAGGTCGGTGCGCAGGATCTCCTCCCTGGACACGAACCCTCGACCGTCGAAGGCTTCGACCGGCATGGCGGCGAGGCGCCTTCCGGATGCGTCGACCCAGGCCAGCCCTCGCTGGGCCACGAGGTGGTCCAGGACGGTGTCGAGCAGGCCCATCCGTCGCAGGACCTCTCGGGAGCCACCGCGGAGGTCGACGGTCTGCCCACCTTCGCGCAGGCCTGGGGCGATCTCGGCGACGATGACCTGCCAGCCCTGTCGGTCCAACAGGACCGCGAGGGCGTCGCCGCCGATGCCTGCTCCGACGACGAGTGCGTGCTTCACGACGTCTCCGATCACCCAAGAGCGAACATCCTCGCATTAACGTAGAGCCGCCGGCCTTGTTCTGCAAATTCTCTCGCATTAGGGTGAGCGGATGGCGCAGGCGACAGGCGAGCTCCGCCCCGGCGGTCGGACGGCCAAGACGCGAGAGTCCGTGCACGCGGCGGTCCGGGCCCTCGTGGAGGACGGCGGACCGTCGGCGGTGACCATGGCCGCGGTCGCGGCCCGAGCCGGTGTGCACCAGGCCACGCTCTACCGGCGGTGGCGCACGCCCGAGGCCCTCGTGCTCGACGTCGCCGCCGGGGACGTCGCGTCGGCCTTTCCCGTCCCGGCGAGCGGGGACCTGTCGGCGGACCTGACGGCCTACCTCGAACACCTCATCGACGATCTCGCCCGACCCGGCAGCCTCGGCTTCCTCCGGGCGATGATCGCGGCGGCCGAAGCCGATGGCATCGGCGCGGCGCAGCAGTTCAGCAGGCCCCGCCTCGAACAGTTCCAAGCGATGCTCGACGCGGACGGCGCGAGCGAACTCACGTCGGTGGACCTCTTCGAGATCGTCCTCGCGCCGGTGTTCATGTGGGCACTCCTCTCCGGGATCGACGTCGACACGACCCGGAGCAACGGCCCCGACGTGGCCAGGATCGTGGACACCGTGCTCGCGGTACGCACACACCGGCAGCGGCAACGCGGATCGCGGTGAGTCACCCACCTGGGCGCGACGGACCGTGGCGGCCTGGACGACATCGCAGGGGAGGTCGTCACCGCGACCTCAGGTCGCTCCACGGTGTCCAGGGAACCCCGGCCTCGACACCCGGAGGAGGCGTTCAACCGTCTGAGGACTCCCCGGCGGAAGAGCAACCGCACGTCGCGTGACCTCGCCGTCGACCTCGTGGCCCGGGCCCGCGGCGGTCGAGTCCAGTCCAGTCCAGTCCAGTGAGGTGGTGCGCGACGTCTGCCACGTGATGCCCGTGCCGCCGAGAATCTCCCGATTCGACCGGCCCTGCGCATCGTCCGGACGGACCTGGTCTCGACCTCCCCCAGGAACGGTGGAAGAGCCACGACGTCAGCGGCATCAGGTTGGTCGCAGACGCTGTGCAGCAACGTCCTCACCCGAAGCCAGTCGGCTCACCGCCTCCCGGCGAGGTCGCGCGAACTCCGTCCTCGCCCCCTTCCCGGCCGTGCAGAGCGCGCAGCGCCGCGAGGTACGGCACGAGGACGACGTTGCCACCGATCAGC
This sequence comes from Kineococcus sp. GCM10028916, assembly GCF_042674865.1. NCBI lineage: Bacteria > Bacillati > Actinomycetota > Actinomycetes > Kineosporiales > Kineosporiaceae > Kineococcus > Kineococcus sp. GCM10028916. The sequence goes on along the minus strand of NZ_JBHTFM010000021.1, from coordinate 354,369 downwards.
AGAGAGACGCTGACCGCGCGCAACCGTCGACGATCACCTCGACGGGAGTTGCACCCGCTCAGGACCCGGGCCGCTCCGGCCGTGCTCACGCTCGATCCCGCGACCAGCAGCAGAACGGTTCCGCGTGCGGAGTGGCGTCCGACGGCTCCTGACCGGTGAGCGAGCCGCTCGTGCGCGACCGCGACGACGGCGGGCGCCAGGCTCGCGACCGCGGTGCGCGCGAGCGCGCCGTACCCCGCACCCGAAGGACGCGAACGCGTGCCCAGGGCCACGAGGACCAGGCCGGCGACCGACGCCGTGTCGAGGGACAGCACCGCGAGCAGTCTGCGGCGCCCAGGGATGCGGGCCCCCGCCGACGACCTGAACCCGAGGTTCCCCTCACCACGCGCGGCCACGGCCACGGCCACCCGTTTCGCCAGTTGCACCCGCGACGTGAGGTTCAGGTCGACCACGCCCTGCTCGTCGGCGAACGTCGTCCTGGTCCACTCGCTGCTCCACGGTCCGGAGTTCCCGGTGCGACCCGCCCCTCGCCGGACGATCACGGCTGGGGTGTCCGGTCCAGCGACGCGAGGACGTCGAGCAGCGCCGAACCCAGCCGGGGATCAGCCAGCAACCGGAAGTGCCCGACGGTGTCGACGACGATGTTCTCGGCACCCGGGAGGTGGCTGGAGCCGGGGATGTTCGGATCGATCTTCGCGTAGATCGAGGTGATGGAACGGTTGACGTCCTCCGCGGCGGTCAGGGTCCGCAGCAGTTCCCCGCCGGGCGCGAAGACGCGCACCGACCGCAGCGGGACGAACCGGGCGAGGCTCGAACCGGAGAAGGGGGAGTTCACGGCCACCAGGTGCTCGAACAAGCCGTCACCGTTGTGCTGGGCGAGCAACTGCTTGCCGATGAGACCGCCCTTGCTGTGCCCCACCAGGGCGATCCCGCCACCTCCGCTCAGGCCGTGCTCCTCGACGTGGCGGCGCACCCGGGAAGCCATCTCGGGGATCTCGCCGCTGTTGAAACCGAGACTGCTCACGACGTGCACGGGATGGCCACCCCCGTGCAGGGCATCGATGATCGGCTGCAGGAAACGCCAGGACTCGAAGACTCCGGGGATCAGCACGACCGGGATCGACCCACCACCGCCTGCGCCGTACTCGGGCGCCAAGGCACTGCGCCGCAGACTCTTCACCTCCCACCTCAACGCGTACCACAGGTCCGCACCCACCCAGCGGACGATCTCGAGACGCCTCACGGCGAGGACTCCCCCACCGCCGTCGTCGCCAACTCGCGCGTCCCCCACCACCAGCACAACCGGGCCACCTCGGCCGGGTGCGACCAGTGGACGACGTGACCAGCACCGGCAACCTCGGCGACAGCACTTCCACGGCACGCTGCGGACAGCCGTCGCGGCCACGCGGCCGAGGCCAGCCGATCCCGCTCCCCCCGCACGAGCAGCACGGGAACCCGCACCTGCTCGAGGGCGTCCTCGATGTGCTCGTCCAGCATGAACCGCGACGTCCGCCACCAGACCCGGGCCCCGCAGGCCGCTGCCGCGAACAACTGGACGAACTTCAGGTTCAGCGGCTGCCCCCAGCTGTCCCAGGCCAGCCGCCGCGCCTGGGAGAACCGGTTCCGGGCGGCGTCATCGGTCGTGGGGGCGAGGAGGACCGCACAGCGGACGTCGCCGGGTTCGGTGCTGAGGAGTTCGGCGACGACCTGGGCGCCGAGGGAGTGCCCCAGCAGCACGACCCCCGTCAGGTCCTGCTCGCGCAGGAAACGCGCGAGCACCTCGGCGTGCTCGCGCACGGTGAGGATGCGCGGACCGGCAGGGGAACGACCGAAACCCGGCAGGTCGATCGCCACCACCCGCCACCGACGCGCCAGTTCCAGCACCAACCGGGTGAAGTAGGCCGACGAGGAGCCGATGCCGTGCACGAGCACGATCGGCGGTGCGTCGAGCCGCCCGGTGGCGGTGACGAAGACCTGGGACCTTCGGACCTGGCGAGGCGGAGCTGCCCCCGCGGCCACACCCTGGTGACCGGCGCCGGCGACCGAGACGGCGATCGCCTGCGAGGTCCAGGCCAGGAGGGAGGACCACGGGCCACGGATCTCGGGACGCGTCACGGGCTTCGGCGGACGTCGGGCGTCACAGGTTCTCCTGGGCAGCGGTCGAAGGCCGCTGTTGGACCTGCGGGCCACCGTAGGTGCTCCGACGGCGGAGGGCACGCCGGGTCGGGCCACGACGCGGTGGGACCAGCACGGCGTCAGCGTCCGCCCGGATCCACCGCTGGACGGTCGGTGAGCTCGACCGTGCGGTTCCCGTGCGCGGCGCGCAAGCGGGACCGGTACCGACCGCCACCCCAGCCGACGCCCACCACCCCCTCTGAACACCATGCCCACCGTCAGGACCCCTCACGTGGCCGTGACCGCCAGGTCGAAGGTGTCGGCCCTCGCTGCTCGTCCTCAGATTCGCGTGGCGGCGTGAGCGCGGGGCTGCGGCGCCCGCCACCGGTCGTTGACGTTGTCGGCGCGCACCGGGTTCCGGCGCGCACGGGAGAAGACGAGCCCACCGAGGGCGACCGCGACAGCGGTGATGACTCCTGCACCCAGCAGGCCACCGCCGAGCAGGTCCGCCACCCACCACGTCAAGGCCCCCACCACCGCCGCGGCGGGCAGAGTCGCCACCCAGGCGACGGCCATGCGCCCCACCAGCCGCCAGCGCACGACCGCGCCGGGCTTGCCGAGGCCGGTACCCACCACCGACCCGGTGGTCACGTGGGTGGTGGACAGGGGGAGGCCGAGGTGGCTGGAGATCAAGATGATCGACGCGGAGGCGGTCTCGGCGGTCATCCCCTGGGGCGGGGTGATCTCGACCAGACCCTTGCCCAGGGTGCGGATGATCCGCCAGCCGCCGATGAGGGTGCCTGAGGTGATGGCCAACGCGCAGGCCACCTTCACCCACCACGGGATGGCCTCGGTGCCCGACCAGTGCCCGGAGGCGATGAGACCCAGGGTGATGACCCCCATCGTCTTCTGCGCGTCGTTGGTGCCGTGGGCCAGGGCGACCAGGCAGGCGGAGCCGATCTGGCCCCAGCGGAACCCCTGGTCGGTGAAGCGCTGGGCGACACCGGCGATGACCTTGCACACCCACCAGGTCCCGACGGCGGCGACGAGGCCGGCGATGACCGGGGAGGCCAGGGCGGGCAGGATCACCTCGCCCACCACACCGCCCACCTCGCCGCCGCCGTTCCAGTTCACCCCCGACCAGCCGAGCCCGGCGACGGTGGCGCCGATGAGGCCGCCGAAGAGGGCGTGGGAGGAGCTCGAAGGCAACCCCAGCAGCCACGTGAGCAGGTTCCAGGTGATGGCGCCGACGAGGCCGGCGAGGACGATGAGCAGCAACACCGACCCACCTCCGAGGAGCAGTTCACGGCGAGGGCTGCCGTCGTCGTCCTGGAGGTGGACGACGGCGTTGGTGACCGTGAGGGCGACCTCCACGGACAGGAAGGCACCGATGAGGTTCAACACCCCCGAGAGGAGGACCGCCGTCTTGGGCGGCAGGGCGTGGGTGGCGATGGAGGTGGCCATCGCGTTCGCGGTGTCGTGGAAGCCGTTGGTGAAGTCGAACGCGAGCGCCACCGCGACGAGGAGCACCAAGATCGCCGTTGCTGTCTGCACGAGACCCAGGTTGCGACCACGACGCCGCGAGGGAAACCTGAAAGTGCACGGCGGTACCGGCTCAGGCGGACACCGCGGAGGAGGACCGTCGCGCAGCAGGCGGTGGCGCCCTCGCACCGGGTGAGCCCCAGGACACCCACGGAAGGGTGGGGCGCCCGGGGCTCACCTCGGCGGTGGTCGAACAGCCGGGACGCGTCGGTGTCGACTCGAACCCGACCCCGTGCTGGGCCCTCGGTCCGGCGTCGTCGACCGTCGTCGGCTTGGCGACGTCCTCCCCGCAGGCCGCGCTGCGTGCGACGTCACGGCCCTCCCACGGAGCACGCGGGTCGGCGTGAACCCTGAACACCGCACTCGACGATGCAGCAGCTACGGCGTCCGTGCGGCCGCAGGTCGGGGGAGGACGCCCACGCGGATCAGGGTTCCTCGGCGGCCTACGCGGCGCAGTCGTTGCAGACGACCCGGCCGTCGCCCGCGCCGGACAGCTGGCTGCGGTGCCTCACCAGGAAGCAGCTGGTGCAGGTGAACTCGTCCTGCTGAGCAGGCAGGACCCGAACCGAGAGTTCCTCGTTCGACAGGTCCGCACCCGGCAGCTCGAAGGACTCCGCCGCGGCGGTCTCGTCCTCATCGACGTCGGCCGAGTTCGACGAGTCCGAGCGCCGGGTCTTGAGCTCCTCGATGGAGTCGGTGTCCTCGTCGTCGGGGTTCTTGCGCGGCGCGTCGTAGTCGGTTGCCATGCGTCATCCTCTCGGTGCGGTGGATCGAGCAGGCACCAGCGCGGCGCGTACCCGGTTCATGGCTGCTGCGGCTGTCCGGAGCGACCGGCACCAGGCCCGTGCCCGTGCCCGTGCCCGTGCCCGTGCCCGTGCCCGTGCCCGTGGGGAGCCGAACCAGCGAGGGGCACACCGGAGGTCACGGGCCGGACGGGACCTCGGCGCCTGACGGTCATGGCCGGGTGAGGCGTGAGTCGAAACTCCTCGACGACGCCCGCGGCACTCGTGGCGTCGGCCGCTGGAGTCGAACGCCCGGTGAGCACTGCCGACCGAGGCGCCGATCACCACTGCAGTTCCGCCGCGGGGAGCGCGGGCGAGTAGTAGTGACCCTGGACCCATCGACACCCCAGTTCCCGCGTCCTCGCCGCCGCCGCCGCGCTCCCCACGCCCTCGACGACCGTCGCCAACCCCAGTTCCCGCGTCAACGTCAACAACGCCCGCACCAGGGCGTCACCCGTCGGGGTGGCCAGCGCGGCCGTGAAGCTCCGGTCGATCTTCACGGCGTCGGCGGGCAGGTGCAGCAGGTAGGACAGCGAGGCCCACCCCGTGCCGAAGTCGTCGAAGAAGATCGGGAAACCGATGTCCCGCAACTGCTGCACGAACGAGGTGGCCTGAGGCGTCAACGCGATGAGGGCACTCTCGGTGATCTCCAGACCGACCGAGGACGCAGCCACGCCGGCCCGGGTGACGACGTCGTGGATGCGCTGCACGCAGTCCAGGTGCGCGAGGTGGCGCCCGGACAGGTTCACGTTGACCCGAAGTTCTGGGTGTTCTCCCTGCCAGCGCGCCAGCTGACCGACCGCGTCGGCCAGGACCGCCAGGTCCAGGTCGATGATGAGGTCGGAGTCCTCGGCCAGCGGGATGAAGGCGGCCGGGTGGAGCAGGCCTCGCCGTGGGTGGTGCCACCGCGCCAGCGCCTCGAAGGCCTGCACCTGCCCCGTGACCACGTCGACGATGGGTTCGTAGTGAGCCACGATCTCCCCGGCGCCCAGCCCCCGCCGCAGGTCCTGCACCGCGGCTGCCAGCCGTGTCGTTCCCGCGGACCGGACACCCGGCCGTCCTCGACCGTTGACGCGACCCTCGGGCGACGATCGGGCTTCCCGCTCGAAGATCAGGCCCAGCTCGCTGCGGCGCCGGTGCAGGTCCAGGTGGTCCTCGACGATCTCGGCCTGCACCTGCAGGAGTTCCGTCTGCGCAGCGGTCACCGGGTGCGGCTCGGTGTCCATCAGGCACAACGAGCCGACGACGGTTCCTTCCCTGCCGCGCAACGGGACACCGAGGTAGGCGCGGACCCCCGCCGCCGTCAGCAAGGGCCAGTCACCCCCGGGTGATGCCCCGACGTCTTCCTCCCTCGACACGACCCGGTGGTAGGGATCACCGAACGGCGACTCCCGCGACGACAGGTCGGGGATGGCCACCGCACGGGCGGAGTCGATGACCAGGTCGCACGGGGTGTTGACCCGGGAGAACACCGGCACCTCGAGGTCCCCGGTGAAGGCCAGCGTGTGCAACGAGGTGTCGTTGGCGATGGACACCGCACCCGACGGGAAGTTCAGCAGGTGCGCCGTGTGGGTCAGGGTCGCTTGCAGGGCCGCCGTCTGCACCCCGTCGCAGAGGTAGTGAGCCGCGTGCTGCGAACCACCCGGGCGGGAGGGCAGAGCCACGCCTGGGGTGGTGGTCGACAAGGAGACGTGTCCTGCGCTCATCGCTCGCCCTCCGTGGCGCTGTGCTGCGCTGACGCCAGGTGCTGGACGGCTGGGACAGATGGTAGGAGAAGTGGACTTCCAGCGCTACGGGTGACGGCGCTGAACTTCGCCGCGTCCTCCTGGCGTGCCCAGAACGAACGCGCAGCACCTCAGTCGGGCCCTCAGACGCTCGACGTTCCCCCGCAGCTCGACGCGCGCTACGCTCCTCCCGTCGAGAAGGCGGCACCGTGCGTCCAAGGCTGGGCGCCGAAACGCTGGACCTCCGTGGAGACCACCGTGAACTTCTCCGTCGATCGCTACCGTGTCGGCCCGGCCAAAGTCCTCCAGATCAACGGTGAGCTGGACGCCGACACCGGCGACCTCCTCATCGCGTGCGCGGAAGCGGGTCTGGCGGACGTGCACCACCTCGTCCTCGACCTCAGCCGCACCGCCTTCGTGGACTGCGGCGGACTCTCCGCGCTGCTCACGGTGGGAGCCTCCGCACGCCGGACCGGAGGGTCGGCCCGGGCCGCCGGCGTGCAGGGTCCGGCCGCGCTGCTCTTCGACGTCTTCGACGTGTGGAACGTTCTGGGCGGGCGGCATCCGGTGGAGCTGGAGGTTCGTCGAGCCGTCAGGACCCGTGCGGCGATCACCCCCTCGCACCCCACGTCGAGGTGCTCCTCCAGAGCGCGAACCGCGCCCACTGCTCCCGCGGTGTGCGCGAGCGGAGGATGACGTGGCCGCCGCGGCGATGGTCACCGCGACGGGCAGACCATCGCCGGCAAGGTCTCAGACCAACGGGAAGATCGTTCGGGTCCGGCAACACGTCCCGGGTGAAGTGGACACCGGCTCGCTGGAGGATGTCGATCTCCATCACCTGCACCCCGGTCTCGCGGTACAGCTCGAGGGTCTGCTGCATGATCAGGTGACAGGTACGTCATGCGGTCAGAGCGAGCGAAGTGGTCATGATGGCCTCGTACTCGATGGGGGTCGAACGACCAACCCGCTCTGCCGACGACGGCGGTGACACGTCCGCTCGATCCAGGTCACGATCGCCATCCCAACCCTTCCCGAGTGGCCCAGGACCGTCGATCCAGAACGTTGTTCTGCAGCAGCCCGGAGAAGCTCTCCATCGCCGTGTTGTCCCCGGCGGCACCGACGCGACCCGTCGAACTGACCATGTCGTGACGGATCGAAGCGTGAACGGATCTCCTCGGTCGGATGGCGATCCACGATCCGGATGCAGCGTGCAGCCAGCAACGTCAACTCCCTCAACCCGCCGTCGCGCAACGGCATCGGCCGAGGCGGAGACGGCCAGACGGGACTGCCGACGTGAATCGATGGAGTAGAGGTACAGCTTGGCCTCGGTGGTCCAGTGCTCCGAGGGGCACCTCCTGCTTGCGGGGAATGTCGGTGCCACAGCTGGTCGAGCCTGTCCGCAGTGAAGTTCCGTTGCGCGAGGTCACCGTGGACGGGCGGTCCGGACTTCTCGCCGTTCTCTTCGCGGCACAGAGCGAAGGTGCTTCACCGCTGGTCGTCCGAGTGGATCCGCCACGCAGTCCGTCCCGCCATCGTCTGACCGTTCTCGGCAGCCTCTTCGTGCAGGTAACGGGAGCCGAACTCGGGGTCGTCGCGGTGAGCGTCGAACAACGCGTCGGCGCGGTAGGCCTGCTCCAGCTCAGCGGCGGTGACCGGGCAGACGACCCAGCGGCGCGGCGCAGGACCTCGTTCTCCTGCTCGAGACGCTTGGTTCGCCCGCGCGCCTCGCGCAGCTCCGCGTTCTCGCTCGTACTCGTACCGGGGTTTCACCTCGGCATCGACGCCGGCTTGGCGCATCCACTTCGAGAGCGTCACGACGTGGCACCAGGGTCGCGATCGCGGACGATGCGGACGACGCCGTCTCGGTACTCGCAGGGGCAGGGCTCGGGAACAGCGACGTCCTCCCAGGCCTGCACGGGAGCAAGCTCAGTCGTCAGCGATCGATGCAGCAGACCCGATGGCCTCGACGGTCGAGGAGGGAGCGGTTCGACTCACCCGCAGTGGAGACCGTCGGGGTTGTGAGTCATCGGACTGCTCCTCGGCCGACAGGTGCGACGTCAACCGCGCCGCTGGGACGCGTACCGGATGATCCCCGCCGCGCCCACGGCGCCCAGCAGGGCCAACACCCCGGCGGTGGCCCAGGTCAGGGCGTCAGGATGGATGATCGACTGTCCCCGCAGCGCCTGCCACAGCACCAAGGCGGAGAGTGATACCCACGTCGCAGCAGCCAGGAACACCAGGCGCAGTCGTGTCCCCTCCCCCAGACGCGTTCCTCGGTCCGCGCGTGCACGGCTGACCGCGCGCAGGGCCAGCGCCAGCAAGGGCAGTGCCTGCAGGGCGTGCATGCCGACGAAGTGGGCCGGGCGCAGATCTCCGTGCCGGGTGTTCCACCCCAGGAAGAACAGGCCGCCGCCGGCGTCGTCACCACCGACGGAGTGCGACCCGATCACGCTCTGGTCGGGTGCGGCCAGCTGCTGAGCAGTGGGCAGCACCATGAGGAAACCCACCGACAGGCCCGCCACTGCGATGAGCAGGCCCAAGCGCAACGCCCAGGCCAGGGAGCGGTCGGGCAGCTCGGTGAACAGCGCCAGGAACACCCCGATGAGCAGGGTCGCGCAGTAGAGGACGACCACGGCGACCCCCATGACCGCGTACAGGGCGGCGTCCAGCGGAGTGGCCACGTTGAAGTGGCTGCTGGTACCGCGCACGACCTGCACGGTGGTGGCGATGATCTCCAGCACGGCAACGGTGGCGGCGGTGGTGCCGGCCCACCACCCGGTGCGACGTCGCCGGGGTCCGGTGATCAGGGACAGCATCCAGGCCAGCGTGAGGCCGTAGAGGCCGAAGGAGATCGTGAACTTCAGCGGTTTCGCCCAGATCGGGGCGCCACCCAGCATCCGACCGTCCAGGAACAGACCCGACGTGCAGACCACCGCCCAACCGGCCATGGCCGCCACGAGACAGGCCAGTGGACCGTGCCAGGCGCGGACGGTGGCCACGACCGTGCGCGCCGAAGGACGCGGCCAGAGGTCGGACCCTCCGTGACGGGTACGGGAACCGGCTGCGGTGGTCCTCGCGCGGCTCACCGCTCCGCCTGTGGACCGCCCATGGGCCCGCCCACGTCCGTGGCCGGCTGCTCGGTCGCCACGCCGGTCAGCTGCTCCGATGCCTGCCAGAGCGCTCGCGCGAGGTCGGGGTTCTTCGCACGGGCGGAGCGGCCGATGACCTGCGCGCCGCCGCGCATGTGGGCCAGGTGACGCGGCCCGGTGAAGGTGTCGCCGGGCAGGTCACCGGTGGCCGCCAGCAGCACCGGGAGCGCCCCGTGCTCAGCGTCTTGCCCGAGGACGGGAACCAGGCGGTCCCAGACCCCACGACGGGTGCGGTGGGGGTCGTCGTAGATGGCGGTGGTGACCAGGCCGGGATGAGCGGCCAGGGCCCGCACCGCTGAGCCCTCGGCGCGCAACCGGCGGTCGAGCTCGGCGGTGAAGAGCAGGTTGGCGAGCTTGGAGTCGGCGTAGGCGCGAGCGGCGTTGTAGGGACGTCGTTGCCACTGCAGGTCATCCAGGTCCAGACGGCTGGCCCGCTCGGCTTGGGAGGCGAGGGTGACCACCCGGGTGGTGATGAGCGGCAGCAGGAGCGTGGTCAGGGCGAAGTGGCCCAGGTGGTTGGTGCCCACCTGCACCTCGAAGCCGTCGGCGGTGTGGGCCAGGCGGGAGGAGGAGACCCCGGCGTTGTTGATCAGGATGTCGATGACCTCGCCGGAGTCCTGCATCTGGGCGGCGAAGCGGCTCACGGAGGAGAGGTCGGCCAGGTCCAGGGCCTGCACGCGGTGCTGCCCTGCCCCATCGGCGGGGCGGGGCAAGGTGGCGGCGACAGCGCGTCCCTTGTCGGTGTTGCGCACGGCCAGCACGATGCGTGCCCCTGCTGCGGCCAGGGCGGTGGCCGTGGCCCGCCCGATCCCGCTGGTGGCTCCGGTGATGACGATGGTCGTGCCGCTGACGTCGAGGGGGGCTGTTCCCGCGTGGCTCATGACCCCAATGTGGACGCCAATCACATTGTTGTCAACACCTACATTGGCTTACGATGCCGAGGTGTCGACCTCCTACCACCACGGGTCCCTGCGACAAGCCCTGCTCGACGAGGGCCGGCGTCTGCTGGCCGAGCAGGGTGTGGCCGCGGTGACGATGCGCGAGCTGGCCCGGCGCACCGGGGTGAGCTACGCCGCCCCGGCACGGCACTTCCCGAGCCGGGAGGCGCTGCTGGAGGCCATCGCCGATGAGGGTTTCGAGGAGCTCATCGAGGTGCTGCAGGCCTCGCAGCTGGCCGGTGACCTGCAGCAACGGCTGCGCGCCTACGCCCACGCCCACGTCCGCTTCGCCGCCGCCAACGGTGCGCTGATGGAGTTGATGTTCTCCCGCAAACCCGGTTCGGAGCGGGCCGAGCGCCCGGCCTCCCCTGCGACCCTGCGCTTCTTCGCCCTCGGGGCGCAGATGCTGGGCGAGCCGACACCCCGGGAGCGCCTGGGCCCCTTGCCCTACGTGTTGAGCGGCGCTCTGGAGGGCATCAGCGCCTTGGCCGCCGCCGGTCGCCTACCGCTGGACCGGGTGGAGGAGGTCACCGACGCCGCGGTGACGATGATGCTGCCCGCGATCCACGAGCAACTCGAGAGCTCCACTTCCTAGCGATCCTGGACTGCAGTCGCTGTGCGCTGCGCCGCCGCTGCACCACGCTCCCGCACGCTCTGCGTGCTCGAGCAGCGAGCCCTTCCAGCCCAGGTCTGCCAGGGCCTTGGGCATCGACCGCTCTGCAACCGGCGAACCTCAAGCCCGATCCCTGACGGTTGCTGCTCGCGTCGCGGCGAGGGACTCGAGCAGGCAGAGCTTGTCAGCGCTCGGTGTCCCGACGGCAGCCCTGTAGACGATGAGTTGCTGCCCGGGCGCCGAGCGGACGTCGAAGGCGTTGTAGTCCAGTTCGAGGTCGCCGACCTCCGGGTGGCGGAAGAACTTGGCCTCGTGGGTCTTCCCGCGGACGTCGTGGCGGGCCCAAAGACGTCGAAACTCCGCACTCGCCTCGTGGAGCGTCGCGACGAGCTCCTGCACGCGTTCGTGGGTGTGGGCGTAGCCGAGGGCGAGACGCACGTTGGCGACGCACGTCTCGCTCGCGCGGTCCCAGTCGGTGAAGAAGTCCCGTCCTGCGGGGTCGAGGAAGGTCATCAACGCGATGTTGCTGGTTTCGGTGAACCCGGAGTACAGAGCGTCGGCCAGTTCGTTCGAGGCGAGGATGTCGAGTTGCCGGTTGATGACGATCGCGGGAGTGTGCGACCACGCCGCGAGAAGTTCCTCGAGCGACTCGTCCACCGCGTCTCGGACGGTGTTGCGGATAACTGGCACGAGATCGGCGAGGCGGAACACGTGCTCGCGCAGGTCGGCGTCCAGGTCGAGGGCTCCCGCGATCGCGTTCAGCACGACCGGGGACGGATTGCGTTCACGTCCCTGCTCGAGTCGAGTGTAGTAGTCGACGCTGACGCCGGCCAGCATCGCGACCTCCTCACGGCGCAGTCCTGTGACGCGGCGACCCGACAGCGTCTTGATCCCGACGTCACCCGGCTGGACGTGTCCGCGACGCGCCTTGAGGAACGCGCCCAGGTCAGTACTGCTCATGAGAGGACCGTAGCTGTTCGCGTGCCGCATCAGCAGGCCGCGCCGGCAGCTGCAGCGGCCAAGAAGAATCCGGTCACGGCACGGCGGAGCGGGGCGGTGCGGTGCGGTGCAGGGTCGCGACCAGCAGCATCACGGCGAGCAACGCGGGGAGAGACGCGACACGAAGCCCTTGCAGGCCGCCCGGGAACGAGGCGACTCCCCTCCCGGGAAGGGCGAGCACGGCTGTCTGCAGGGGAACGGAGGTGACGGGGTTCCCGGAACGCAGGATCGCGGCGTCGAGGGCGGCGCATCCGGCCAGGGCGATCCCGGAGGCCAGGAACACACCTCTCCAGCCGCTGACGGTTGAAGACGGCGCCGTCGTCAGGGGCAGGACGATCGCCGATGCGAGGAACGCCGTGGTCAGCGCGGACGTCGCGACCGTACGCAACTTCGGAGGGAATCTCTGTGCCACGAAGATGAGGGCGCACGGGGCGAAGGTCGCGGTCACGACGCCCTGCACGGCACGGGCGAGCAGCTCACCCTCGAGCGTCGTGGGCAGGGCCGCCGCGCACGCGGCCAGAGCAGCCGCCGCGAGCCCCCAGAGGACCGGCGACGAGAAACCCCACGGCACAGGCGACACCGAAGACCGTGCAGGTCTGGCCCACGGCCACGAGCCCCGTGGCGGTCATGACCGGAACCACCGCGAACTGTCGAAGCGGTGATGTCGCGGGTGAGGTGGTGGTGATCGAACCTCTCCGGAGCGGGCCGGAACGTGACCACGACCATCGTCGCGCCGCCCTCGATCGCGAACCAGGCCGTGCTGCACCCCGGTTCAGCGCGGTCTGGTCCACCGGGGCGAGGACCGCGAGGGTGGGTCTCGTCGACGGCAACCGCGTCGGCCGGCACTGATCATCGGATGGACATGGCTGTTCCCTTCACCCCTGAGCTTCTGGAGCTCATCGACGTCAACCAGGTGAACGGTCACAGGCCGTTGCTCTTCGCGAACGCACGGATCCTCACCGGCGACTCGCTGATCGGTGACTTCGACCGAGGCGATGTCCTGCTCGGCGGTGACCGCGTCGTCGGCATCGGCCCGGGTCTGCTGAGCGCCGCCGACGACGACGGCGCCATCGTCATCGACTGCGACGGCTACGCCATCGTGCCGGCCGTCATCGACACCGCGTCCATCAACGGACTCCGGTCCCCGGGTCATCGGGCGGCAACGGCCGTCGCTCCGGGCAACCCTGCCGCGTTCGCGATCGTTCCGGCTGAGGCCGCCGATTCGAACGACACGATCGTGCGCCGTTTCCTCAGATCTCCGGAGTCGGCTCAGGGCGTCGTGCTCGACGGGCGGATCGCTCTGTGGGCAGGACGTGCACTGGCCGCTGCGCCGGCCGAGGCCGGAGGTGGGACCAGCGTGAGGCCCTCAACTGACGAACGGCTCGGCACCTGGGTCGACGAGAACGGTTTCGTCCACCAGTCCCTGACCGCCGACGGCCGCTACGACGAGACCCGCGGCGGCCGTGAGCACGCGTTCCACGGCAACTTCTGGATCACCGGCGACCGCATCGACTACCGCGACGACCTCGGCTTCTGGGCTTTCGGCGAATTCACCGGCGACAGCCTCCGCCACGCCGGCTACACCTTCCACCGCTCCTGACACCGCTCTCTCCAGCTGCAGAAGGACAACCATGAACACCATCTCCCTGAACGACGTCGACACCGCTCGCGCGAGCGGGCGTCCTGTCCTGCTCACCGGCGGCGCCGTCGTCACGATGGATCCGGACATCCACGACCTCGAGGTGGGTGACGTCCTGATCCTGGGGTCCCGCCTCCTCGCCATCGGCGCCGACCTCCTGTCCGACCCCGAGCACGCCACCCTGGCCGCCTCCGCGTTGCGCGTCGACACGCGCGGCTGCATCGTCAGTCCTGGCTTCGTCGACAGTCACCGTCACGCCTGGGAGGCGCAGCTGCGCCGCAGCATTCCCGACGTCACTGACCTCGGCGAGTACGTGATGTCGACGCTGGCGGGGATCGCCCCGAGCTACACGCCCCACGACATGTACGTCGGAACCCGACTCGCTGCCTTGACGGCACTGGACTCCGGCATCACCACCATGCTCGACTTCTCGCACAACTCACGAACGGCGGCGCACTCGGACGCAGCCGTCGAAGCCCTCGTCGAGACCGGCATCCGTGGCGTGCACGCGTCGATGGGACCTCACTTCGGTGAATGGGACCACCAGTGGCCGGCTGACCTGGCCCGGCTGATGAGCAGGTCCCCCGGCGGCGACGCCTCACTCGTCACCTTCAGGCTCGCCGCCCTCTCGACCAGTGAGATCGCAGGACCGGCCATCGCCTACGGACCTGAACTGGCCGCCGTCGCCCGCGATCTCGGTGTGTGGACCTCCATCGACGCCGTGTTCGGGCAACCCTCGTCGCAGGCGATCTTGCGGTGGGCGGAACAAGGGATCCTCGATCCCACCCTCACCCTCATCCACTCCACCGGCCTCACCACCGACGCCTGGTCGGCGATGGCCGCGGCCGGCGTCACCGTCTCGCTGGCACCGACCTCAGACGCGCAGATCGGTCTCGAATCAGGGATCCCGGCCGTCGACGAAGCCCTGGCGGTCGGTATCCGACCCGGCCTGAGCATCGACGTCGAAGTGGCCCTGGCCAGCGACATGTTCACCCAGATGCGGGCCCTGCACGCCATCCAGCGGATGCGCGCCACGAACGCCGTCTACCGAGGCGTCGACGCAGCACCTCGGATCAGCACGCGCGACGTGCTCGACTTCGCCACCCTGCAAGGAGCGAAGGCGAACGCGCTCGGTGACGTGACGGGCTCGCTCACCCCCGGCAAGCAGGCCGACCTCCTCATCGTCCGAGCCGACGACGTCAACAACATGCCGCTCAACGACGCCGTCGGGACTCTCGTCCTGGGTGCCGACGCCCGCAACATCGACACCGTCCTGGTCGCCGGCACACCGCGGAAGTGGGGTGGGCAGCTCGTCGGTGAGGACCTCGAAGCCCTCCGCGACGACGTCATCCGCTCCCGCGACGACATCGAGCGGCGGGTGGCGCAACGATGAGGACCGAACCCGACACCTCGCATCCGTTCGTCGGCCTCTGGGTCACCGCGGACGGGGAGATCCGGCAGCGGCTCCTACCGGAAGGACGCTACGTCGAAGGGCGTGGAACGCGGGAAGCCGCCTACGCCGGTGCCTACCGGGTCGAAGGGTCGATGATCCACTACCGCGACGACACGGGGTTCTCCGCCGACGGGGAGTTCCGCAGCGACGTCCTGCACCACGCTGGAATGATCATGCACCGGCGACTCGGGTGACCCGCGGAGAGACATCACGGAGTTCGTCTTCGTTCCCGGCGTGAACCACGGTGGACGGTGCCGGTACCCGGTGGGTCAGCGAGTGCGCGCTGCCGGGTACGAGGCCCACCCTTCGACGTTGCCGGGTCTGGCGATGGGCGATGGTCCCAGGGGGCTTCGCCTGGTCGATGCGGTCGACCACATCGTGGGCGAGGTGGAACGCCGCGACCTGCGCGACGTCGTGCTCGTCGGGCACAGTGCCGCTGGAACACCCATCACCGCAGCCGCCCGGATCGCCGAGTGGCTGGAAGTGACCATCCCTGCCCCGCACCGCGCGAGCGATCCCCCGCCCAACGTGCGGCCAGGTCCAGCGTGCCGCGCCCTGCAGCCGGAGCACCATGGACGGCATGGCACTCGACACCACCAAGACCACCGGGACCGCCCTGGTCACCGGCGCCTCCTCCGGAATCGGCGCCGTGTACGCCCGCCGGCTCGCCGAACGGGGTTGGGACCTCGTCCTCGTCGCTCGCCGCGGCGACCGCCTGGACCAGCTCGCCGTCGCCCTGCACGAGGAGCACGGCGTCACGGTGCAGACCCTCACCGCCGACCTGTCCCAGGCGAGCGACCTGGCCCGGGTCGCCACACGTGCCGCCGGCGTGGACCTGCTGATCAACAACGCGGGCATCAACGGCTACGGTCCGTTCGCCGAGACCGACGCCGACCTGCTGACCCAGGTGCTGGCCGTCAACGTCACCGCCCTGACGGTGCTGACCCGGGCCGCCGTGCCCGCGATGCTGACGCGCGGGCGCGGCGCCGTCATCAACGTCGCCTCGCTGCTGGCGTTCGCCGGCAGCCTGCCGCCGGACCCGCTGCCCCACCGGGCCGTGTACGGCGGCACCAAGGGCTACGTCGTGACGTTCACCCGCACCCTCGCCGCGGAACTGGCCGGCTCCCCGGTGACTGTTCAGGTCGTGTGCCCGGGGCTGACCGCCACCGAGTTCCACCTCACCCAGGGCGACCTGCCCGTTCCGGGCGATGAGAAGGTCCACGACGACGGCGGCATGCCACCCCGAGACGTCGTCGACGCCTCGCTGTCGGCGCTGCGAGACGGTGAGGTGGTGTGCGTACCCGGGCTCGAGGACCCGGCTGCGGTGGAGGCGTTGAGCACCGCCGAAGGCGCACTGCGCGCCAGCTCCCGAGGCGGCCGGATCGCCGGCCGCTACCGGTGGACCGGGACCAGGGCGGACTGACTCCAGCGTCCCGACGCACGCGCACGTCGACGACCAACGCACGTCGATGACCAAGCGGTCAGCGTGGCCGGTAGAACGAGGGTGTCGACGCTTCAGCGGAGACTTCACGACGCATCCAGAGCGGCCCCCGGAAGTGGGCGGAGGACGTTCATCCGGCTGTCCTGCGTCAGCTCGCTGCCGGCCGGTTGCCCGTCAGTGGCGGCCAGGCCCAGGGGGTCTGGCGCACGGATCGGTGACCATTCGACTGACCTCCTCAGTCACCACCGCGCCCTCCTTCCACGCCTCCCCACCGCGCCCGCGTCGCTCGTGGCGGTCGAGGCATCGGCCTGGCGCGGACGGGACCGGGTCACTGGACCTGCGGGACCAGGTGCTCACCTCCACCCGCGATCAGCCGATGAAACGATGAGCACCACGCGTTGAAACGGCAGCGCACCAGATCGCGCGAGGAGCAGCCGTGGACACCATCGAGCACGTCATCGATCGCCGGGCTGTGCACAGCGTGTTCCAACCGATCATCGACCTCGACAGCGGGGCCGTCGTCGCCTACGAAGCCTTGGCCCGAGGACCGCGAGGACCACTCGCCACGCCAGACGCCTTGTTCAGCGCCTCCCGCCGAGCAGGTCTGCTGGCCGAGCTCGATCAGGCGTGTCGAGCCGCGGCCTTCCGCGGAGCCGTCGAGCACGGCCTCTTCGACCCGCTGACCGTGTTCGTCAACGTCGAACCCGAAGTGCTGGACGACGCTCCGCTGGACGACCTCCTGGCCCTGGCTGACGACGTCCCCGGACGGCTGCGGATCGTCCTGGAGATCACCGAACGGGCGTTGGCGGCACGCCCCGCCGAGCTGCTGCGCACCGTCGACCGGGTACGCACGCTGGGCTGGGGCATCGCCCTGGACGACGTGGGCGCCGAGGCCGCCTCGCTCGCCTTCATGCCCCTGCTGCGCCCGGACGTGGTCAAGCTCGACCTGTCCCTCGTCCAACGGCGCGCCTCCCCCGCCATCGCCGAGATCATGAACGCGGTCAACGACTACGCCGAGCGCACCGGTGCCCGCGTCCTGGCCGAGGGGATCGAGACCCCCCAGCACCTCACCGTCGCGCGCGCCCTCGGCGCCCACCTGGGACAGGGTTGGCTCTTCGCCAAACCCGCCCCCGGCCCCGCCGCCGCGTTCCCCGTCGGGCACCTGAGCCTGCCGATCGCGGCGGCCGGCGCCCTCGAGGTGCCCCCCTCGCCCTTCGACTGCCTACCCGCTGACGTCGCGCTGCGTCGCTCTCCCAAGCGACTGCTCGTGGAGCTGAGCAAGCAGCTGGAGCGTCAGGCCATGCGGTTGGGTGAGACCTGCGTGATCGCGGCCACGTTCCAGGAAGCCCGCCACTTCACCCCCGCCACGGCGTTGCGCTACCGCGACCTCGTGGCGCGCACCGGGTTCGTGTGCGCGCTGGGCGAAGACCTGTCCCTGGAACCCGTCCCAGGGGTTCGCGGCGCCACCCTGGCCCCGGACGACCCGATCCGCGGGGAGTGGGACGTCGTCGTCGTCAGCCCGCACTTCAGTGCCGCGTTGCTGGCCCGAGACCTCGGTGACGACGGCCCGGACATGGACAGGATGTTCGAGTACGCCCTCACCTACCAGCGACCTACCGTCACCGCGGCGGCCAAGAGCTTGCTGTCCCGGGTGGCCCCGGCACTGGAACCATCGGCGACCCCGGTGCCGGCGGTGACGTCACCCAGCGGCGCCGAGGAACTCACGCCTCCCTCGTCCCGCTCCGTCCACCCCACCGCTGCGGCGTCTGCCACGGTGGGAACAGGAGCGGTGGGAACAGGAGCGGTGGGAACAGGAGCGGCAGGAACAGGAGCGGCAGGAACAGGAGCGGCAGGAACAGGAGCGGCAGGAACAGGAGCGGCAGGAACAGGAGCGGCAGGAACAGGAGCGGCAGGAACAGGAGCGGCAGGAACAGGAGCGGTGGGAACAGGAGCGGCAGGAACAGGAGTCGAGTCGCTGCTGCAGCGCGCACTGGCCGCCTCCACCAGCGGCATCACCATCGCCGACATGCGTCAGCCGGACCAGCCGCTGGTGTACGTCAACCGCGCCTTCGAACAACTGTCCGGGTACCGGTCTGAGGAACTCCTGGGTCGCAACTGCCGGTTCCTGCAGGGGACCGACACCGACCACCACGCCATCGCTCGCCTGCGCACCGCCATCGCGCAACGACGCGAGGTCCGCGAGACGCTCTTGAACTACCGCGGCCCCGACCGCGTCGAGTGGTGGAACGAGATCTACATGGCCCCCGTCCTCGATCAGGACGGCAGGCTCGTGCAGTACATCGGTGTGCAGAACGACGTCACCGCGCAGGTCAGCGCAGAACGCGCTCTCGTCCAGGAACGCGACCGCGCGCAGAGCTACCTGGCCCGCATCGAGGAACTGGCCTTCACCGACTCCCTCACGGGGCTGATCGACCGGCGCCGGTTCACCGAACGCGTCGAGGTCGAACTGTGGGAAGCCGCTGCCGGCGACACGTCCCTGGCGTTGCTGTTCATGGACCTCGACGGTTTCAAAGCGGTCAACGACCGGCTCGGACACGCCGCCGGAGACCACCTGCTCATCCAGGTGGCCCAGCGACTGAAGAGCAGGTTGCGACGCAAGGACCTGGTTGCCCGCCTGGGCGGTGATGAGTTCCTCGTCTCCCTGATCGGCTTGAGCCGTCAGGACGCCCGCGTGGAGGCCGACCGTGTCGCCGCGGACCTCCGCGAGGCCATCGACGCGCCCTACGACATCGACGGGGACAGGCTGCAGATCACGGTGAGCATCGGCGTCAGCACCTTCCCCGAAGAGGGCGTCGACGACTTCCGCGACCTTCTGCACCTCGCCGACACCCGGATGTGTTCACTGAAGCACGCACGAGCAGGCCAGACCGGTTGATCACCGACCTCCTCACCACGCGAGCTGTGACTCGGACCCGCTCGTCGACAGCAACCGTTCGAGTCCGCCAGAGTGGTGTGACGACGCACCCGGTGAGTGGAGGCATGTCCGCTGACGTCGGAGCTCGACCCGCATCTCCGAACAGCACGATCATGGTGTCCAGCGAAGCGGGTCAAGCTCAGCGACTCCGGAGAAGTGGGTTGTGATCGAAGCTGTCCGGGAACCGGGTCAAGCTCCTGACGCTTCGAACAGACCAAACCCCAAGTCGGCAGAGCCCTGAGTTGTTCTGGCCATTGAAGTTGAAGACGCGTGAGACAGACGGTAGACCTCCAGGCGCAGCATGGTGGCGGTGATGGTTGTAGACCTGCAGCCAGATCGGCAAAGCCTGCCGGGGCACGGGAAGCAACAACACATGAGCTACTCATCTACCACGACGCTCAAGCCGGACACCTGGTACCGCCCTCGTCCCCTGACTCCATGGTCGACCGTCCGTCAGCGGGTGCGCTGCACTGGCGGTGGGCCGAGGATCTCGATGCCGTACCCGGCGGCGATCCGGGTGAGTTCCTCCGGTGTCGGAGCAACCACCTCCGGCGGGGGCGTCAGGTCGCTGCGGGTAGCGTCCACGAGGGTGGGAACTCCCACCTGGTTGGTGAAGCGGTCGAAACCCCCGGGGTTGTGCAGCGTCAGGAACCGCGCGGCCGCACTCGCCACGACGAACCCGTGGACGGTGTGCTTGGGCAGGAAGATCGTGGAACCCGCCTGAGCGGTGTACTCCTCGCCGTCGGCCACGAGCTCGACGCTGCCGTCGAGGACGAGGAACGTCTCGTCGTCGTGGAGGTGCCGGTGCAGGGGGCTGTTGTAGCCGTTGCGCCCGCGGTGCTCCAGGACCGCGAGGCAGTCGCTGGTCTCGGCGCTGTCCAGCTGGGTCGTGACAAGCGCGCCCAGGAACCACACAGCCCTCTGGACGTCGGGGTCGCTGTACGCGGGTCGAAGGTGCTGGATCTCTGGCTGGGTCATTGTTTCTCCTCGGTTCTCCGGTTGCTGGCTGACTCAAGCTTGGAAGGACGCGGCGACGACCGCATCACTGGTTCGACCAGACCTCGTACGCCACCGCAGGCAGGTGGCGCCATCGGCCCCACTGGCAGATCACCCCTGCGGGCGGGTCATCCGCTCGGTCATCCGGGCCATCGCGGCCCGCGACAGCAGTCGCGGCAGTAGGGCCGTCAGCTTCCACCGCAGCCCGATCACGGTGTGAACCGCTCCGCGGTCGAGGGCGTCAAGGGTCGCGGTGACCACACCCGACGCCGGGCGCATGGCGCCGAAGCGCGCCTCCCGATCGTTGCCCACGACCTCGAAGTACTCGGTGTCGGTGGCCGCCGGGGCGCAGGCGACGACCCGGACACCCGTGTGCTGGTTCTCAGCCCACAACCCTTCGCTGAAACTCTGCAGGAACGCCTTCGATGCGGCGTAGACGACCTGGTACGGCAAAGGCTGGAAAGCCGCCGCGGAAGAGACGTTGATGACGATCCCGTCGCCCCGGCTCACCATCGCCGGCAGGAACCGGTGCGTCAGCGCGACGGGCGCGGCCACATTCACCATCACCATGTCCTGATCTCTCCCGGCGTCCGCACCCGAGAAGGGACCGTAACCCCCGAAACCGGCATTGTTCACCAGGACGTCCACGTGGACACCAAGGTCACGGGTAGCCGCGTGGACAGCCCCGGGGGCGTCGGACCGGCTGAGGTCGGCCACCACGACGTGGGCCTGCACCCCGTGCGTGCGTTCCAGGTCCGCGGCCAGGTCCTTCAGGCGCGCCTCGCGGCGGGCCACCAGCACCACGTCGCACCCGCGCGCCGCGAGTTCTGCGGCGAACGCAGCCCCGATGCCAGACGACGCTCCGGTGATGAGTGCCGTACGACCCTTGTAGATCACGCGTTGCTCCATGTTCTGCTCCTGTTCCTGTTCCTGTTCAGTCCGCCCTCAACGACCGGAGCGGCATCCGCGTCTTGCTGCGTCACGAACTCTGCCGATCGGAAAGCCCGCGGTCTTGCCCGTCAGCGAAGGCTCCTTGCGCTGCGGCGCACGATCGGTCGTAGAAACCGGGACACCGCGCCACGGTCCTACGCTCACCACCCGTGGCGCCCTCACCTGCAGCTCGACCCACGCCGAGCTCCGTTCAGGCCGATGTCCGGGCCGTGGTGGTTCACCAGGAGCGAAGACTTCCTGGCAGTCCCCGTCCGTGCGTAAGGTGAAGGGCGTGTACGACGTCGAGGAGCTGGCCGCGAACGGCGGCGGTGTTGAGTGGACGGAGGCGTTCCAGGCCCTGCACGGCGCCCACGACGTCCTGGCCACGGACGCCGACCCCGCCAGCGCGCCGATCCTCGTCTGGCAGGCGTCCGAGCGCTACCGCCTGGCCCGGTGCGGCGGCGCCGAGCACAGCGTCGCTCGCGGTCCCCGGCACGTGCGGAGCGACCCCCGGGGCACGTTCGAACTGTTCATCCCCCTGCGCGGGCAGGCCCTCGTCAGCACCGGCGGGGAGACGGCGCAGCTCGCCGCAGGTGCCGCGGCGCTGTGCGACCTGGATCGGCCGCTGCGCCTGCGCCACGGCGCCGGCTTCGACTCCATCTCGCTCATCCTCCCGCACTCCGAGGTCTCCTCCCGCGAACGCCGCCTCAGCACCCGGACCACCCTCATCGACACCACCAGGGGCCTGGGCGCCGTGGTGCGGCAGCTGGCCGTCTCCCTGCACCACGAGCGGTCCGAGCTGCACCAGGAGACCTTCGACGCCTCGTGCGACGGCCTGCTCGACCTCGCAGCCCTCGCCGGGGCGGGGGCGGACACAGCACCAGAACGCCACCGCGAGTCCGTGGCCGAGTCCGTGCGCAGCTTCGTGCGCGCCCACGCCCACGAACACGACCTCGACGTCCACCGCATCGCCGGGGCGCTCGGCTGGTCACCGCGCCACGTCCAAGGCGTGCTGCAGGCAGAGGGCACCACGTGCCGGGACCTCATCCGGACCCAGCGCCTGGAACTGGCGCGAGCCCGCCTTCGGAACCCGCAGTGGTCCGACGTCACCGTCGCCGACATCGCCTCCGCGTGCGGCTTCTCGACCCACTCCTCGTTCGCGACGTCCTTCCGCGCCGAGTTCGGCACCACCCCGACCGCGCTGCGCCAAGACGCCGCGACCCCGCTCGCGGCGGCGCAGTCGACGGGTGTCGTCGGCCCCCAGCGGGCGCACCACGCCCTGCTCGCTCCCACCTAGTCCCTCGACCCGAACACCCCGGGGAGCAGGGGGATCCTCGCGGTCCTCCGCCGCCTGTCGCGGTCCAACCCAACGCGCGACCGGCAGCTCGGGCCTGGGCCCGTCCTCGGCGTGATCGCTGACACCAGCCTGAACCGCGAACCTGCTCGAGGCGACGTGGAGGATCAGGCAGAACGGGTGGTCCCCGTCAGCGCTCGCCGGTGAAGTAGCGACGTGGGTTGTCGACGAGCATCGTCTGCAGCTGCGCGTCGGACACCCCCGCCTGGCGGAGCGCGGGGATGCCGCTCTCGGTCAGGTAGGTGTGGTGCCAGTCCGGGGCGATCATCTCGCGGACACCCGGCGGGAACCAGTCGCTGTGGCACGACGCGTCCTGCGACAGCACGATGCGCTCGGCCAACCCCTCCTGCACGAGAGTCGCCACCGTCGCCACCCGCTGGTCGTTGCTGATCGGGATCTCCAGACCGAAGTGGTCCATGCCGAGGTAGGACCCGTTGTCGATGAGCCGGCGCAGCTGGTCGAGGTCGGTGGAGTCCCCACTGTGCCCGAGCACGACAGCGCCGAGGTCCACGCCTTCTCGGCGCAGCACCTCCTGCGCGATGAGGCCCGAACCGGCGATCGGGTCCGTGTGAACGGTGATGGGTGCCCCGGTGCGCTTGTGCGCCTCGGCCACGGCGACGAGGACACGTTCGACGCCGGGGGTCAGGTGCGTTCCGATCGCGCACTTGAGGAACGCGGCCTTGATGCCGGTGTCCGCGATCCCCTCGGTGATCTCCCTGACGAACAGGTCCACCATTGGATCAGGCCCGCCGAGCAGCGTCCCGGGGCCTTGGTGCTGGTAAGAGAGGGGCACGTCGCTCATCGTGTACAGCCCGGTGGCGACGACGATGTTCAGATCCACCTCGGCGTTCACCCGCGCCACCCGGGCCACGTTGCGGCCCAATCCGATCGCCGTGGCGTCGACCAAGGTGTCCACCCCGGACGCGGCCAGGGCCCGGAGCCGCTCGATCGCGTCGGCGATGCGCTGCTCCTCGTCCCAGGTCTCGGGGAGGCTCTGCCGGAGCTCCTCGGTGACGACGAAGACGTGCTCGTGCATGAGCACGGTCCCCAGGTCCCCGGCGGGAACCGATCCCCGGACGGTCGCTACCTCAGTCATCGTTTCGATCTCCACTCACTGCTCGACGGGTGCCCACCCCGCAAGGGCGATCCGCCCGGCTGATCTCCGGGCACATCGAGCGTCTCCGGAACGCGACCCCCTGGCTTGCCACCGAACGCACTGATCTGTTCAGTGAGCGCAGGGCGCCCGTGCCGCGGATCCCAGGGCGGACGCGTCCGCGGTCCTCGCGACGTCGCGCAGGTCGGCCCGCGGCTCTCCGTCACAACCGTTCTCACACTCGGCGGAAGCCCCTGGATCGCCAGTACGCTGATCGCACTGCTGACCAGCGCCCTCAGTCCCTCCACAGCCGCCGCAGCTGCGGCGAAGAGGTTCCGTCAACCGGTCGGGGAGTTCTCCGTGAACCACCAACAGGCGCCCGGTGGGAGCTGGGACGAAACCGGACGCTGCCTTCAGTCAGCGGCGGTCGCCGAGCAGCGTGGGATCGATGAGGGAGGATCAGCTAGGTCGATCTGCGCTGCTCGAGCCCGGATGCGACGCCGAGTTCACGGTCGATGAACTCGTGAGCTTCGCCGTAGGCCGCGAGCGCCTCGCGGCGCCGGCTCGCACGGTACAGGGCAAGCACGAGGAGTTCCGTCGCTGCTCACGCCACGGATCCTCCACCAGCATGGTCACGAGTTCTGCGGCGATTTCGGCCCGTCTCCATCAGTCCTCGAAAACCAAACGTTCTTCGACGCATGAAGCCGCCAGTTCCAGGCGCTCGCGCCGCGCACTCAGGTAGCGACCCTTTGCGCCGCCGAGGACGCACCCACTCGGCCCTTGCGGAACGCCATGGGCGGCATACTGAGGGGGCTCTTCGGATCCCGGTGGGAAGGCCGGACTGACCTCCCCTCTCCAGAGCCAGGTCCGTAGCGAAACCATCCGCTCGTACAACTACCCAGCAACGGCCCGATGCCCGCGCTGGAACTGGAGAACCAGTGCGCGAGGATGCCTGCAGTCGCAGCGATGACGGAGGTCAAGAAGCCGGGGAAGGCGGCCTCCATGTCCGCACGGCGCAGCACGTTCATGCGGGATTTCCGGGTGTAGTACTGGTGCAGCACCCCAGCTCGGCGCAGGACGCTGAAGTGATGGGTGGCGGTGGAAGTCTTGACGGGCAGTTTGATCGAACCGCAGGTCAGGTCCTGGCCGGCCGCGGCCGGCTGGGCGATGATGTGCAACTGGATCGGATCGGGAGCCAGATGGGTCGCCGTCACCGTCGTCCCCGCTGCCCAGCCCCCGCGCGCTGAGCGCACGACCTCCTCGCAGGAAGCTGCGGAGTCCAGGACCCGCCCACGACGCAGCTTCACGTAGAAGCGGGGTAGTCCTCGAAGCCGGTGACGTCGACGGTCGAGGGGCAGGAGGCCCCGCCGCAGCGATCCGCCACTGCTGGCGGTTGTCCTGTTCTTGGAGCGGGTCCCACCGACGCACGAAGCCAGGACGACCCACCCCAGCCGGAAACAGCCGTCCAACCCAGCCGTCCAACCCAGCCGTCCAACCCAGCCGTCCAACCCAGCCGTCCAACCCAGCCGTCCAACCCAGCCGTCCAACCCAGCCGTCCAACCCAGCCGTCCACCCCAGCCGTCCACCCCAGGCAACGTGTCCAGCTGTGCTGGGCAGCCCGCGAGCGTCGTGGCAAGGAGGGCCGGGAGCGAGATGTCGGGCCCGAGCGGGAGGATGCCTGCTGTGCCTGCACGCGATCTGCGGGCAGACCCTTCTGTTCCGGACTGCGGTGCGGCGTAGAGATCGGTCATTCATGACCGAGGGACCGTGCTGGCGGTAACGCTCGGCCAGCGTTTGGCGGTGGGTCAGCACACTTGGAAGCGCTCTGCAGCGCGGATGGGTCAACCACCTTCGACGATGGCGCGGGTTGGTTCAGACGTCCGACAGGGGTCAGGGTGGCGTTGTAGTGGGGCATGAAGACTTTTGGGTGCTCGGTGCGGATGCCGTCAGACAGCTCCGCACCTCACTCGGAGGTCTTCCTCGCGTCATGGACCGGGTAATTCTCGGCGTGTTGCACCTGTGTGCTCAGCACAACTAGCGGACGCGGAGACGGCGTTGGGTACAGCAAGACACCAGACGGCGTTACGCACAGCAAAGTGCGCGTGCGCCAGGCGGGTGAAGCCCACCGCAGACATCACCCGCCTGGCACAGCGCGGGCTCAATCACCGTGCACCGCATGGCGAACCATCACCATGACCTTCCGCGCCACTGCCGCACGTCTACCTCGCCGGTGGCGCCTATCGATCGCCCTGAGCGCCGCACTCGTCGCAGGCGTCCCCCTCGTGGCAGCGCAGCCATCTGTGGCAGTACCGGGCCCGATCCAGGGCAGCGCCCCGGTCGCGGCCACAGGAGCAGACACTGCGTTCGGCGCCCGCGCCCCGCAGAGCCTCGTTCGTGCCGGGAAGCACAAGACCCTCACCGGCGCCATCACGCGCGTGCAGGACGAAGACGACGCCACGACCGATCCGGTCTACCTCAGCAGCGGCGACACCTTCGTGCGTCTCACCGGCGATCTCGTCGCATCCTTGCGCCCGGGCGCCACCGTGACCCTCACCGTCACCGCCGCCGGCGCCGTAGATGGCGTGGACACCGACGCGGTGCGCATCCTCAGCGTTGATGCGGTGCAGTCGCAGCGGACGCTGAAATCCGTGGGCAGTGTGGAGCACCCAGTGACGGTCGCGCTCGTTGCTCCGGCGGGGACGACGCCGACCAAGATGACCGTCGCTGACGTCGCGCCCATGCTGGCGCGCGCCTCAGCGTACTGGAACCGTCAGAGCGGTGGACAGGTCAACTTCACCCTCAGGAAGGCGCTGGACTGGCGCACGAGCGCCACGGCCTGCGAGGACGTCTCCGCACTGTGGCAGGAAGAACTCAACGTCATCGGCCAGTCGCAGGCCGACTACATCAACGGCACGGAGCACCTGCTCATCGTCGCGCCCGCCGCGGGATCGTGCTCTTACGGCCTCGGCACAGTAGGCGACGCGTTCAGTGGTGGGCTCGCGTTCGTGACCGGCACAGATCAATCCGTCGTCGCTCACGAGTTGGGCCACAACCTTGGGCTCGACCACGCGGGAAGCGTCTCCGCCCCAGCCAGCTCAGGACGTAGCGACGTCACATTCAGCGACACCGGTATCGAAGCGGGGGCTCGTTTCGACCCCTACGGTGACACCTATGACGTGATGGGTTACTCCGGCAGCACATCGGGTATGGGCAATCTCAACGTGGTGCACCGCGACCAGCTCGGCCTCTTCCCTCAGCAGCAGCGCGAGATCACGACGCCTCAGACGGTGACCATCCGCGGTCTGGGTGTCGACACCGGCGACGCACCGAAGTCGATCAAGGTCGTCGATGGAGCCACGGCGTACTACCTGGAGTACCGCAGCGCGTCCGGTGACGACGCCCTGGTTGCAGGCAGGTCCACAACCACTGGTGTGCGAGTGCTGCGCGCAACCCCGTGGGGCGCCGCGGGTTACCGCAGTCGCCAAACGGTGGTCTTCGATCCGACCCCGACGCAGTACGCCGACGACGACATGGTCGTTGCACCCGGCAAGACCTGGTCCACCGTGGGCGCAGACCTGCACTTCCAGGTTCTTTCCGCCCAGGGCGACACCGCTCAAGTGAAGATCGTCTACGGGGCCGCTCCCGCGCCGATCACCGTCGCCACCCCTGTCCCCACACCGGGCACCGGGACTGGCCCGGGCGTCAACTTCGAGGTCGCGGGTGTCATCGCCGGGGCCTACCTGAACTCCGGAGCACAAACCGGTCCCCTCGGCCAGCCGGTCAGCAACCAGTTCGGGCTCAGGAACGGTGGGTCGGGCCAGCACTTCCAGGGCGGCTCCATCTATTGGTCGCCTTCCAGTGGCGCACAGATCATCAAGGGCAGCTTCCGCGACAAGTACGCCAGCATGGGCTGGGAGACCTCCTACCTCGGCTACCCGACGAGTGGGGAGATGCCTGTCAGGGGCGGGGTCATCCAACGCTTCCAGGGCGGTATCGGTTACTGGAGCCCGGCCACGGGAGCACAATTCATCCGCGGCGCCATCTTCGACAAGTACGGCGCGTTCGGCTGGGAAGGCGGCCGTCTCGGCTTCCCGGTCATCTCCGAGGTGGGTCTGCGCACAGGAGCGTTCACCGCCTTCCAAGGCGGCTCCATCTACTGGCACCCTACTTCAGGTGCACACCCGGTGTTCGGCGCGATCCGCGACACCTGGGGTGCGAGCGGCTGGGAGAACGGCCCGCTCGGCTTTCCGACGTCGGATGAGTTCGGTCCCCTGCGTGGCGGCGGCTTCGGCCAGCGCTACCAGGGCGGAAGCATCTACTGGTCCCTCGCAAGCGGAGGGCACACCGTCACCGGAGCCTTCCGCGGCTTCTACGCCGCTCAAGGCTGGGAAGGTGGCCGCCTGGGATATCCCATCAGCCAGGAGTACCGCAGCGGCAGCTTGATCAAGCAGGACTACCAGGGCGGGACCCTCACCTGGGACGGGCGCGCCACCAGCCTCGCCTGGCGCTGAGAACTCACGGCGCTGCCTGATCCAGCTCACCACCGTTGAGGGCCCGGTTTCCCCCGTAGGGCGGCCGGGCCTGCAGCGTTGATGAACTGGGAGGGATGGAGAAGGTCAGGATCAACCTGTCCGGGAAACCGGGTCAAGCTCTGGATCCATCGATCCACGGGTAGCCGTCAGCTGTAGCGGTGGCTCTTCTCGGGGTGCGCCGCCTCACGGGAACATGCCCGGCCATTCATGGACCTGTGCCCGCACCGATCATCCGTGGGTGCCACCGGAGCGGCTGCCGCGGTGCCAGCCGGCTGTGCCGCACGGGCAGCTGGAGCCGCTGCCGTTTCCCCGCCAGCTGCTGCGCGGGGGCCGCGGTTGCGGGCGTAGTTGGCTTCGCGCATCGCCCGCTGGGCGTCGAGCTTGCTCATCGTCGGATCACACCGCGGAGCCTACGACGCACCACCGACACCAGCCTCCAGGCAGCGGGTTCGACCCGTCGACGGAAGCCGACGGGTCGTGGCCCCGCGTGCGATCGGAGAAGGGTCTGCTGCACCGATCGGCGACAGCTGCGCCACCGATCAGCACAGCAGACCCAGCACCCTCGTTCAGCCGTCCCTGCCTTGCCGGTCGACACCGACTGGACGTCCTGCAGACGCTCGCCGCTGCACGAACGGAGAGTCGTGCTGATGCACGGCCAGTCAGCGAGCCGGCGCGGTCAGCCCTGTCGCGTGGGTCAGATCGTGGTCCTCGTCCAGGAGGCCCCAGCTGGGAAGCGCGCGGGAGAACCCGTCACCGGACCGACCGACGACCACGAGGGAGCTGCGGTGACTACCGCGCGAAGGCGCGGAACGGGTTGCGGACGCACAGGTCGTCCACGACCTCCGCCGCGACACCCGCCGCCCGCAACGCCGGCAGGAACGAGCCGGTCAGGTCCGTGAACGGTCGAGGCGTCCCACCGCCCGCCAGGGCCGGGTCGAACCACCCCGCGTCGTGAGACAGCAGGACACGACCAGCCTGCCCCGCCTCCAGGCTGTCGAGCACCAGCCCCAGCGTCCGCGCGTCGTCGCCCTGCCCGACGTCGTCGAACTCGATCCACGCACCGCGGTCGACGATCGCCTGCCGCACACCGGGGTCGGTGATGGTCTGGGTGTGGATCGAGAGGAAGCGCTCCGGCGCCAAACCCTCGGCCACGGCGAGGTCGATCTGCCCCAGCACGACCACCCCGTTCGTGGTGTGGGAACCGACGAGCGCGCCGGTGCGGGCCGCGGCCCGGGCAGCGGCCCGCACGACACGTTCCTCGACCGCTCGGATGCCGTCCTCGGCCGCCGAGATCTTGATGAACCCGGCGAGGACACCGGAGTCGTCGACGCCCTCGGTCAGCTCACGGTGCATCCACGCCTCGAGCTCGTCGTCGCTCGCGTCGTACACCCACTCCGGCACCCACGGTTCTCGATAGACCCCGGTCGCGACCACCACGGGCACGCCCGTGCGCCGGCTCACGTCGAGGACGAGGTCGACGCGGCGACCGAGGCCGGGAGGCGTGCACTCGACGAGCGCGGTGACCCCGGCCGCGGCCGCCCTGGCCAGCAGCGGTTCCACGACCGAGGCGAACTCCGCCGGATCGGCCTGGGCGAAACCCGGGGAGTCGGCGGGGCGGAAGTCGACGAACAGGTGCTCGTGCGGCAGGATCAGGCCCACGTCCTGGGCGCCGAGGGGGCCCAGCGTCGTGTGCAGGCGAGGTTCCCGTGCGGCGGTGTCAAAGGACTCTGCCATGTCGTCTCCCGGTGCGGTGGGTGGACCCTGGTCCACGGCTCGACATCCTAGGAGTGCCGCCGAGTCGCTGCGGCCACACTGCGGGAACAAACGGCCCCCGCACAGGCGCGACATCGCACGTCACGAGCCGCGCCGTCCAGCTCGACGGTCAGGCTCACCGAGCCGGTGCGGGACGAGCCCAGGCCCAGCAGGTGCCGGCGCCTGCCCAGTGCCCCAGGCACTGTCGCTGCGTCCGACAGGGAGCTGCGTCTTCTCCGCAGCGGCGGTCGGGCAGTGCTCAGGGGATGATCCTCTCGTCCCGGAGTCGGCGCACCAGACCGCGGAACATCTCCTCGGTCTCGACGTGGTCGTGGAAACCGGCCCGGCGAGCTTTCGAACCGTCGGACAGGAAGTCGTAGTCCCACGAGAAGACCCCGTCGCCGAAACCCCAGCTGGACACCGCCGAGAACGGCACGTCGGCCAGTCCGTGCCTGGCCTTGACGTCCTCCCACACCTGTTCCTTGTCCGCCATCACGTCCACCAGGGACATCGGCAACGGTGCCGCCACCGGAACCTCGAAGATCTCCGCCAGCACCGGCCACATCCGGTTCCACCGGAACAGGTCCCCGTTGGTGATGTTGAACGCCTGGTTGGCCCCCGCGGGATCGGTGGCCGCCCACACCGTGGCCCGCGCCAGCAGGCCGGCGTCGGTGACCTCCAGCAGCGTGTCGTAGGCCCCAGGTCTCCCGGGGAACCGGAACGGCACCCCGAGTTCCTTGCACAGGACCGCGTACACCGCCAGGACCAGGACGAGGTTCATCGGATTGCCCAGCGCGGTTCCGCAGACCACCGACGGGCGCATCGCCGACCACGTCCACGATCGCTGGCGCTGCAGCGTCCGCAGGAAGTCCTGCTGGGCGACGTTGAACTCCGGGGGCAGGTGCCCGGGGTCGTCCTCGCGGGCCGGGGTCTGGAACGGGCCCAGGTGCGCGCCGTACACCTTGTACCCCTGCATCAGGCTCACGTGTTCCAGGCCGGCCGCGGAGGTGTCGACGGCGGTGACGACGTTGCGCAGCATCGCGAGGTTCGGCTCGACCAGCTGCGCCCACGTCGAACGTTCCTGGAAAGCCGCGTAGAACACGTGGGTCACCTCCGGTACCCGCACCAGCGCCTGCCTCGTCGCGTCGGCGTCGATCAGGTCGACGGCCACGTGCCGCAGCGGCGCCTCCCCCGGTCGTCCTGGTTCGTCGACCCCGCCTCGGCGGGAGAGGCCGAGGACGTCGAAGTCGCCGCGCCGGCGGAGGTGGCGGACCAGCTCGGCGCCGATGACGCCGTGAGCCCCGACGACCAACGCGGTGCCTCGGTGGCCGGACGTGGTGGTCCCCGCCGTGGTCTCGGTGCGGGCACGGGCGGCGGTCTCGTTCTGCTCCATGGCGCCAGCTTCAGTCGATCGCCTCCGACCGGCCACACCCCCGTCAGCCTGGTCAGGCTCAGGCGAGCACTGACAGGGACAGGCAACCTCCCGGCGCCTCGGCCACACTGGAGCGGTGCCCGACCCGCGACCCACCACCGCCCAGGGCACGCCGAACGTCCCGACCGACGCCCCCACCGTGGCCGGCCGGGGTCGCGACGTCGACCGGACCGGGGAACTGGGCCCCTTCCTCCGCACGATGCGGGCCCGCCTGACCCCCACCCAGGTCGGCCTGGTCTCCTACGGTGCGCGGCGCGTACCGGGACTGCGCAGGGAAGAACTGGCCCAGCTCGCCGGCGTCAGCCCCACCTACTACGCACGCCTGGAGCAGGGACTGAGCGCCCACGCCTCCAAGCAGGTCCAGGAGGCGTTGGCCGACGCACTGCGACTCGACGCCGACGAGCGGACGCACCTGCGCCACCTCGCCCAGCCGCGCCCACGTGACCGTCGCACCCCCGCGAAGGTCGAGCACGTCCGGGCCGGCACCCGGCAACTCGCCCACGCGGTCACCGGTGCGGGGGTACTGGTCCTCGACGTCCGCAACGACGTCCTGGCCTGGAACCCTCTGGGGCACGCACTGCTGGCCGGACACCTCGACCCCTCGGCTCCCGAACGCACCGCTGACCGACCGAACCTGATCTCGATGCTGTTCTGCGACGCCCACACCCGCGAGCTCTACCGTGACTGGGCCGCCGAAGCCCGCCGCGCGGTCGCCTCCTTGCGCTGGATCGCCGGCCAGTTCCCCGACGACCGGGCACTGGCCGAACTCGTCGGGCACCTCAGCATCGCCAGCACCGAGTTCGCTCGCGCCTGGTCCACGCACCGGGTCCACAACTGCACCACCGGGACGAAGCTGTTGCACCACCCCACGGTCGGCGACGTCGACCTGCAGTACACCGTCCTCACCGTCGGGGACGGAACCGGACATCGACTCCTCACCCTGTACGCCGCACCTGGTTCCAGCGACCAGGCTGCTGTGACCTTGCTCGAGAGAGAGCTCCGTCGCTGACGGTGGGCGGTCGCGCCGCCCGACGCCGACCGGCAGGATCCACCGGTCGTCCCGCGACGTCCGACGGGTGTTCATCACATCCCCAGCCCACGGGCTCGACGACGAACACCGGCGGCGAGCGCCGTGCAGGCGTGGTCGTCGGCCACGGGGAGCCTGGTCGTCAGCACCAGGGCACCACTGCGTGGAACCACGCCGGGGCACGGGTCAGGTGGGGCGTGCGGTCGGCACTGCCGCTCGCTGCTCAGCTCCACCTGCGGCACAGGCAGTGGGGCTCGTACCGGTTCGTCAGCAGTGCGCGGGGTGGGGCCGGTCAGGTCAGAGGAGTGGGTCCTGCTCCCACCCGTCGGCCAGCGGAGGGTGACCGTTCTGCGGGGTCGGGCTCGAGCGGTTCGGCTCGCCGGTTCTTCGGGTCTTGCCGGGCGCGCGGGTCCTGGGGGTCCTGGGGGTCCCGCCCGGCTGCGCCGTGCCGCTGGCGGGGAGGCCGTCGTGGGGACCTGACGACGCCGGCGCAGGTGGGGCCTCGTCCACGCGCAGCTGGTACCACCTGCTGCTCCAGCCCCTGCGGTGTCTGATCAGGTGACCCGCGTCGCTGAGGTGCGCCAGGGTGGCACTGATGTTGCCGCCGATCACCAGCACCAGCCAGGAGGTGCGCACGTCGTCCGGCAGTCGCCGCCACACCTCCTGCCGGACCGCGTCGAGGGGAAGGAGGTCGTCGGAGTCCGCGAAGACGCCGAGAACGATCTCCTGCAGCTCACCCAGCAGCCCCGGTGGACGAGGCGGTAGCGTCGACGACGTACCAGCGGCGGTGAAGTCAGCGGGAAGCTGCGGGGCGTCGACGTCGAGCTCGAAGCGATCCATGTCGCACCTCCTCGACGACCCGAGCGACCGTGGACGACCTGCGTGACGTGGCCGTCACCTGATCATGCAGCAGATCCGTGCTGACCGGTGAGGAGGTCGCCACGGGTTCGCCGGTGTCCTGGTCGCTGCGTACCCCCGCGGGCGCAGACGGGTGGGGTCAGGGCCACCTCGGCCTCGCGGGACGTCGCTCTACCCCTGCTCACGTTCGTGCCCCAGCAGGTCCGTCAAGACGTCGGGCTGCTCGTAGAGGGCTTCGTAGCCGCCGTCCACGAGGACGGTGCCCACGGCGATCACCGAGACTCCCGCCATCTGCGCGTCCAACGCGAGGTCACCGGGGAGGAAGTCCCCCTCACCCAGAGTCAGCAGCCGTGCGCGGGTGGCCTGGTCCACCTGCTCCCACCACGCTCTGAGCAGTGCTCGTTGTCCTCCCACCTGCTCGAAGGTGCCCGAGGCACCGGTGCGCTGGGAGCCGACCAGGTGGGCGGGTACCCCGTCGTCGGGAATGCGGGAGTCGCGCGTGGCGTGGTCAGGACCCAGGGTGTCGGGTTCCAGCTCGACGCCGCTCCGAGCGGTCGGGTGGTTGCGCATCTCGCGTACCCGCCCTTTCGTCTGGAGTGTCTGGCCGCAGAACGTGGAGTGGGACGAGGGAGAACGGGACACGACCCGACCATGTCACATCACCGTGTGTGTTGCCTCAGTGGCTCGCTGTCATACCCGATCTGACGAGGAACACCCGCCGGACCGACGGGAGGCTTGACCTCCTCCACGGACACGGTCGTGGTCGAGGGGTCCTCGACCACCAGGACGACCGGCGTTCCGTTGACGCGGAAGGACAACCAGGACGGACCACCCGCGCGGTGCACGACGTCGAAGAGGACGCCTGCGTAGGGCTGAGGCCCCCGCTCGGTGGGGCAGTCGACGATGAGGTGGGAACCGACGTGGGTGAACGCCAGGTCGGACACGCACAGTTCCGGCACTCACCCACGGTAACTACAGGCCCCCCTGATGGGGGGCAGAACGAGAGATCAGCACTCTCGAGCGGCCGGACAGGTGCGTGACCTCGGCCACGCCGCCACGTCAGGCCACGACACCGCTCATCGGTGGGCGCACTCGGTCGCAGCACCCCCCGAACAGGCGATCGTGCCACCCGCTCCACCCGCCGATGAGCAAGGAGAGCAGGAAGCCCACGAGCAGCGGGGTGACCAGGCCGCGTTCGAGGAGGACCCAGTGCAGTACCACCCGCGTCCGAGCACGACCCAGCGCAACGGGTCGTCTGCCGTGCGCCCCGCCACGCCCCAGCCTGCCTCGGCCGCCGACATCAGCGCGCTGGCCCGGATGCTGCTGAACCGCCCCGAGCTGGCTCACCTCGACGACGACAGGCTGCTCCTGCGCCTGGCCCGCACCACCGCCGTCGGGCACCTGCTGCGTTCCCGCGTGGCCGCCGCGGCCTCTGACGCCGAGCGCCTCCTGGACGCCATGCTCAACGACGGCCGCGCCGTGGTGCTGGACATCACCGACCCCGATCCGCGCGAGGGGGTGCTGGCGGTGCGTCGCCCTGCCGCGGTCAGCGACCTGCCCCGCGCTCGCGACATGGCGCGCGGACTCGCCCCGCTCCTCGCGCGGCGCTGACCACCCCACCTCGAGCGGGACCGTGGTCGGCGGTGGTCGGCGGTCGCGGTCTTCTCGTCCGCAGCGCCCTCGGGGCGGGTGTGGTTCGGTGAGGTCGTCCCCCGGTGTCCCCGGGTACGACCGAGGATCCGGACGTGGTCCGGACTGCAGTCGTACCCACCGTCGCCCACGGACGCCGGAAGGACCGGAGCGGGGAACGAAAAAGGCCCCGACCTGCGTTTCCGCTGGTCAGAGCCTGTCCCGTCGCTGTCTCAACGAGTGTCCGAGGGGGGACTTGAACCCCCACCCACTATACGTGGACTAGCACCTCAAGCTAGCGCGTCTGCCTATTCCGCCACCCGGACGAGTGGTGCTCACCCGTGCCTTCCGGCCGGTGCGAACGAGGAAAACCGTAGCACGCTAGGAGCCTCGATCACGCCACGTGTCCGGGGCCGACGGGGTGCTCCGGACGGGGGAAGCTGCTGCGCCACACCTCCTGTGGCCCACGCCGGGTGCCGATCCCCCCGACGTGAGCCACGCCCTGCCCGAGACCGCCCCGTCGACCACGGACCCCGCGAGCGCCGCGCGCTCCCTCGTGGAGGGGATCGAGCGTGTCGTCCGGGGGCGGCGGCAGGCGGTGGAGCTGCTCGTGACGGCGGTCCTGGCGCGGGGGCACGTGCTGATCGAGGACGTCCCGGGGAGCGGGAAGACGACGATGGCGATGGCGTTCGCGGCGTCGCTGGGGGCGGACTGCGCGCGGGTGCAGGCGACGGCGGACCTGTTGCCGGCGGACGTGACGGGGTCGGGGATGTGGGACCCGGCGGCCGAGGGGTTCCGGTTCGTGCCGGGTCCGTTGTTCGCGCCGGTCGTCCTGGTGGACGAGCTGAACCGGACCTCACCGCGGACGCAGTCGGCGTTCCTGGAGGCGATGGAGGAACGGGCGGTGACCGTGGACGGTGTCCGCCACCGGTTGCCCGATCCGTTCGTGCTGGTGGCGACCCAGAACCCGGTGGAGCAGCACGGCACCTACCCGTTGCCGGAGGGGCAGCTGGACCGGTTCGCGGTGCGGTTGGTGCTGGGCCCCATCGGTGAGGACGTGGAGCGGCAGGTGCTGCGGGAGCAGTTGACGGGCAACCGTCCGGAGGCGTTGTCGCCGGTGCTGGCGCTGAGCGACCTGATCGGGTTGCAGCGGGCGACGACGCAGGTGCACGTGGCGGAGGCGACCCTCGACCTCGCGCTGAGGCTGACCCGGGCGACGCGCACGGACCCGCGGA
Source organism: Kineococcus sp. GCM10028916 (assembly GCF_042674865.1). NCBI lineage: Bacteria > Bacillati > Actinomycetota > Actinomycetes > Kineosporiales > Kineosporiaceae > Kineococcus > Kineococcus sp. GCM10028916. Next base: position 318,201 of record NZ_JBHTFM010000021.1, on the reverse strand, counting down.
TCGTGTCGGGGGCGGGGACGCGGGCGGCGTTGACGCTGGTCCGGTGCGCGCAGGCGCGGGCGTTGCTGGGCGGTCGGGACCACGTGCTGCCCGAGGACGTGCAGGCCCTCGTGGTGCCCGTGCTCGCGCACCGGCTGGTGCCGGCGGAGGAGCACCGGTTCGCGGACTCCCTGGGGACGGCGTCGCGCACGCTGGCGCAGGAACGTCTCGCGGCGGGGCTCGTCGCCGGCACGGCCGTGCCGATCCACCGGTGAGCGACGCGCGACCCGGCCCCGTCCCCGGCCCTGACCCCGTTCTGGAGCGCGAGGTCCTGCTGACCCGGCCGAACGCGGACAAGGTCCTGCGGATGCGCCCGATCCTCGTCGCGGCGGCGGGGCCGGCGTTGCTGCTGCTCTCCTTCGGGGTCGGCAACCGCTGGATCGCGCTGGTGGCGTGCCTGCTGCTGGCCGCGGTCGGGGTGGCCGTCGCGACGCTGCAGCGGGTCTGGACGCTGTCGGTGCGGGTCGAGGTGCCGGTCCGGACGCGGGTGGGCGAGGTGGTGGAGCACGTCTTCCACCTGCACAACCACGGGCCGCGGGACCTCCCCCCGGCTGTCCTGCACTTCCGCGGCGACGCCTTCGCGGCGGGTCACACCGCGCTGCCGGCGATCCCGGCCGGGGCGAGCGTGGCGCTGCGCGTTCCCCGCGAGGCCGGCCTCCGCTGCTTCAGCCCGGGCCCGGAGGTCCTCGTCGAGGCGGCGGACAACCTCGGGTTGCTGACCGTGGAACGGGTCGGGCGCGTCGCCGCGCCCGTGCACGTCCACCCCGCACCGGCGACGCCGCCGACGCCGGCGCTCCCGCCCGCGAGCGCCGGGGTGGAGGACGTGGCGGGGGTGCGTCCGTTCCGGCGGGGAGACCGGGTGTCGTCGGTGCACTGGCGGGCCAGTGCGCGTCGGGGGGCGCTCTCGGCTCCCTCGCGTGGTGCGGGAGCGGGGTTGGTGGTGGTGGAGCGGGAGGCGGAGCCGGTGGGTCCGCTGGTGGTGGCGGTCGGTAGTGCCGCCTGCGGTGACGGGTTGGGTGACGGGGTGGCGTGGGAGGAGCTGCTGGCCTCTGCTGCGGCGCTGGTGCGTCGGGAGCTGAGTTCGGGGCGGGTGGTGCGGGTGGTGGTCGACGGGGCGTCGGGTGAGGGCCTGGGGGCTCTGGACGTGCTGGCGGCGGCCGGCGGGCCGACGCCGGTGGACGGGGTGGCCGCGCGGGCGGCGGCGGGTCGTGACGGTCGGGTGCTGGTGGGCGAGCTGGGGACGGGGTGGCGGTTCGCGTGAGCAGGCGGTCGAAGGCGTCGATCGATGCGGCGGATCCCTACGCGACGCACGGGGCGGGCCGTGCGTCGCTGGTGTGCGCGGCGCTGGCGGTGCTGGGCGCGGCGTGGGGTCTGGTCGTGACCGGTGGGTTGCCGGTGGGCGGGGTGGCGACGACGACGGCGGGTCTGGGCCTGGCGGCGCTGGTGCGGCGCGCGACGTCGTCGCGCTCGGCTCGGGCGTGGACGAAGGTCCTCGCGGCGGGGGCGGGTGCGGTCTGGCTGCCGGGGGTGGTGTCGAGCTCGGGGGTCTTCGCGCTGTGGCCCGTGCTGGCGTTGTGCCTGGCGGTGCGCCAGTTCGCGAGCGCCCGCTCGCTGCGTGAGGTGCGGTTGGTGCTGGGGTTGTCGGTGCTGGTGGTGCTGGCGGCGGCGGGGGTGTCGCCGGTGGCGGCGTTGGTCGGTCCGTTGGCGGTGGTGTGGTCGGGGGTGCTGGTGGGTTTCGCGGGAGCGGTGCCGCACCGGGTCGGGGGTGCGGCGCAGCGGGCGCGGACGCTGCGGGCGGTGGCGGCGGCCGGGGTGGCGGGGGTGTTGCTGTTCCTGCTGGTGCCGGCGGGTGGCGGGGCCTCGTCGGCCGGTGGCGCGCTGGGGCGGGCGGCGGCCTCCGCGGCGGGGGGCGAGCGGTCGGCGGCTCCGCGCTCCGGTGCGGCCTACGCGGGGGGTGACCTGGACCTGTCCTCGCGCGGTGAGCTGCCGCAGACGGAACTGGTGAGCGTGCCGGCGGACTCCCCCGGGTGGTGGCGTTCGGCGGTGCTGGACACCTACGACGGGCGGACGTGGACGGGTGGGCCGGTGGCGTCGTGGTCGTCGGGGCCGAGCCCGGCCGGGGACGGGTCGTCGCAGTGGTCGGCGGTCGGGGAGGACGGCGCGACGGGGCCGCAGCGGGTGGACGTGGTGGAGCCGGTGTCGGGTGACTACCCGGCGCTGCTCAGCGCCGGGGCGCCGGTGGCGGTGTCGTCCCCGGGGGTGGACCTGCGGGTGGTGCCGTCGGGGGCCGCGGCGTGGCTGGGGCCGGTGGGGTCGCCGTACGCGGTGACGTCGGCGCTGACCCCGACGGTGGACGCGCGGGCAGGTTCGCCGGCGGGCGTGGGCGCCGGGGAGGCGCCGGTGGACGAGCAGCGGTGGGTGCAGTTGCCGTCGTCGCTGCCGCAGCGGGTGCGCGACCTCGGGGTGCGCCTGGCGGCGGGTCGCGGGCCGGTGGCGGCGGCACGGGCCGTGAACGAGCACCTGCACGCGAGCGCGCGCTACTCCCTGGACGCACCGGTGCCTGCGACGGGTGAGGACGCGGTGGACGCGTTCCTCTTCGAGGACCGCATCGGCTTCTGCGAGCACTTCGCGAGCGCGGAGGTGGTGCTGCTGCGTTCGGCGGGCATCCCGGCGCGGTTGGTGACGGGCTTCGGCGGTGGTACCGACGCCGGTGGGCGGCGGGTGTTCCGCGGTGCGGACGCGCACGCGTGGGTGGAGGTGTGGGTCCCCGGGCAGGGGTGGACGACGTCGGACCCGACGGCGGGTGCGCAGCTCGTGGCGGGGGATCGTCCGTCGTGGGTGGCGCGGGTGTGGTCGTGGGTGCAGCGCACGGTGGCCGGGCTGCTGGCGAGCGCCGTGGCGCGCACGGTGCTGGCCGTGGTGCTGGTGGCGGTGGCCGTCGGTGCGTGGGCGCTGCTGCGGGCGGGGGCTCGGCGTCGGGCCCGGACGGGGGTTCCCGGCGCGGTGGTGGCACGCCGACGGGGCGAGGGGGTGTCGCCGTCGGTGCTGGCGCTGCTGGTGGCGTGGGAGCGCTTCGACGCGGCGTTGCCGCCGGAGCGTCGCCGGGGTGGCGCGGAGGGGCTCTCGACGTGGCGTGCGCGGTTGCTGACGCCGGCGGGGGCGGGGCCGCTGGCGGCTCGGCGGGAGGAGCTGGGGGCGGCGTTGGCGGTGGTGGAGCGGGCCTGCTTCGCCCGGCGGGTGCCGTCGCGGGCGGAACTGGAGGGGGCGGTCGCGACGTTGGAACGGGCGTCGTCCACGGTGCTGGCGGCGGCTCGGGTCGCGGGCTCGGCGGGTGCTCGGGGGTGACCTCGGCGAGCGCGGCGTTCGTCGGCGGTTAACCTGAGTGCCCGCCGCGCGGGTGGCCTGCTGCCAGCCGGTGGACGGTGCACCGGGCACGGCGACCCACCGCCGCGCGGCCGACGACTCTGGATCGGGGAAGCCCTTGTACGACCCTTCTGCCTCGGACCGCGCGTTCCACGGGAACGCGACGTTCGCGCCGGCCAACGCCGCCCTGCTGTCGATCTCGCACGTCGAGGCGCCCCGGGTGGTGCCCTCGTCGTACTTCGACGACGTGCTGTCGGGGACGCTGGAGCGGTTGCGCCTGCGCCCCGGACTGCTGGAGAAGGTCGCGGGGGTGAGTGAGCGCCGCTGGTGGGCGGACGGCCAGAAGGCCTCCGACGTGGCCGCGGAGTGCGGCGCGAAGGCGCTCTCGGAGGCCGGGGTCGACGCGAAGGACGTCGGGGTGGTCATCTCCACGACGGTGACGCGCCCGCACCTGGAACCGGCGGTGGCGACGTCGGTGCACCACGGGATGGACCTGCCGACGTCGGCGATGAACTTCGACATCGCCAACGCGTGCCTGGCCTGGGTCAACGGGGTGCAGGTGGCCTCGGCGATGATCGACGCGGGGATGATCCGCTACGCGGTGGTGCTGGGCGCGGAGGACGTGCGCTCCATGCACGAGGGGACGATCTCGCGGTTGCAGCGCGACGGGATCACCCGCAAGGACTTCCTCAACGAGTTCGCGACGATGACGCTGGGCTGCGGTGCGGCGGCGGCGGTCATCGGCCGCGCGGACGAGCACCCGCAGGCGCACCGGATCGTCGGTGGGGTGTCGCGGGCGGGTACGGCCCACCACGAGCTGTGCATCGGGGACATGAACCACATGAAGACCGACGCGAAGCTGATGCTGACCGAGGGCATCGAGATCGTCGTGGACGCCTTCAACGCCGGTGACGAGCTGTGGGGCTGGCGCGACGCGGAGAAGTTCGTCATCCACCAGATCTCCCGCGTGCACACCGAGACCCTGGTGGAGCGGATCGGCGTGGACGCGGCGAAGGTGCCGATGACGTTCCCGCAGTGGGGCAACGTCGGTCCGATCTCGCTGCCGATGACGTTGGCGGCGACGGCGCCGGAGCTGTCCCCCGGCGACCGGGTGATCGCGATGGGTGTGGGTTCGGGGTTGAACACGGCGATGATCGAGTTGGAGTGGTGAAGACCGCTGTGCGGCCGGCGGTGACCCCGCCGGCCGGTCTGGAGGGTCTCGACCCGCGCTGGTCCCGTCTCGTGGAGGCGGTCGACCACGCGGGGGTGACGCGGACCTGGCACGTGCTCGACACCGCCCCCGACGCGGGACCGGACGACGTCGTGGGGACGTTGCTGTGCGTGCACGGCAACCCGACGTGGTCCTACCTGTGGCGCGGGCTGGCGCGGTCCGCCTCCGCGGTGCACCTGGGGTGGCGCGTCGTCGCGGTGGACCAGCTGGAGATGGGCTTCTCGGAGCGCACGGGGACGACGCGTCGTCTCGCGGACCGGGTCGAGGACCTCGCCGGGCTCGTGGACGCGCTGGGGTTGTCGGGTCAGGTCGTGGCCGTGGGGCACGACTGGGGCGGTCTCGTCGTCTCCGGCTGGGCCGCGGGTGAACTCTCCCGCCGTGGCGGCCGCCACGGGTCGGGCTCGCCGGTGAGGCTGGCGGGGCTGGTCGTGGCGAACACGGCGGCGAGCTGGCCGACCGGTGCGGGTGCGCCGGGGGTCCTGAAGCTCGTCATGCGCCCGGGGCTGCTGGCGGGCGTGACGTCGCGCACGGACGCGTTCCTGCGCACGACGCTGGCCCTGCCGCGCCCCGCGCTCCCGGCGCCGGTGAAGGCGGCGTACCGCTCCCCCTACGCCCACGCCGGTGAGCGGGCCGGGATCGAGGCGTTCGTCGCGGACGTCCCGGTGGGTCCCGACCACCCCAGTCGGGCCGCGCTGGACGCCGTCAGCGACGGTGTCGCGGCGATCGCCGCGGCGGGGGTCCCGACGTTCGTGGCGTGGGGTCCGCGCGACCCGGTGTTCACCGAGTGGTTCCTGCGCGACTGGCGGGCCCGGGTGCCGCACGCCGACGTGCACCGCTTCGCCACCGCCAGCCACCTCACCCCGGAGGACCCGCAGTTCGCGGCCGCGGTGCTGCGGTGGCTGGACGAACGGGTCCTGCACCCCGCCCCGCAGCCCGGGGACGGGCAGGTCGAGGTGCGGGTGCCGCGGATGTGGGCCGCGCTGGAGGAACGGGGCGGGGACCCGGCGCTCGCCGACTCCCCCGCCGTCATCGAGATGTCGGAGGACGGCACGTCGCGCAGCGTGGCCTGGGGCCTGCTGAAGCGCCGCACCGACGAACTCGCCGCGGGCTTCACCGCGATGGGTGTCGCTGCGGGGCAACGGGTCTCGCTGCTCGTTCCGCCGGGCGCGGACCTGACGGCGACGCTGTACGCGCTGCTGCGCATCGGGGCGGTCGCCGTCGTGGCCGACGCGGGCCTGGGGGTGCGCGGGTTGTCGCGCGCCGTCACCGGCGCCGGGGTCGACTGGGTCGTGGGGGTGTCGAAGGCCCTCGCCGCGGCGCGGGTGCTGCGCTGGCCCGGTCGCCGGATCGCCGCCGGGGAGATCTCCGACGCCACCCTGAAGGTGCTGGGGGTCGAGGCGACGTTGCTGGAGGTCGCCCGGGCCGGGGCGCACCGCCTCGCCGTGGGCTTCGAACTGCCCGCCGAACCGTCGCCGCAGGCGGAGGCCGCGGTGCTCTTCACCTCCGGCTCCACCGGCCCCGCGAAGGGCGTCGTCTACACCCACGGCCAGCTCGCGCAGCTCGCGCAGGCGATGGGCCGCACCATCCGCACCGGTCCCGGCCAGCCGCTGGTGTCGGCGTTCGCCCCGTTCGCGCTGTTCGGGCCCGCGCTGGGCGCGACGTGCGTGGTCCCCGCGATGGACGTCACCCGGCCGGCGACGCTGACGGCGGCCGCGTTGGCCGACGCCGTCGCCGCGGCCCGCGCGACGTCGGTGTTCCTCGCCCCCGCGGCCATCGTCAACGTCCTCGCCACCGCCGCGCAGCTCAGCGCCGCCCAGCGCGAGGCGCTGGGTGGGGTGGACACCCTGCTCTCCGCCGGGGCGCCCGTCCCGACGCCGCTGCTGCAGCGGGTCCAAGACCTCATGCCGCTGGCCGACCCGCGCACCCCCTACGGCGCCACCGAGGTGCTGCCCGCCACCGACGTGGGTCTCTCCGACGTCCTGGCCGCCGGTCCCGGTGAGGGCATCTGCGTGGGCACTCCCGTCGAGGGGGTCGTCATCGCGATCGCGCCCCTGGACGGGGACGGGCACGCGGGGGTCGACCTCGTCACCACCGCCGGAGTCGTGGGGGAGGTCGTCGTCGGCGGTGAGCACGTCAAGGACCACTACGACCAGCTGTGGTTCACCCAGGCCGCCAGCGTCGACGTCCGTCCCTCCCCGACGCTGCTCGGGCAGGTCCGGTCGGGGCGCTGGCACCGCACCGGTGACGTCGGCCACCTCGACGCCGCCGGGCGGGTCTGGATCGAGGGGCGCCTGGCCCACGTCGTCGTGAGCGCCGACGAGGTCGTCACCCCCGTCGGGGTGGAGCAGCGGGCGGAATCCGTGCCAGGCGTCGCGCGGGCCGCGTTCGTGGGGATCGGGCCGCGCGCCGCGCGCCAGTTCGTCGTCGTCGCCGAGGGTGAGGGCGACGTCGCGGTGACCCGCACGACGGTCGCCGACCCCGGGCTGTCGGAATCCGTGCGCACCGCGACCGGACGCAACCTGGTCGCGCTGCTGCTGGTCCCGGCGCTGCCGACCGACGTGCGCCACAACTCCAAGATCGACCGGGCCCGGGTGGGTACCTGGGCCGAGAGCGTCCTCGCGGGCGAGAAGGCGGGGAAGCTCACGTGAAGGTCCTCGTGACCGGGGCCAGCGGCATGCTGGGCCGGGAGACCGCGCGGGCCCTGGCCGCCCGCGGTGAGGACGTCCGCGTCCTGCAGCGCCGTCCGTCCGGGCTGGCCGGCTTCGAGGAGGTCCTCGGGTCCGTCACCGACGCCGACGCGTGCGCCCGCGCCGTGGCCGGGGTCGACGCCGTCGTGCACCTCGCGGCGAAGGTGTCGGTCACCGGACCCCACCCGGAGTACGTCGCCACCAACGTCGAGGGCACCGCGAACCTGCTCGCCGCGGCCCGCACCGCGGGGGTCTCCCGCTTCGTCATGGTGTCCTCGCCCTCCGTCGCCCACGCCGGGTCCGCGCTCGTGGGGGTCGGGACGACGCCCGCGGACCCGGCCGCCGCGCACGGCTCCTACGCCGTGACCAAGGCGCAGGCGGAACTGCTCGCCCTGGCCGCGGACTCCCCCACCTTCGCGGTGTGCGCGGTCCGCCCGCACATCGTGCTGGGCCCCGGTGACACCCAGCTCGTGCAGCGCATCGCCGACCGCGCCCGCGCGGGCCGGTTGCCGCTGCTGGACGACGGGACCGCCCTCATCGACACCACCTACGTCGACAACGCCGTGGACGCGCTCCTCGCGGCGCTGGACCACGTCACCGACGCGGGCGTGCACGGGCAGGCGTTCGTCGTCACCAACGGCGAACCCCGCACCGTCAGCGAGGTCTTCGCCCGCATCTGCCGCGCCGCCGGGGTCCCCGCCCCGACCCGGCGGGTCCCCGCCGCCGTCGCGAAGGTCGCGGGCTCGCTCGTGGAACGGGTCTGGACGCGGTTCGGGCTGCCCGACGAGCCGCCCATGACCCGGTTCCTCGCCGAGCAGCTCTCCACCGCGCACTGGTTCGACATCGCCCGCACCAAGGAGCTGCTGCACTGGGAACCGCGGGTCGGCCTCGACGAGGGCTTCGACCGCCTCGCCGGAGGTTTCCCCGCCCGTTAGGGTCCACCAGGTGATCAACCGACCCGCTCTCACCGGCGCACAGCGACGGGCCCGGCGTGTCGCGGAGGCGCGACGCGACCTCGAGGAGCTCCGCTCCCTCGACCTGGCCGCCCGCCCCGGGGAGCACGGCCTGCACCGCGCCGCCCGCATCGAGGACGCCGTGAAGGGTCTCGCCGGGTCGCGGCTGCGGCGGCGGGGCTACCACGCCCGCGCCATCGCCTACCCCGGCTACGGCGGGCCCGGCTGGGTCCGCGTCCTCGGGCGGGTCCTGCTGGGCCGGGAGGAGACGCCCGCCGAGAACGCCCGCGACGGTCTGCGGGTGGTGCGCGGCTGGCGCAACTTCCTCACCGTCCCCATCGCCGACGCCGAGGTGACGGTGCGCATCGGGGAGCACGAGCGCCTCCTGCGCACCAACCGCGAGGGCTACGTCGACGAGGTCGTCCGCATCGACCTGCCCCCGGGTGAGCACGAGGTCGTCCTCACCGTCGGCCCCGACGCCGGGGACGCCGGCGACGAGACCGCGGAGGACGTCGAACTCGTCGAGGACGACACCGAGGGCGGTGCGGAACTGCCGCCGCAGAACGTGTTGCGCCACTCCGGCACCTCACGGGTCATCGTCGTGGGTCCCGAACCGACGCTCGGGCTGCTCTCCGACATCGACGACACCGTCGTCGTGACCCGCCTGCCGCGTCCCCTGGTGGCGGCCTGGAACTCCTTCGTCCTCGACGAACGGGCCCGGGTCCCGGTCAACGGGATGGCCGAGCTGTACCGCCAGGTCGTGGCCGAGAACCCGGGCGCGCCGGTGCTGTACCTCTCGACCGGGGCGTGGAACGTCGCGCCCACCCTCACCCGGTTCCTGCGCCGCTTCGGCTACCCCGAGGGGCCGCTGCTGCTGACCGACTGGGGTCCCACCAACACCGGGTGGTTCCGCGACGGGCCCGGGCACAAGCGGGAGTCGCTGGCCCGCCTCGCCCGGGAGCTGCCGCAGGTGACGTGGCTGCTGGTGGGGGACGACGGCCAGCACGACCCGACGCTGTACGCGGAGTTCCTCGCCGCGGCCCCCGAACGCGTGGCCGGGGTCGCGATCCGCCGCCTCACCCCCGCCGAGCAGCTCCTCGCCGGGGGGCACCCGCTGGCCCCGACCGCGATGCCGGCGGACTCCCCCGTCCCCTGGGTGACCGGGGACAACGGCTACGAGCTGCTGCACCACTGGTACCGGGCGGGGATCCTCACCGCCCCCTGACGGGAACGAGGAACGGGAACGACGAAGGCCGGCCCCCGTGGCGGGGACCGGCCTTCGTGGTGGAGCTCAGAGCTGGATGCGGCGCGGGTTCGCGACGGTGGTCAGCTCGATCTCGCGGACGTCGATCACGACGTCGTTGGTGCCGTTGCGCGTGGTGCTGTCGTTCATCTCACGACCTCCTCGTTCAGGACGGTGCCTCTGGTCGACCACAGACGACACTGTCTTCACCGAGCGGTGGCGGGTCTCACCCCAGGATGGCCGATCAGCCCGGGCAGGGGAATCCCGCGCTGAGCCGATCGGGGGTGAGGTTCATCACGCAGTGACCGAACACACCCGGATGCCGCCTCCGAACGCCGCCTCAGTCACCGCGACGTGACACAGCGTCACGCCGCGCGCCAGCACGCCCGTCCGGCCGCCTTCGCCCGGTACATCGCGCGGTCCGCCGCGCGCAGCAGCTCCTCGGGGCCGAGTTCCCCGTCGGTGCGGGCGGCGCCGATGCTGGCGCTGACCGTGACCGTCCGGATCCCCAGGTCGACGGGGATGCTGAGGCGTTCGCAGACCCGGTCCGCGATCGACGACAACGCCTTGGCGTCGGCGACGTCCTCGCAGACCAGGACGAACTCGTCACCACCGATGCGGGCGGCCATGTCCCCGGCCCGCAGCAGTCCCCGCAGCCGGTCGGCGACGTCGGCGAGCAAAGCGTCCCCGGCGGCGTGACCGAGGTTGTCGTTGACGTCCTTGAAGTGGTCGAGGTCGACGAAGAGCACCGCGCAGCCCCCGCCGCGGCGTCGGGTCCGCGAGATCGCCGTCCGCAGCTGGTCCTCGGCCTTGGCGCGGTTGGGCAGCCCCGTCAGCGGGTCGTGCAGGGCGGCGTGCTCGAGCTGCTCGGCCTCGCGCTTGCGGGCGGTGACGTCCTCGACGAAGGCGAGGAAGGCCGGCTCACCGGAGCTGCTGGAGGTCAGCGACAGCGAGATCTGGCCCCACACCACCTTGCCGCTGGGCAGCTCGTAGCGCCGCTCGCGGTGCACGACCTCGACCGCGCCGGAGACCAGGGCCTCCAGCTCGGCGGCGGCGCGGGCGTGCTCGTCGCGTTCCTCCGCGCTGGGGCGGGCGCCCTCGGTAGGACCGGCGGGGTCGAGGAACTGCCCCGCCGGGGCGCCGATCAGTTCCGCGGTGTCGCGTTCCCAGAAGGTGCAGAGCGCGTCGTTGACCTCGCTGACCCAGCCCTCCAGACCGAAGAGCAGCATCCCGACGGGCCCGCGGGCGAAGATCTCGTGGAAGCGTCGTTCCGAGCCGGCGAGCGCGTCCATCGTCGTGATCGTCTCGGTGAGGTCCTGGGCGATGCCGACGACGCGCACCGGGATCCCGACGGCGGAACGGTCGGAGACGGTGGACCGGGTGTGCACCCACCGGTCACCGCCGTAGCCGTCGACGACGCGGTAGGTGCACTCGACGATCTCGCCCGCACCCGCACCGCCCAGGCACTCCAGGGCCCGCACGACGCCCGGGGCGTCGTCGGGGTGGATCGCGTCCAGCGCGACGTCGCCGTCGGCGCTGGGCAGCCCCAGCAGCGAGGCCGGTCCGGCGTTGGTCCACTCCACGACCCGCTGCGGCAGGTTGATGCGGTAGATCGTGTCGGGGCTGGCGGCGATCACCGCGTCCTGGCGGGCCAGCAGCGTGCGCAGCTGCTGGCGGGTCGCGCGTTCGACGGTCACGTCGCGCACGACGAGGACGGCCCCGCCGCCCGCGTCACCGGTGGCGGAGGCGTGCACGTGGGCGACCAGCAGCTGGCCGTCGGAGCGGGCGACGTCGACGTCCACGTCGAGGTCGCCGCTGCGGATCGCGCTCAGCACGTCCAGGCCGGTGGGCATCGCCCCGGACAGCACGGCCCGCTGGGCGGGTGTCAGGTCGTCGTGGGCGTCGCGGTCGTCGTGCCCGTGCCACTCGGCTTCGGGGAGGAGGACGACGGAGAGTCCCAGCCACCACTGCAGCCGGTGCTGGCCGAGGAGGTCTTCCGCGCTGACGCCCAGCATGCGGGTCAGGCCGTGGGTGACGTGGACGAGCCGGCCGTCCGCGTCCAGCACCGCGAGGGCCAGACCGGAGCGCTCCATGGCCGCGACCAGGACCGGGACGGGCAGCACCGGGGGTGCCGTGACGTCCGACGTGTTCGTGGACGGCGCCGCCGTCATCGCTCCACCCCCACCGTTGGCCACCGGACCACGGGAGGTCAGCAGCTCTCACGGTGCTTTCGGTCCGTCGACGCTCCCCCTTGAGGGCGGCGTGGGCCGGACGGGTGAAGCCCTCTCGAAGCAGGACTCGGAGCGGGGGCTCAGGCGCCTGCGCGGCGAACGATGCCCCGCAGCGCGGAGATCGCCTCCTCCGAGGCGGCGGCCGCGGCGATGTTCGCTTCGCGGACCGCTTCGTAGACCTCCTGGCGGTGCACCTGGACGTCGCGGGGGGCGTCGATGCCGACGCGGACGACGTCACCTCTCACCTCGAGGACGCGCACGACGACCTCGTCGCCGATGACCACGGATTCCCCGGCCTTGCGCGTCAGGACCAGCATGGGGCCCAGCATAGGTGACGAAACGTGTTCGTCCATGTCGTTCTAGTGACAGATTTCCGCAGCCCGGCGCGGACCCCACCCGTCACACCCGTCTCAGCCGGTGCGGAAACGTCCCGGAAACACCCGACGCCCGCTCCGCGGTGCGGAACGGGCGTCGGGTGGTCTCCAGCGGTGGGCGGAAGGGCCTCAGAAGTCGTTGCGGCGACGGCCCGGCAGACCGTCGACGTCCTCCGCCTCGGGGCGGGGGGCGTTCTCGGCCTGTTCCTGGTACCCCCGGACCAGTCCGCGCAGGACGCGGCCCGCGACGGTGCTGACCAGCAGGGCCAGGACCAGGTGCAGCAGGGCGGTGTCGACGTCGCCGGTGCCCTGCAGGGCGGCCAGCACGGACGGTCCGGCCAGCAGCAGGCTGACGGCCAGCACGATCGCGGTCATCGGTCTCCTCCACGGCGTTGCCTGATCTGGGTCTGCATGACGAAGCGGCGCAAGCGGTCCGCGGCGGGCACCGGCTCGCTGAAGGCGACGACGACCTCGACGAGGTCGGGGTCGAGGGAGTCCAGCGAGCGGACCACCTGACCGACCTGGTCGAGCGGGGCGCCGTCGAGCTCGAAGGACATCCGCACCAGCCGCCCCAGTCGCAGCCAGGAACCGCCCCGCACGGACAGCGCGGACCCACCCTCGCTGAGGTCCACCAGGTGGCCCTCCAGCACGGGCTCGACCACGCCGTCAGCGAGGTCGGCCTCGCGCTGCAGGGGGTCGCCCTCCACCGGGGAGAGCCGGACCGACCCGGAGGCCGGGACCCGGGCGTAGCGGCGACGCTGTTCGACCACGACCTCGCTGGAGGGCGCCAGGTCCCAGGCCGAGACCCGCCGACGGACGACCTCGGCGATCAGGAACTCCTGCCGGCTCTGGCCGCGCGCCCCCGCCCAGGCGACCGTCACGGGCAGCCCGGGGGCCACCACGTGCAGGTCACCGCGGAAGCTCGGTGCCGCGACCACGAGGCTGCCCTCGTGGGCGTCCTCGACCCGCGTGGGGAGCCGGATGAGGTCCCCGCCGAAGGTGTCCGGCATCTGCAGCTCCACCCAGACCCGGTGGTTGAGACCGGGCCACTGCGCGGCGGCGCGGCTCAGCTCCGCCCCCGGAGCAGCACGTCTGGCCATGGGCTCTGTCGTTCTCCGGTTCTGGTCTCGAGGGATCGGGCGACGGGTTGAGTTCGTGAACCGTTGCGGCTCAACGCATCCCGTGGTCGCCCGCGGCGTCGAGGAGCAGACCGGCCCAGGCGCCGGAGGTGGCGGGGCGTCCGTCGAGGAAGCCGACGGGGACGTCGAGGGAGAGGACGTCCAGGGGGTCCGGGCTCTCGGCGGCGCGGTGCACGGCCAGGCGACGGGCGGGCAGCCCGACGGCCTCGAGCGCGCGCAGCAGGCTCGCGACCGCGTGGCTGCGGCGGGTGGCGTCGACGCAGACGACGACGGAGGCGGCACCGATCTCGGCGGCCATGCGGGCGGCGCGCTCGGCGTCGGCCCCGGTGGGACGGGCCGGGATGGCGACGGTGAGCGGGGCGCTCCAGCGCCGGGCCTGGTCCTGACGGGCCGGCAGCTCCTCGGCGGTGATGGTGTTCTGCACGTCGGCACGACCCAGCACCAGCGGCGCCTCGGAACCGACCTCGTCGGCGACGAGCAGCGCGGCGGAGACGACGGCGTCGGCCTCGCCGATGACGACGACCAGCTCACCGGCGCCCACGCGCAGCGGCGCGGGGACCTCGATGTCACGGGCCAGGCGCAGCACGTCGCCGGTGTCCTGCGGTTCGCGGTACGGCATCCGCGGCTGCGAGGGGCGGTCACTATAGGTGGTCACCGGTTCACGGTAAGTCAGATCCATGCTCATCGCCTCGTTCTCGTCCCCGTCGCGTGCACTGGTGGGCTGGTAGGTCCGCTCCGCGGTGCGCGGAGACCGGTCGTCCTGCTCGGGGGCGTACTGGCCCGCGAACTCCTGCTGGTAGGCCTGGTCGAAGTCACGAGCCTCGCCGTGGCCGTTGGCCGTTCCGTTCAGCTGGCCGTTGACCTGGCCGTTGGCGGTCCCGTTGACCTGACCGTTGAGCTGGTCGTAGTCGCCGGCCCACTCGCCACGGCGGTCCTCGGCGAACCGGTCGCCGAACTGGTCACCGAACTGGTCGGCGAACTGGTCGGCGACGGCCGCGGGGCGGCGCAGTTCCGGACGGCGGGCGGGGCCACGGCCCTCCGGCTCACCGCGGCGGCCGACCGGGGTGTTGGCGGCTCCGTTGGCCGCACCGAACTGGTCAGACACGCGATCCTCCGAGCTGCGAACGGTCCGGGTCGAGGCTTCGACCGCGGGGCGACCCGGACGGGGACGAGCGGGCCGCGCAGGCTGCATCGTCACCGAGCGTACATCAGCAGTTACTCCAGTCGCAGGGGATCGTCCGTAGCGGTGCCCCTCTCCCCCGGTGCTGGCCGACGAGCGCATCGAGGCCACCGTCGCGGCGAAGGAATCGCTCTCCGTGGAGATCGGGCGGTGCGGGCGCTGCTGGGACGCGGTGTCCTGACGCGGGTCCTGACGCGGGTCCTGACGCGGGTCCTGACGCGGGTCCTGACGTGCGACCTGACGCGGGGTCTGACGCGGGTCCTGCGAGCGCCCGGCGCTGAACATGGCCTCGAGGCGGTGGGTGCCCTCGGCGGCGTCGGCGGCGGCGAGGACCTCACCGAGGGAGCGGGCCGGTGCGGTGGTGGCGCCGATGCGGTCGGCCTGGCGGCGACGGACGTCGGCGCGGGCCTCCTCCCGGCGCAGTTCCTGCTCGCGGGCGGCCTCGCGGCGGGCCGTCTCCTGCGCGTGCCGGCGCTCGGTCTCGTGGGCGTGCTGGCGTTCGATCTCCAGTTGGCGCATCCGCTCCTCTTCCAGGGCTCGACGGTCGGCTTCCTGCTGGGCTGCGATCTGCTGGGCGGCGAGCTCCTGCTCGTGGCGCTCGTTCGCGTGGCGTTCCTGCTCGAGGCGTTCCTGCTCGAGGCGCTCGGCGCGCTCGGTCTCGGCGCGCTCGATCTCGAGGCGGGCCTCCTCGAGGAGCTGGGCCTCGAACCGCTCGGCGACCAGGTCCTCGTCGCGGTCCTCGGACCGGTCCTCGGTGGGGGCCTCGACCTCGGTGCTGTCACCCGTTTGCGCGATCACACCGACCTCCTCGGCATCCGTCCCGGAAACCTTGAACGGCGGTTCCTGGACGTCGCTGCCGGTGGAGGCGCGGAGCATGTCGAGCAGGCCCTGGCGGGCGGACTCGAAGTCCTCCTCGGGCTGCGCGGCGGGCTGTGCGACGAACTGCGTGGCGGTGCCCTGGGGCGCGGCGGGGGCCGGCGCGGGGGTGGCTTCGGCGGCGTCGGCGGCGGCGAGCAGGGCCTCGAAGTCGAGGGACTCGCGTTCCTCCTCCCCCGCCGGGTGCGCGGTGGTGGAGGTGCTGTCCTGCGAGGAGGCTTCGCCGGTCGAGCCGCTGACCGTGTCGCCGGCGGTGTCGCCGTCCATCTCGACCGTCACCTCGTAGCGCTCCTTGGAGAAGAAGCCGGCGACGCCGCCGGAGCGGATGCGTTCGGCGCGGACGACGCGGGCGGTCTCGCCGTGGGTCTCACGGACCTGCGTCAGCAGCTCCTGCAAGTCAGAACCTTCAAGAAGCAAGTGCATGGACACCGCTCACCGATCCAACCGTCTCGATCCGGGGGTGGTTGCTCACGTCGTCGTAGGACAGGACGTGCAGGCGGCCCACCGCCACCTTCAGCAGGCGGCGCAGCGGGGCTCGCAGAGGGGGTGCGCACACGAGGACTGCGCTGATGCCGTGCCCTTCGGCACGTTCGAGGCAGGAACTTGAGGCGGTCACCAGGTGCTCGGCCGTGACGGCGTCCAGGGCGAGGCTCGCGCCGTGCTCACCGGGGCGCAGGGACTCCGCCAGGGTCTGCTCCAGCATCGGGTCCAGGGTGATGACGTGCAGGGTGCCGTCCTGCTCGTGGACGGCCGCGACGGCCGGTCCCAGGGCACGGCGGGCGGACTCGACGAGACCGTCGAGGTCGGAGCCGGCCTTGGCCTTGAGCGAGAGCGCCTCGAAGATGCGGGCGAGGTCGCGGATGGGGACGGCCTCGTCGAGCATCGCCTGCAGGACGCGCTGGACCTCGCCGAGGGAGAGCGCCGCGGGGGTGAGCTCGTCGACGACGGCCGGGTGGGTGCGCTTGAGGGCCTCCACCAGGGAGCGGACGTCCTCGCGGGAGAGCAGGCGTGAGGCGTGGGTGCGGACCAGTTCCCCGAGGTGGGTGATGAGGACGCTGGCGCGGTCGACGACGGTGGCGCCCATGAGCTGGGCCTGGTGGCGCAGTTCGGCGGGGATCCACTTGCCGGCGAGGCCGAAGACCGGTTCCACGGTGGCGCGTCCGGGGAGGCCGTCGAGGTTGTCGCCCAGGGCGAGGACCTGCCCGGGCGGGGCGGTGCCGCGGGCGACCTCGACGCCGGAGATGCGCACCGCGTAGGTGGACATCGGCAGGTCGAGGGAGTCGCGGGTGCGCACGGGCGGGACGACGAGACCCAGTTCGAGGGCGATCTTGCGGCGCAGGGCCCGGACGCGTTCGAGCAGGTCGCCACCGCCGGAGGTGTCGACGAGGTCGACGAGGTCGGGGGCGAGGACCACCTCGAGGGGGTCGACGCGCATCTCCTCGAGCAGGTTCTCCGCGGCCTCGTTGGGGTTGACCGGGCCGGGGGCGGAGGCGGCGAGCGCCACGTCGCGGGCGGTGTTGGCGTCGCGGCGGGAGATGCGGGTGGAGGCGAGGAAGGCCAGCCCGCCGACGACGAGGAACGGCAGCTTCGGCATGCTCGGGATGAGCGCCAGGACGATCATCGCGCCGCCGGCGATCTGCAGGGCCATCTTCTGCTGCGAGAACTGCCTGATGGCCTCGGTGCCCATGTCGCCGTTGCTGGTGGAGCGGGTGACGATGAGGCCGGTCGCGACGCTCAGCAGCAGCGCGGGCACCTGGCTGACGAGACCGTCACCGATGCTCAGCAGGGCGTACTTGTTGATCGACTCCGCCGGGCCGAGCCCGTGCTGGACCATCCCGATGGCGAACCCACCGATGAGGTTGATCAGCATGATGATGATGCCGGCGATGGCGTCGCCCTTGACGAACTTCGAGCCACCGTCCATGGCGCCGTAGAAGTCGGCCTCGGCGCTGACGTCAGCGCGGCGCTGACGGGCGGCGTCCTCGTCGATCAGGCCGGCGTTGAGGTCGGCGTCGATGGCCATCTGCTTGCCGGGCATGGCGTCGAGGGTGAAGCGGGCACCGACCTCGGCGACGCGCTCAGCACCCTTGGTGATGACGACGAACTGGATGACGACCAGGATCAGGAAGATCACCAGGCCGATGACCAGCGAGCCGGAGATCACGAAGTGCCCGAAGGCCTCGATGACCTTGCCGGCGAAGCCGTTGCCGAGCACCAGTCGCGTCGAGGCCACGTTCAGGCCCAGGCGGAAGAGGGTGAGGACCAGGATGAGCGAGGGGAAGACCGAGAAGTCCAGCACCCGCTTGACGAACATCGTCACCAGCAGCGCCATCAGCGACAGGGTGATGTTCAACGCGATGAGGAAGTCCAGCATGGCCGCCGGCAGAGGCACGACGAGCAGCAGGACGATGCCGACGACCCCCGCGGGGACCACCAGCTGCGAGAAGTTCGGGAGTCGCACTGCACCGCCTGTTGTTCGCGGTACCCCGTTCGGGGTCCCTCGTCCAGCGGCCCGTCCATGGCCCTGCTGTCAGCCTTCCTGGCTAGTGCCTCCTTCGGCACCGCCCGGGACTTCCTTGAGTCACCCGTCCGGACGCACCCAACCCGAGACGAGACGAACCCCCGGTCCGGGACGGATCGGGGGTTCGTGGGTCGGGGTGGTGGCTCACCAGCCGGCGGCGGCCTCGACGCTCGCGGTCAGCGCCTTCTCGATGGCCCCGGCCAGCGCGGAGACGACGAAGGGCTTGGTGAGGTAGATCGCGCCGAGCTCCTCGCCCGCGGCGATGTCCTCGGGACGCACCCGCGCGGAGAGGAAGATCGCGGGCAGGTGGGCGTGCTCGGGCAGGGTCCGCAGGGTGCGCAGGACCTCCAGGCCGGTCATGCCGGGCATCGCGACGTCGAGGACGACGACCTCGGGTGCGCCGCGCTCGGCGATGACGGTCAGCGCCTCCGGCCCCGAACCGGCCGACACGACACGGTGGCCGAGGCCGCGCAGGCGCAGTTCGACGAGCTGGCGGATGTCCGGGTCGTCCTCGACGACCAGCACTCGAGCCATGGTGGTTCCTCCTGCGGGACCTGGTGATCCAGACGGATCGGGGAAGGTGTGGGACGGACGTCCACCGGCCCCATCGGCAGCCGGGGGCCTCACGTGAGGGCCACCGCGACCCCGCTCGCGCCCCAGCGGGGGGCCTGCGCCGGCGGGAAGGCGGCGCGCAGGGTCGCCCCACCGCCGGGGGTCTCCTCCACGCTGATGCGCCCGCCGTGGCGCGCCACGATGCGCCGGCAGGTGGCGAGGCCGATGCCGTGGCCGGGACGCCGAGCGCCGGTGTTCTCGGCGGTGTTCTCGGCGCTGACCGCGACGGCGAACATGGCGAAGACCTGCTCGCGCTGGCCGGGTGGGATGCCGCGGCCGTTGTCGGCGACGGCCAGTTCCCAGCCGCCGCCGGCGAGGTCGCGCACGCGGACCTCGACCCGGCAGGGTCGCTCCGGACTGCGGTAGCGCACCGAGTTGCCGACGAGGTTCTGCAGCAGCTGCCGCAGCAGAACGGGGTCGGCGTGGGCGGTCCGGCTGGTGCCGGTGAGGACGATCTCGGCCTGCACCGCGGTGGCGCCGAGGTCCTCCACGACGTGGGTGAGGACGTCGGAGACGACCACGGGACGCACGTCGAGACCGGTGGAGTCGGCGCGGGCGTGGTCGAGGACGGCCTCGATGAGGCCCTGCATCCGGTGCGCCGCACGCATCGCGGTGGCCAGCCACTCCCGGCCCTCCCCGCCGAGGGCGCCACCGTGGACGTCGAGGACGAGCTCGAGGTAGCCGAGCACGGAGGTCAGGGGCGCGGCGAGGTCGTGGCTGGCGACGGCGGCGAGGTCGCCGAGCTCGTCGTTGGAGCGGCGCAGTTCGGTGACGGCGCAGGCCAGGTCGCGGCCCTGCCGGCGCAGCTGCTCCCCCGCCACCTCGAGCGCGTGGATGCGGGCCCGGTCGGTGGTGATGTCCTGCATGGCCACGACGGCGCCGATGACGCGACCGGCGTGGTCGTGCAGGGCGCGGCCGGTGCACAGGACCCGCACGGGGGTGCGGCCCGCGGGGGCGATGACGACCTCGACGTCGCGGACGTGGCCCTCGACCAGCGCCCGCCACAGCGGGGCCTCCTCCGGTTCCAGCGGGGTGCGGCCGTCGGCGGCGTGGAGGCCGTGGGCGCGGGCGAACTCGCTCGCGGGCAGGCCCAGGTCGGCGTCGCGGCCGTGGAGGCGCCGGGCCGTGGGGTTGACGACGGTGAGGCGACCGGCCGCGTCGCAGGCGAGAACGCCCACGTCGACGCTGGTGAGCAGCGCCCGGGTGAACTCCTCGCGCGCTTCCAGCTCGGTGAGGGTGAGCTCGGCCAGTTCCCGCTGCTCCTCGACCTCGGCGACCAGTCGCTGCTGCTCGCGGTGGCGGCGGTGACCTTCCAGCAGCGCCATGACGACGTCGGCGAGGTCGCGCAGGCGGGCGAGCTGGTCCGGGGTCAGCTCGCGGCGGACGACGTCGAAGACGCAGAGGCTGCCGAGGTGGTGCCCCTCGGCGGTGACCAGCGGGAGCGAGACGTAGAAGACGACGTCGGCGAAGCGGCCGTCGACCCAGGCGGAGTCGCGGTAGCGCGGGTCGCGCCGGGCGTCGGGGACGTGGACGACCTCGGGGTGGCCGAGGTTGCGCGCGCACAGCGACTCGCTGCGCTCGCTGGGCCCGCCGGCGAACCCGACGGCGGAGAGCTGGCACTGACGGTGGGCGTCGATGAGGTTGATCGTCGCGGTCGCCACGCCGGCGATCGCGGCGGCGAGGCGGACGACGGCGTCCAGCGCGGGGTCGGCGGGGGTGTCGAGGAGGTCGTAGCCGTGCAGCGCGGCGAGGCGCACGACCTCCAGGCGGTCGACCTCGGGCGGGGCGTACCGGTCCGCGGCGCAGCCGCGGGTCCGCTGCACCGGGTGGGCGGGGTGGGTGAGGTGGTTCACCGTGCTCCTCCGATCCGCAGGTCTTCGAGGGGGTCGATCAGCGGCAGCTCGAGCACGGCCGTCGTGCCCTGGTCCTGCACCGAGTCCAGCGCGAGCGACCCGCCGTGCAGGCGGACGAGGTCGCGGGCGATGGTGAGGCCGAGACCGGTGCCGGGCACGGCGAGCACGGCGGCGTTGGACCCGCGCGCGAACCGCCCGAAGACGGCGTCGACCTCTCCCGCGGGGATGCCCATCCCGTTGTCCTGCACGACGATCCGCACGCGACCGCTGTGCTCCTCCACCCGCAGGCGCACCAGCGAGCCGACGGGTGAGAACTTCACCGCGTTGTCGACGACGGCGAGGACGGCCCGGTGCAGGTGCCCGGCGTCGCCGTTGACCCGCATCCCGCTCAGCTCCTCCCGCGGCGTCGTGCAGCGCAGCGTCCCGCCGCTGGTGGCGCCGGCCGCGACGGCGGCGGCCACCCCGGCGACGAGGTCGGCCACGGGGGTGGAGCCGCGCACCTCGGCGGTGGGGGCGGACTCCACGCGCGAGAGCAGCAGCAGGTCCTCGATGAGGGAGCGCAGCCGTTCGGTGTTGCGTTCCACGATGCCCAGCACCGAGGACACGTCCGCGGAGACCTCCCCGACGGCGCCGTCGCGCAGCAGTTCGAGGTAGCCGGAGATGGAGGTGAGGGGGGTGCGCAGTTCGTGGGAGACGGTGGCCAGCAGGTCGGACTTGACGTTCTCGACGTCGCGCAGCTCCCCCAGCAGCCGTTCCTGGGCGCGGTAGAGCCCGGCCAGGACCAGGGCACGGGCGAGGTCCACGGCCACGGAACGGGCCAGTTCGACCTCCGGCACCGACCAGTCGCGGATCCCGGCCCCGCAGACGACGCTGAGCAGACCGTGCGGGGTGTCCCCGACACCGATGGGCACCAGCAGCAGGGCGCGCGCGCCGCAGTCGTGCAGGAAGGCGTCGAGGGTGGCGGAGCGTCCCTGCAGGGTGCGGGTGTCGGGCACGGCGTAGACCTCGCCGCTGGTGTGCAGCTCCTGGAGCCAGCTGCGCGAGTCCTCGAAGACGGCCCACCCGCCGCCGTGGACGGCGCCGCCCGCGGGGCCTCCGGGGCCACCGGTCAGCGGCGACAGCGGCGGGTGGGCCCACTCCCGGGTGATGGGGCCCAGCCCGGCGTCGGTGAGCATCCGGACCCAGACGCGGGCGACGTCGAGCTCCTCGCCGAGGCGGGTCACCGCCACCTGCAGGGCGTCCTGGGCGACGAGCTGGTCGCGGACCTCGCGGCCGATGTCCCCGGCGAGGCGGTGCAGGCGCGCGGACTGCTCCGCGGCGTCCAGCAGCCGCTGGTTCTCCCGGGCCAGGTCGTTGACCGCGAGCGCCACGGAGCGGACTTCGCTGGGGCCGTCGGTGGGGTCGGCGTGGGCGCGTCGATCGCCCCGGCCGTGGGCGTCGAGCACGTCGACGAGGGAGCGCAGGGGGTCCACGAGGGCCCGGCGGGTGCGGCGTCCGGTGGTGGCGACGACGGCGAGGGCGGCGGCGAGGGTGAGTCCGGTGCCGGCGAGGGCCCCGTAGCGGACCCAGTCCTCCGCGGAGGTCGCGTCGTGGCGCTGGTCGCGGACGAGGACGTCGAGGCGGGCGTTGGCGTCGCGCAGGCGCGCGAAGGCCTGCGTCTGCTCGGTCCCGGAGGTGTCCGCGTTGGCGGCGACCCAGGCGTCGATGAGTCGGGACTGCTCGGTGAAGAGACTGCGCTGCAACGGGTCGGTGAGGAGGGTCTCGACGTGCCCCCGCAGGGCGGGTAGGGCGTCGAGGGCGGTGGTGTAGGTCGCCGGCAGCGCTGCGGAGCCGCTGTCGCGGCGGTCGCGCAGGGCGGAGTCGGCGTCGGAGAGGGTGAGCTGGAGGGAGGCGTTGGCCGACTCGAGCTGACGCAGCTGGGTCTCCCGGGCGCGGGAGGAGCCGGTGACGAGCAGGCCCCCGGCGCCGGAGACCCCGACGAGCAGCAGCAGGGCGACGACGACGCCGAGGGCGCGGGTGAGGCGGGCGCCGACGGAGGTGCCGCCGGCGGCGGCCGCGCGCTCGTCGACGCGGCGACGGGTGCGGCCGTGGGCGAGGGCGGCCTCGTGCAGGGCGCCGGGGCGCGGGGCGGGCTGCGGGAGCAGTTCGTGCAGGCGCTCCCCCGGTGCGGGGTGGAGGTGGGCGGAGCGGAGGTGGGGGGCGGGGTGGGGGGCGGGGGCGGTGCGGCTGCTCACGTCCGGCGCACCGCGCGCATCACCCTGTCGGCCCACACCGTCACCATCGGTCGCGGTCACCGCGACCTTGAACCGGCGCGGTCCGGCGCGGTCAGGCGGGCACGGTGTGGGCTTCGCCGAAGGCCGTCAGGGACCCGCGGCTGCGCAGGCTCATGACGAAGGCGAGGACCTTGGCGACGGCGGCGAAGAACTCCGGGGGGATCTCCTGGCCGACCTTGCAGCTCTTGTACATCGTGCGGGCGAGCTGGACGTCCTTGACCAGGGGGACGTCGTTCGCCTTGGCCCTCTCGCGGATCTTGGTCGCGATCGCGCCGGCGCCCTTGGCGACGACCTTCGGTGCGCCGGTGCCCGGTTCGTAGCGCAGGGCGACGGCGATGTGGGTGGGGTTGACGAGGACGACGTCGGCCTTGTCGACGTCGGACATCATGCGGTTGCGCGACATGGCCATCTGCTTGGAGCGGATCGCGCCCTTGAGCAGCGGGTCGCCCTCGGCGTTCTTGTGCTCCTGCTTGATGTCCTGCTTGGACATCCGCAGCTTCTTCATGGTGCGGCGGTAGCTCATGGCGTAGTCGGCGGCGGCGATGATCAGCCCGATGAGGACGGTGACCATCAGCATCCTCGCGATGGCGGACTTGGTCAGGGCCAGCACCGCCGACATCGACATCGCCCCCTGCCCGACGAGGTCGGGAGCGAGGTTCTTGGCGATCATCCACATGACGAAGCCGATGACGGCCGTCTTCAGCAGCGACTTCGTGCCCTCCCAGATGGCCTGGGGGCCCCAGTGCTGCTTGAAGCCGTTCACGGGATTGAGGTTGCTGAACTTGGGTTTGAGCTTCTTCGTCGCCGGGCGCAGGGTCCCCTGGATCGCGCCGGAGACGACGACGGCCATGAACGTCGTGAACGCCAGCGGCCCCAGGACGCCGGGGATGCCGGAGAACGTGTCCGACATCGCCGACAGGGCCCGCGCCGGTTCGGGATCGGCGGCGACGGTGGCGATGTCGGTCATCGCCTGCGTCATGAGGACTTTGCCGGCCTCGATGGTGTGCGGGATCACGACCGCCCCCGCACCCGTCGACAACCACGCCGCGACGTCGCGGGAGAACGGGATGTTGCCTTCCTCGCGCGCCTCCTTGAGGCGCTTGGCGGTCGGCTTCTCGGTCTTCTCCCCGCTCATCCGCCCCCACCTCCGCTCACGCGATCCTCAGCGCCGGGGGTGACGAGGCGGACGACGGTCTCGCGCGCGGTGCCGGCCATGTCGGCGACGACCCCGGGCAGCATCGAGAACGTGAACCCGGCCAGGGTCAGAGCGATGAGGATCTTCACCGGGAAGCTCATGGCGAAGACGTTCAGGGCCGGGGCGACGCGCGAGAGCAGCCCCAGGCCGATGTCGGTGATGAAGAGCACCGCGATGAGGGGTGCCGCGATCTGCAGCGCCGAGAGCATCAGCTGGCTGATGCCCTCGGTGAACACCCGCCCCACGGTCCCGGTGTCGATCCCCGCGTTCAGGGGCAGCACGTCGTAGGAGCGCAGGAAGCCCTGGAGGATCAGCAGGTGCCCACCGGTGACGACGAGCAGCGCCGTGGTCGTCCAGCTGTAGAGCTTGCCGAAGATGGCCGTCTGGACCTGCATCAACGGGTCGTAGGCGCTGGCGAGCTGGAAACCGCCGAAGAGGTCCAGCATGTCGCCCGCGGCCTGGACGGCGGTGAAAAGCAACGCGACGAAGGCGCCCATGACGACCCCCACGAGGGCCTGCTGGACGACGGCGGTGATGAGCGGACCCGGTTCCGCAGCGGGCACGGAGTCGCGCAGCCGACCCGCGACGGGCAGGGCCATCGCGACCGAGAGCATCGCCTTCACCTGGCCGTTGACGGCCTTGTTCGCGAACGGCGGGGCGAACATCAGGAACGCCGCCGAGCGGACCGAGGCCAGCAGGACCGCCAGGATCAGGTCCAGCGGGATCGAGGGCAGTCCTTGCACGCCGCTCAGCCGCCGTGCGAGAGCAGCGACGGGATCTGCTCGTAGAGCGCGGTGGTGAAGGAGGTCATCTCGTGCAGCATCCACTTGCCGCACACCACGATCGCGACACCCACGGCGATGGCCTTGGGGACGAAGGCGATCGTCTGCTCCTGCAGCTGGGTCACGGACTGGAACAGCGAGATGCCGAAGCCGACGGCCAGCGCGGTC
The DNA here is from genome assembly GCF_042674865.1 of Kineococcus sp. GCM10028916. Taxonomy (NCBI): domain Bacteria; kingdom Bacillati; phylum Actinomycetota; class Actinomycetes; order Kineosporiales; family Kineosporiaceae; genus Kineococcus; species Kineococcus sp. GCM10028916. The sequence goes on along the minus strand of NZ_JBHTFM010000021.1, from coordinate 293,481 downwards.
AGCAGCATGGGGGCGCAGAGCTTGGCAGCGAGGACGAGAGCGGTCATCCCGATGTGGATGACGGTCACGTCGGTCATCGCGGTGCCTTCCTGTCGGGAGGGTGGTGCGGGGGTGTTCACGCTTCTGGCGTAGTTCTCGGCCGATCGGGTGAGGTTCTTGAATCGGGCTCAGGAGGGGCGTTCGGTCGGGTTCGGGGCCGGACGCAGTACGGGGTGGGGTCGTCGGACACTCCGTTCGCGCGGGTTCTCGCACTCCCTCACGGGAGTGGGCCGGCGCTCACTTCGGACATCCGACGACCCCACCCCGTGGCGCGTCCTTTCAGGTCACCTCGCGTGGTTCAGCCCGCGTAGGAGCTCACCAGGGCCTTGATGATCAGGCCCCAGCCGTCGACCATCACGAAGAGGAGGAGCTTGAAGGGGAGGGAGACGGTCACCGGGGGGAGCATCATCATGCCGAGGCTCATCAGGGCTCCTGAGACGACGATGTCGATCACCAGGAACGGGATGAAGATGACGAAGCCGATGATGAAGGCGCTGCGCAGCTCGGAGAGGGCGAAAGCGGGGACGAGGGTCGTCAGCGGGGTGGCCTCGCGGGTGGCGGGCAGGTCACGCTTGGCGGCCTTGGTCATCAGGGCCAGTTCCTCGGGCCGGGTCTGCTTGAGCATGAACTGCTTCAGCGGCTCGCTGCCGTCGGTGAAGGCGACCGTCGCGGTCTTGTCGCCCTTGAGGTAGGGCTGGATCGCGGCGTCGTTGATCGCGCTGAAGGTGGGGGCCATCACGAACATCGTGAGGAAGAGCGCGAGGCCGGCCAGCACCTGGTTGGGCGGGGTGCCCTGCAGGCCGAGCGCGTTGCGCGTCAGGCCCAGGACGATGAGGATCTTGGTGAAGCAGGTCGTGAGCAGCAGCAGCGCGGGGGCGACCGAGAGGATCGTCAGGGCGATGATGACGGTGACCGACTGGCTGGGTTTGCCGCTGACGCCGTTGATGTCCAGGGACACCGAACCGGGTGCGGCCGGGGCGGCCGGGGCCACCGGGTCGGCCGGCGCCACGGTACCGGCGGGGCTGCCCGCGCTCACACCCGTCACGTAGGCGACAGGGGCGGCGGCGGAGACGCTGAGGGGGGCGAGGGCGGAGGTGGCGGCCTGAGCGGACGCGGCACCTCCGGCGATCAGTCCACCGGACAGCACCAGCGCCGCGGCCAGGGTGCGGGCACGGGAGTTCTTCACCTGCGGGTCGTCCTCTCACGCAGAACGTCGACTGCCTTGGTCCAGGTGGCCGGCGACAGGGCCGAACCGGTGACGCCCGGCTGGGGGGCGTGGCGCGCGGGGAGCTTCGCGGCGACGGTCTCGCCGTCCTTGCGCAGGTATCTCTCCCCCACGTTCGGCTGGGCCGCAACGACTTCCGGTCCGTCCGTGACGTCCACCGTGGAGGGTTCCGCGGTGATGTCCCCTACCTCGGCACCTTCGGCGATTTCCTTGAGTTCACCCGTCCGGGCGAACACGGAGGCGACGTCGGTCTCGCCGAGCAGGTTCACGCCGGCGTCGGAGACCCCGACGACCAGGGCCCGGTCGCCGACCTTGATGAGGGCGACGGCGGCCTTCGCGCCGAGGCTCTGCTTGGCCAGGACGGAGAAGTCCGCCCCGCCGGTCACGCCGCCCTGACGGCGGCGCAACCAGCGCGAGATCAGGTAGAGGAGGCCGAGCACCGCGACCAGCGAGATGCTCGTGCGGGCGATCGCGGCGACGGCGTCCATCAGGCGCCGGCCTCCGGGGTGACGATCTCGGTGATGCGGATGGCGTAGTCCTCGTCGACGACGACGACCTCGCCGCGGGCGATGAGCTGACCGTTGACCAGGATGTCCGCGGGGCTGCCCGCGGCGCGGTCCAGCTCGACGACGGAGCCGGGGGTCAGGGCCAGCAGGTCCTGCACGGTCATGCTGGTGCGCCCGAGCTCGACGGTGACGTCCATCTGCACGTCGCGCAGCAGGTCCATCGTGCGGGGGCGGCTCACCGCGGGCGACGACGACGACGCCGACGCGGTGGGCTGCGGGGTGTCGTTCTGGGCGGTGAGGGTCAGCCCGATCAGGGCCAGGGTCTCCCCGCCGGCGCCGATCACCGCGACGGCACCGCCGTCGAGCTGGGACAGGGCCTGCGCCGGGTCGCCCTCGACGCCCGCGTCCAGGGTGCACTGCCCAAGGGAGTGCACGACGGTCTCCAGGGCCGGGCGCAGGGCGTCGACGGGGTCGAGGGCGCCCTCGGGGCTCATGAGGAGGGTGTTGAGGGTCTCCTCGCCGACGACGACGGTGACGCGGCCGTTGGCGGCACCGGCGAAGTTCGCGGAGACCGCGATGCCCTCCTCGCCGAGGTCGGGGGCCTGGGCGACGGTCACGACACCGGTGATGGTGCCGGGCGCCGAGAGCGGGAGGACGGCGAGCGCAGCCTGGGCGGCCTCACGCAGCGTGGCGGTCAGGTCGGTGTGGGTTGCGGTGCTCATCGTGCGTTCTCCTCGGGGGTCGGGACGATCAGGCAGGCGAGTCGGGGTCCGCGGCTACCGGCCACGGCGGAGGCGACGTGGGCGCCCTGGGCGACCACCTCGAGGGGCTCGTCGGCGCGTTGCGGCAGCCGCAGCACGTCACCGGGGATGAGCGAGAGGATCTCGTCGGGACGCATCTGCGCCGCCTTCATCCGGACCGAGACGTCCACCGGGATGTGCTCGAGGTGGTCGTCGAGGCGGTCGCGCATGAGGCGCCGGATCCGCAGTTCCTCGGGGCTGGCGACCCGCAGTTCCGCCGCGGTCAGCGCCGCGGACAGCGGGTCCAGCGGCATCGCGAGCGTCGCGGTGCCGGCGACCCCGTCCACCTCGAGGTGGAAGGAGGACACGATCATCACGTCGGTCGCGGCGGCGGCCTGGGCGAACGCCGGGTTCTGGTCGATCGCGGTGAGCTTCGGCTTGAGGTCCACGACCGTCACCAGCGAGGAGGCCAGTTCGACGAGCGTGCGCTCGACCATCCCGCGGGCCAGGACGGCCTCGATGTCGGTCAGCTGCCGGTTGGGCTGCTCGTTGTGACCGCTGCCCCCGAGCATCCGCTCGATGCAGGAGAGCACGAAGGCGATGTCGAGGTGCAGGACGCCCGCCCCGGTCAGCGGCTCGGGGTCGAAGACGGCCATCACGGTCGGCAGCGGCAGCGACGCGGCGTACTCGTCGTAGCTGTACTGCTGGATGCCGTCGAGCTCGACCTGCACGGTGGTGCGCAGGGTGGAGGACAGCAGCGTCGCCCACTGACGGCAGAAGCCCTCGTAGGTGATCTCGAGCACGCGGGCGTGCTGACGGGACAGCTTGGTCGGCCGTCTGAAGTCGTACGGGACGGGAACACCGCGTCGCCGGGAGCGACGGGTGCCTGTCCGCTCGGCGGTACTGGGGGTCTCGGCTGCCACGAGCCCTCTATCGGCACGAATGGCCGTCACCCTTTAGCGCGAGCCCGAACGGGTGGTTCCGGGCGTTGCGGCTCAAGGGTTCGCCCCGACGCGAGGAGGCCGACGGGCAGGACGACGGCCGGCGTCCACCGGCTCGACGGGGTGCCCGGGGCCGGGAGTCCCGGTGCCCTCAGACCCCGGACCAGCGACCTGGGTCGGGTCGTGGGCTGACCTGTGCGTGACCTGGGAGGTGCGTGGACGTCCTTCAGGTCGCCTTCAGCCGGTTCGACCCACACTCGGAACCGGAACGACACCGGCGAGGTCCCCACCCACGAACCCCTCGGAGCACCGCATGACCATCACGACGTCACCGGGCACCCGGTCGCAGCCCGGTCGTCCGCCCGGTCCCCCCGCGGGCCGCGCCCGACGCGACCGGGGCGTGCGCCTCGCCGCGGGCTGCTCGCTGTGGGGTTCCCTGCTGCTCGTCACCTCCTGGTGGGCCGCCGACCGCGGACTGCAGGACCTCACCGGCTGGGCCGACGCCCTGACCTCGCTGGGACGGTTGTCCGGCCTGGTCGCCTCGGTGCTGCTGCTGGCCCAGGTGTTCCTCATGGCCCGCGTCCCGCTCCTGGAGGCCGCCTTCGGGCAGGACCGCCTCGCCCGGGTGCACCGGTGGGTGGGCTTCTGCTCCTTCGACCTGATGCTCGCCCACATCGTGACGATCACCTGGGGCTACGCCGGCGGGGAACTGTCGCAGACCCCCGCGACCGGGTGGAACCTCCTGGTCGAGGAACCCGGCGTGCTGCTCGCCGGGGCGGGAACCCTCGCGCTGGTCGCCGTGGTCGTGACCAGCGTCCGCGCCGCCCGGCGCCGGCTGCGCTACGAGTCGTGGCACCTGATCCACCTCTACGCCTACCTCGGCGTCGGTCTTGCCCTGCCACACCAGTTGTGGACGGGTCAGGAGTTCACCGGTCACCCCGCCCGGACGGTGTTCTGGTGGGCCGCCTGGGGTGCCACGATGGCAGCCGTCCTCGTGTTCCGGGCCTCGCTCCCCTTGCTGCGCAACCGGAGTCTGGGCCTGCGGGTCACCTCCGTCGTGCAGGAGGCACCCGACGTCGTCTCCGTCGTGATGACCGGTCGGAACCTGCACCGGTTGCCGGTCGAGGCCGGGCAGTTCCTCGGGTTCCGCTTCCTGGACGGACCGGGCTGGATGCGCAACCACCCCTACTCCCTCTCCGCCGCCCCGGACGGCCGCCGGCTGCGGATCACCGTCCGCACCACCGGTGACGGCGGTCGCCGGCTGCGCCGCCTCCGACCTGGGACGAGGGTCCTCGTGGAAGGCCCCCACGGTCGCCTCTCGGCCCGGGCCCGGACCCGCCGCGACGTCGTCCTCATCGGCGCCGGGGTGGGCATCACCCCCCTGCGGGCCCTGGCCGAAGGCCTCGGCTACGCCCCCGGTGAGGCGGTCCTGCTGCACCGCCACCAGGGGACTCCCCTGTTCGCGCGGGAGTTCGACGTCCTCGCCCGCGACCGGGGCCTGCGGGTCGTGGACCTCCCCGGTCCGCGCCGCGCCGAGGGGTCGTGGCTGCCCGCCGGAACTCCCCCGATCGACGACGTGACCGCGCTGCGTCACCTCGTCCCCGACATCGCCCGACGCGACGTCTACGTCTGCGGCCCCGCGGGATGGACCGCGGACGTGCGCCGCGCCGCCACCGCCGCCGGGGTCCCGGCCGAGCGGTTCCACTGCGAAGACTTCGGATGGTGAACCTCGTGACCCGAGAAACTTCCCTGCGCGAACCGGGCGAGGGTGGCTCCACCCGCCGCATCGTCGTCGCCGGCATGAGCACCGTCACGGTGCTCGTCCTCCTCTTCGGCTACCACACCTCCACCGAAGGGACCGCCACGACGAGCACCGCGGCCGTGTCCCCCGCCGTCGCGGGAACCACGAGTTCGGGGTCCACGGGTTCGAGTGGCACGGCGACCTCGGGCGGCACCTCGACGACCGCGTCGGCGACGTTCACCGGTTCCGCCGCCGACACCAGGTGGGGACCGGTGCAGGTGGAGATCACCGTGGCGAACGGCGAGATCACCGCGGTCGACGTCGTGGAGTACCCCAGCGAGAACGGCAGGGACCAGGAGATCAACGCCCGCGCCCTCCCCACCCTCGTGCAGGAGACCCTGTCCGCGCAGAACGCCGCGATCGACATGGTCAGCGGAGCCACCGTGACCAGCACCGGGTACCTCACCTCCCTGCAGAGCGCGCTGGACCAGGCCGGGCTGTGAGCGGGGAGCACGACGCCGCCACCGTCCGCCGGGTCGAGCAGGTCATGGGTTTCCCCGTGAGCCTCGCGATCCGGGGACGACACCGCGACGACGCCGCGGGGCGGGACGCCTGGGACGGGGTGCTCGCCTCGTTGCGCGCGGCGGAGGCCGTCTTCAGCCACTACCGGCCGCAGTCGTGGGCCTCGCGGTTGGGGCGCGGGGAGGTCACCGTCGCCGACTGCCCGCCCGAGGTGGCGGAGGTCCTGGCGATCGCGGAGGAGGCCCGTCGCGACTCCAGCGGCGCCTTCGACGTCCACCGCCCGGGAGCGGACGGGGTGCGTCGCCTCGACACCGCCGGCGTCGTGAAGGGCTGGGCCCTGGAACGCGCCGTGGTCTGGCTGACGGGTTTGCCGGACACCGACTCCTGCCTCTCCGGGGGAGGTGACCTGCTCTGCCACAACGCCTCCCCCGGGTCCCCGCCCTGGCGCATCGGCATCGAGGACCCCGCCGATCCCCGGCGGATCATCGCCACCGTGGCGATCGCGAACGGCTCGATCGCCACCTCGGGCACCGCGCACCGGGGGGCGCACCTCGTCGACGCCCGCACCGGCGTCGCGCCCACCGCGGTGGCCCAGGTGAGCGTGATCGCGCCGTCGCTGACCCGCGCCGACGTCGACGCGACCGCGGCCTACGCCCTCGGTCCCGACGCCACCCGCTGGCTCCGCGGTCGGCCCGGGACGTCCGGTCTGGTCGTGTGGGCCGACGGGACCACGGAGGTCGTCGGCGGCCCGTGACGGGGGTGGAAGGGGTGAGAGGGGTACTGCCAGGGCATCCCATCACCCGGCGAGCCCCCCTACGGTGGGTTCGTGCGCCACCGTGACGAGGTCGAGGAACTCCCCGCGGCGGGTGTTCCCCCGGCACCGGAACCCCCCGACTCCCCCCACGCCCGCGTCGTGATCACCATCGCGTCGCTGGGCTTCTTCCTCATCACCCTCGACATCTCGATCGTCAACGTCGCCCTGTCGGCGATCCGCGCTGAACTCGGCGGTGGGGTGACGGGTCAGCAGTGGATCATCGACGGCTACACCCTGCTGTTCGCGTGCCTGCTGCTGTTCGCCGGGAACCTCTGCGACCGGATCGGCGCCAAACGTGCCCTCGCGCTCGGCGTCGTCGTCTTCACGATCACCTCGGCGGCCTGTGCGGCAGCCCCGTCGGCGGGGGCGCTGATCGCCGCGCGGTGCGCGCAGGGAGCCGGCGCGGCGATCATGCTGCCGGCGTCCATGGCCCTGGTCCGGGAGGCGTTCCCCGATCCGGGCCGCCGATCCCGGGCCCTGGGGGTCTGGGCCGTGGGCGGAGCGGTCGCCGGCCTGCTCGGTCAGCCCCTCGGCGGTTTCCTCACCTCGCTGGACTGGCGTTGGGTGTTCCTGGTCAACGTGCCGGTCTGCGGGGGGATGCTCGTCTTCCTCACCCGGGTCGCGACCTCGCCGCGCCGACCGAGGCCCTTCGACGTGGCCGGTCAGGTCCTGGCCGTGCTCGGGTTGTCCGCCCTGGTGTTCGGGTTGATCGACGGCGGGCACCGGGGTTTCACGTCACCGACCGTGGTGGCGACCCTGGTCGTGGCCGTCGCGGCGATCGCCGGGTTCATCGTCGTCCAGGCCCGCGCCGCGCACCCGATGGTGCCGCTCGACCTCTTCCGCGCCCGCGGGGTGCGGATCGCGTTGCCGGTGGGTTTCGCCTTCATGGTCGGCAACTTCGGCAACGTGTTCGTCGTGAGCCTCTACCTGCAGCAGCACCTGGGGTTGACCCCGTTGCGGGCGGGACTGGTCTTCGTGCCGTCGGCGGCCCTCGCCGTCGCGGGGAACCTGGCGAGCGGACCGGTCACGAACCGCTTCGGCGCGCGGGTCCCCGTGGTCGCCGGGTTGACGTCGATGGTCGCGGGGTTGCTCGGGCTGGCCGCCACGGTCGGTACCGGCTCGGTCGGGTGGACGGCGCTCTGCGTCTGCTTCATCGGGGCGGGCGGTTCGCTGGCGATGCCGTCGGTGACCTCGGTCGTCCTGGAGGGCGTCGCGCCGGAGCGGTCCGGCACGGCCAGCGCGGTGTTCAACACCTTCCGCCAGATCGGCGGCGCGGTCGCCATCGCCGTCTTCGGCGCCCTGGTGTCCGGCGAGTTCCTCGCGGGCGCCCGCGCCAGTTTCCTGATCTCCGCGGCGCTGCTCCTGGGCGCTGCGCTGCTGAGTCTGCGCGTCCCCGCCCGAAGCTCCTGAGGAGGAACCCGTGCACACCCGAACCCTCGGCCCGCAGGGCCCCGCCGTCTCCGCGATCGGCCTGGGCTGCATGACCACCACCGGTGGGTACGGCGCCACCCCCGACCGGCAGCAGATGCTGGCCCACGTCCGCTCCGCGGTGGACCTCGGCGTGACGTTCTTCGACACGGCCGAGGTCTACGGCCCCCACGCCAACGAGGAACTCGTCGGCGAGGCCCTGCACGACGTCCTCGCCGGGCGCGACGACGTCGTGATCGCCACGAAGTTCGCCCAGCACGTCGACCCCGTCACCCGGACCGCGACCGGCCGGATGCTGCGGCCGGACGAGGTCGCGGCCGCCGCCGACGGTTCCCTGCAGCGCCTCGGGGTCGAGGCGATCGACCTGTACCACCAGCACCGGGTCAACCCGGAGTTCCCGATCGAGGAGTTCGCGGGCGCCGTCGCGGAACTCGTCGCCGCGGGCAAGGTGAAGCACTACGGGCTGTCCGAGGCGGCCGCCGACACCATCCGCCGGGCGCACGCCGTGCTCCCGGTGACCGCGGTCCAGAGCGAGTACTCGCTCTGGTGGCGTCGCCCCGAAGAAACCGTCCTCGACGTGTGCGCCGAACTCGGCGTCGGGTTCGTGCCCTTCAGCCCCCTCGGCAAGGGTTTCCTCACCGGGACCATCGCCACCGGGACCTCGTTCGCCGAGGGGAGCGACCTGCGCGCCAGCATCCCCCGCTTCGCGGCGGCGGCCCAGCAGCAGAACGCGGCCGTGGTGGACCTCGTGCGGCGCTTCGCCGAGCGGAAGGGCTGCACGCCCGGCCAGATCGCCCTGGCCTGGCTCCTGGCCCGGCAGCCGTGGATCGTCCCCATCCCCGGGACCACGAACCCCGGCCGGCTCCGCGAGAACGTCGCCGCGGCCGACGTGACCCTCACGCCCGAGGAGGTGGAGGAGCTGTCCCGCCAGTCGGGCGCCCTCGAGATCGAGGGCGGACGCTACCCGGACTGGCTGGAGTCGCAGACGAACCTGTGACCCGGTCGTCACCGGGTACGGGGGGACACCTGATCAGCTGCGGTCCCCGCCGGTGTCGCCGGACCGGAACTCGCTGGCGAGCCTGGGCGACGACGGCGCAGCGCGGCGCACCGGCAGGTCCGCGGCAGCCTCCGGAACCCCTCCGGTCTGCTCCTGCACGTCGCCGCGCTTCACCGCCAGGTGGGCCACCAGGGCGACGATCACGACGAGGGCGACGAGCGTCACCGGGCCGTCCCCGAAGCCGACACCCCCACCGACGGAGGGTTCCTTCGCCAGCCAGTCCGCGAAGGAAGCCCCCAGCGGGCGGGTCAGCACGTAGGCCACCCAGAACGTCGCGACCGGGTTCGCTCCGAGTCGCCACGCCACGAGGGGAACCGCGATGGCGACCGCGAACAGCAACCCCGAGGGCAGGAAGCCGAGGTGCATCGTCAACCCGGTCAGGTCCCCGACCGCCGTCCCCAGCGCGAAGGTCGCGACGACGGTGGCCCAGTAGAACCGCTCCCGGCGGGCCGTCGTGATGCTGTGGATGTCGAGGGTGCCCTCGCTGCGCCGCCACCAGGCGAACAGGACGATCACGACGACCCCGTAGAACGCCGAGGTCACGTAGTACGACAGTCCGGTCACCACGTGCAGCACGTCGGCGACGATCGTCCCGAAGACGGCGATCATCGCGACGGCGAACCAGTAGCGGAGCGGCTGGTAGCGCGTCGCGCGCAACTGCCACCACAGGGCGAGGGCGAACCCCCCGACGCCGACCACCCCGCCGAGGACCAGGTTCGTCGTGCCGAGGAAGTCCGAGGCCGCCTCCCCCATGCCGGTGGTGAGCACCTTCACCACCCAGAAGAGGACGGTGATCTCGGGAACCTTCGCCGCGACCGGGGGACGCGCGCGGGGGAGCAGCTTCAGGGGCGTGCGGGCCATGGGGCGTCGTCTCCAGACGTCGGGGTGGGGCGCGGCGGCGTTCGGGGGTCTCCCCCATGCTGCCTGCGAGTCGCTGAACCGCGGCTGAGAGCGGTCAGCGGCGGGAGGTGGTTCCTCGCCGCGACCTCAGCAGCTCCACCAGCACCGGCAGCAGCGAGACCACCACGACGACGGCGATGATCGGCAGCAGGTAGGCGTCGATCCCGGGGATCTGCCCACCGAGCACGTGTCCGGCGAGGGTGACCCCGAGGGCCCAGAGGAGCCCCCCGACGCACTGCCACAGGGTGAAGGTGCGGGCCGGGACGCCCACCGTCCCCGCGAGGGGGTTCATCAGCGTCCGGACCACCGGGATGAACCGCGCGAGGACGATCGCCTTGCCGTGCCCGTAGCGTTCCAGGACGGCGCGGGCGCGCTGCACCCCCGCGTGGCGGCGCCGGTGCTCAGGACGCTCCAGCAGCGCCGGACCCGCGGCCCGGCCGATGAGGTATCCGACCTCCGCCCCCAGCAGGGCCCCGCCGGCCGCGGCCAGGAGCACCGGGACCAGGGACAGGTGGACCGAGGAGCTGACACCCGTCGCCGTGAGCAGCCCGGCCGTGAAGAGGAGCGAATCACCGGGCAGGAAGAACCCCACGAGCAACCCGGTCTCGGCGAAGAGGATCACGAAGACACCCAGGGTCCCGAAGGACGACAGCAGGTGCTGGGGGTCCAGCAGCGCGCTCACGACGGCATCGACGACGACGAGGCGGCCGGGACGCCGCGACGGTCGGGGGCGTCGACCCGGCTGAGGCTGAGGTGCGCCACCACCGCCAGGATCGCCGCGAGGAAGAGGACGCTGGTCACCGTGGTCCCCAGCCCCAGACCGCCGTCGGCCCGGTCCTGCGACAGCAGGTCACCCAGGGACGCGCCCAGCGGGCGGGTCAGGACGTAGGCCGCCCAGAACGTCCCGACGGCGTTCAGGTGCAGCCCGAAGCGCAGCACGGCCACCACGGCGATCGCGACGGCGAACAGGACGACGGAGGCGAGGTACCCGATGCCGGTCGTCTCGGCCACGAAGTCGCCCGCGGCGGTGCCCAGGGCGAAGGTGAAGAGGACGGCGAGCCAGTAGGAGGCTTCCCGCCGGGGGCTGTCGATCGCGTGGATGGACAGCGTGCCCTCGACCCGGTGCCACGTCAGGAACGTCGCGGTCAGCAGGACCGCGAAGACGATCGTGGAGGCCAGGAGCGGCACCCCGAGGCCGTCGGTGAGGTTGTCGGTGAGCAATGTCCCCACCACGCTGATCAGGACCACGGCCAACCAGTAGACCGGGGGCCGGTAGCCGCGGCGGTGGAACTGCGCCACGAGCACGACCGCGAGCAGCACCGTCATGACGATGCTGCTCGCGGTGAGACCGAAGCCGAGGGTCTCGTCGAGGTAGTCCGCCGCGGTCTCCCCCACCGTGGTGGCCAGCACCTTGACGATCCAGAAGAACGCGGTGACCTCGGGAACCTTGTTCGCCGCCGTGCGCAGGGCGGCACCGGCGCCGCCCCGGGGTCCCTGGCGAGCAGGAGTCTCTGTCACGACCCCAGCGTGGCGAAGGCATGCTGAACCTCTGCTGAGCGGCCCGGTGCGCACGGTGGTGCGCGACGATCGGAGCCGGGACAGGCCGTTCCAGGTGAGAGAGGTGGATCCAGTGCTCGCAACCCCCCGTCGGGTGCTCGGCAGGGTTCTCGACTGGTGGCGGGCGGCCGGGGTGCAGATCCGCTCCACGATCGCCGCCACCGTCCTGCAGGCCGTGGTCGTCGCCGCCGCCGGTGCCGTGCTGCTGCTGGCCGTCAGCAACAACCTGGACAACAGCATCGACGCCGGCAACCTCGCCACCGCGCAGGGGGTCTCGGCCCTGGTGGACGGGGACATCGCGAGTTCCACCGCCGTCGCCACGACCGAATCCCCGAACCGCGAGGACCTGCGCGACGCCATCTCCGCCGCCGCCCGGCGACGGGCGGTGGTCCAGGTCCTCAACGCCGACGGCACCGTCATCGCCGCCAGCGACGACCTGCGTGGTTTCACCCCGCTCGCCCGGGAACTGCCGGCCCCGGGGAGGACCCTGATGCTCGAGAGGGCCCTGCCCTTCGACGACGACCCGTACCGGTTCACGGCGCTGGGCGGCGAGGTCGACGGCACCCGGTTCACCGTGCTCATCGGGCAGTCGCTGGGCACGGGCGAGGACACCCTGCACGCCGCGGAGGTCGCCCTGACCGTCGCCGGCCCGCTGCTGCTGCTGGCCGTGGCCGGGGCCACGTACCTGTTCATCGGGCGGTCGCTGCGTCCCGTCAGCGAGATCCGCACGACCGTCGAGGGGATCAGCCTGCGCGACCTCTCGGAACGGGTTCCCGTCCCGCCGGGCGACGACGAGGTGTCCCAACTCGCCCGGACGATGAACGCGGTGCTCGCCGACCTCGACCGGGCGACGACGGCGCAGCGGCAGTTCGTCTCCGACGCCAGACACGAGCTGCGCAGTCCGGTCGCCACCCTGCGGGCCGCCGCCGACATCGCCCTCACCGTCCCCGACCGCGCCGACCGCGGGGACCTCGCCGTCCTCGTGCGGGGTGAGGCGCAACGACTGGACCGGCTCGTGTCCGACCTGCTGCTGCTGGCCCGGGTCGACGAGCGCAGCCGCGGTTCCGCGGGTACCCCACAGCGCGACGAGGTCGACCTCGACGATCTGGTGACCGCCGAGGCCCGCCGGTTGCGGACGGCCACGACGCTCGACGTCGCCGTGCACCGCGAACCGGCCCGGGTCCTGGGCGACGGGCACGCGCTGTCGCGGGTGCTGCGCAACCTGACCGACAACGCCGCCCGGCACGCCGTCTCGACGGTGTCCATCACCTTGCGCCGCAACGGCTCCACGGCCGTCCTGGACGTGGTCAACGACGGCCCGTCGATCCCCGGTCCGGACCGCGAACGCGTGTTCGACCGGTTCGTGCGCCTGGAGGAGAGTCGTGCCCGCGACCTCGGTGGCACCGGCCTGGGGCTGGCCATCGTCCGCGAGATCGTCCTGGCCCACGGCGGGAACGTCCGCGTCCTCGACCCCGACGACGGTCCGGGGACGTGCTTCCGGATCGAACTCCCGATCTCGGAGTTCCCGGACACCCCGGAACTCACGGAGTGACGAAGCGGTACCCCGAACCCCGGATGGTCTCGATGAACTCGCGACCGACCTTGCGGCGCAGGTACCCGACGTAGACCTCGACGAGGTTCTCGTCGCCGTCGTAGAACTCGTCCCAGACGTTCTCGAGGATGTTCGTCTTGGTCAGGACGTCGCCGGCGTGGCGCATGAAGTGGTGCAGCACCTGGAACTCCCGCGCGGTGAGGCGGACCTCCTCGCCGCGCAGGTGGACCCGCTGCTGGGCGGGGTCGAGGGCGAGTTCCCCCGCGCTCAGCGTCGCGGGTCGCTCGGGCGCACCGCGCCGGACCAGCGAACGCAACCGGGCGACGAGGACCTCGAAGGAGAAGGGTTTGCGCAGGTAGTCGTCGGCGCCGAGGTCGAACGCGTCGGTCTCGTCGTACTCCCCGTCCTTGGCGGTCAGCACGAGGATCGGGGTCCAGACCTCGCGCTCCCGCAGCGTCCGGCAGACCTCGTAGCCGTTGAGCACCGGCAGCATGATGTCCAGGACGACGACGTCGAACGACCCCTCGGTGGCCCGTTCCAACCCGGAACCCCCGTCGTGGACGACCTCGACGCTGAACCCGACCCCGGTCAGCCCGGACGACAGCGTCGCGGCGAGCGTGACCTCGTCGTCGACCAGCAGCACCCGCACCGTCATCCCCCCTGGACCCGTGGTCACGCGAGTTTGCCACGACTCCTCCCGCCGTACCGTCCCGACCACGAGAGAGGGGTGAGCGGGGACGCGGAGAGGCCCCGGGCACGGGTACCCGGGGCCTTCCTGGTGGAGGGTTCAGCTCACTGCATGACGAAGGAGGTCAGGTAGATGCCCATGACCCCCTCGACCTCCTCGCCCTTCTCGTCGTGCGTCTTGTACGCCTCGATGACCTTCTCCTGCAGCTCGTCCTTGAAGTGGTTGCGCTGCTCGGCGTTCTCCAGCTCGGTCATCGACACGTTGGAGAACTCGGCGATGATCAGGTCGTAGGCCTTGGAGCCGTCGAGGGCGGTGCTGCCGCCCCCGTGGCCGCCACCGCCGGCGGCCAGGACGCCCTGCAGCGCGACGCCGATCTTCAGGTAGTGACCGTCGGCGAGGTTCACGCTGATCGGGTCGAGCGCGGTGACGTCACCCGGGGTGAGGGTCGGCGTCGGGGTCGCCTCCGCCGCGGAGGCGCTGTCGCTCTTGGTGAGCATGAAGACACCGCCGCCCACGCCGCCGGCGAGCAGCACGGCCGCGCCCGCGGCGATGATGATCATCTTCTTCTTGCCGCCGGGCTTGGCCTCGCCGTCGCCCTTGGTCTTGTCCTTGGCCATGGGGAACTCCGTTCGGTCGTGTTCGTCAGGGGGTCAGTGAGCGACGTTCGCGGCGAGGTTCGGCGCGATGCCGGTGGCGAGGTCGGTGGTGGAGGTGACGCTCGAGGTGTTCTCGGCACCCGCGGTGTCGGTGGTGTCGGTGAGCTCCTTGGGTCCGGACCCGGTGTCGGTCTGGGCGGCGACCTCGGGCAGGAGGGCCTTGACGGCGTCCGAGCTCGGGGAGGCGATGACCAGGTCGACGCGACGGTTGCCCGTCAGGGCCTTGGGGTCTTCGTTGGGGTACAGCGGACGGCTGTCGGCGTACCCGGTGCCCGAGAGGTGGTCGCCGGGGATGCCGGCGGCGATGAACCGCTGGACGACCGTCATGGCGCGGGCTGCGGACAGGTCCCAGTTGTCGCGGTAGCGGGTGGAACCCTTCAGCGGCAGGGAGTTCGTGTGCCCCTGCACCGCGACGTCGTTGGGCAGCTGCGCCAGGATCGGCGCGATGACGTCCAGCACCTCCCGGCCCTTCTCCTCGACCTCGGCGGAGGCGTTGGCGAAGAACACGTTGTCGGCGACCAGACCGACGATGAGCCCGTCGGAGGTGATCCGGTAGGTCACCTGGTCCTGGTCGTCCTTCGCGGTGAGGGCGTCGTTGATCTGCTTCTCGATCTCGCGGTAGTCCTGGACCTCCTCCTTGGCGTCCTGGAGGTCCGACTGCGTCTGGGCGGTCTGCTGACGCTGCAGGACCTGCTTCACCTCGGAGGAGATGCTCTGCTGCAACGGCTGACCGGTCGAGTTCGGGCTGATGTCGATGGGCATGTCGCCGTTGGCCGCGTCCATGATCCCGGAGTTCCCGGAGACCGCCTGGTTGGAGGCGGCGGTCCCCTTGGTGAGACCGTCCTTGAACTGCGCGAACTTCAGCTGGTCGACCTGGCTGAGGGCGAAGAGGACGATGAAGAGGGCCATCAGCACGGTGAGCATGTCGGCGTAGGCCACCAGCCACCGTTCGTGGTTGGCGTGCTCCTCGTGCTCCTCGTGCTTGTGACGCCGCTTGTGCGCCGCCGACATCAGGCCGCCTTCTTGTCCGGAACCGCGGTGCCCGGGGGCAGCAGGCTCTCGAGCTTCTTCGCGACCGAGCGGGGGTTGGAGCCCGCCTGGATGGCGAGGATGCCCTCGACGACCAGTTCCATCTGCGCGGTCTCGATGGCGGAGAGGCGGGTCAGGCGGCTCTGCAGGGGCAGGTAGAGGATGTTCGCGCTGGCGACACCCCAGAAGGTCGCGACGAACGCGCCGGCGATGAGCGGCCCGAGGGCCGCCGCGTCGGTCAGGTTCGCGAGGACGACGGTGAGGGAGATGACGGTGCCGCAGATGCCGACGCTGGGGGCGTAGCCACCCATGTCACCGAAGATCTTGGCGGCCTGCTTGTCCGCGGCCTTCTTCGCCTGGATCTGGGCGCTGAGGATCTCGTAGAGCTCGTCGGGGTCGGTGCCGTCGATCGCGGTCTGCAGGCCGTCGCGGAGGAACTCGTCGTCCACTTCCTTGATGGCGTCCTCGAGGGCCAGGAGGCCCTCACGGCGCGCACGCTCGGCCATGCTGACGATGACGCCGACCGTGGCGCCGGAGTCCTTGGGCTTGCCCAGGAAGGCCCGCTGCAGGGACTTGAAGGCCCCGATGCCGTCCTTCAGCGTCCCGCCCATGAAGCCGACGCCGAGCGTCCCGATGATGACGATGACGAGCGGGCCGGGCAGCAGGAGGTCCGTGGGCGAACCACCTTCGTGGTTCTGCGTCCAGAGGATGGCGGCGACGGTGACGATGAGACCGCCGATGGTTGCGAAGTCCATGGCTCAGGGCCTCCTGCGGTGCAGCGGGACCGGGGCCGGCAGGTCGCCGTCCGTGTCGCGGTGGGTGGATTCGGTGGTGTGGTGCGGGAGCTCCAGGACGTCGGCCGTGCCCGTCTCCTCCAGGGAGTGCGCGGTCGCGACGACCCGCGCGCGGAACGCCATGACGCGCTCGATGATCTCGGCCAGCGGTTCGGTGACGACGAACTTGGCGCCGTCCACGAGCGTGATGACCGTGTCAGGGGTTGCATCGACACGCTGGATCAGGTCGGGGTTCACAGCGAACACCGATCCGTTGAGGCGAGTCACGAGGATCACAGGGTTTCCATCCTTGGCGGTGGAGTGGGGCGCCCGTCCGTGGGCTGGTTCATCCAGTCCATCGGCGTGCACGTGGTGGATCTGAGAGAGGGTTGCGCGGTACACCCGTTCGTGCTAATGGCCCGCACATCGTCACTGGCTGCAACCAAAACACCCTCCTGGAGCGTTGCTCCAGGAGGGTGTTCGGCAGTTCTACTGCTGCGCTTGACCTATCAGCGCTTCAGGTTGACCAGGTCCTGCAGGATCTCGTCGGAGGCCGTGATGACCTTCGAGTTCGCCTGGAAACCGCGCTGGGCGAGGATCAGGTTGGTGAACTCGCTCGAGAGGTCGACGTTCGACATCTCCAGCGAGCCGGCCAGGATGGCGCCGCGGCCGCCGCCACCGGCGATGCCGAAGACGGGCTGTCCGGAGTTGGTCGAGATGCTGTAGAGGGAGTTCCCCTCCTTGCGCAGACCGGCGGCGTTGTTGAACGACGCGATGGCGATCTGCCCCAGGGTCTGCTTGTACCCGTTGGAGTAGTTGCCGGTGATCACACCGTCGGTGCCGAAAGCGAACCCGGTGAGGGTACCGATCGGGGCGCCGTCGGCGACGGGGTTGACGGAGCTGGTGCCCGTGGTGCCGACGAAGCTGGTCAGCCCCGAGAGGTCCAGGGCCATCGAGTACCCCGCGTTCGTGCCGAACGGCGCGATGGTGGCCGTCATGTTGTTCGCGGCGTTCGCCTTGCCGTCCGGGTCGAAGTTGACCGTGGTCTTGCCGCCGAGGTTCACGGCCTTCCCGTTGGAGTCCTTGCCCGCGATCTTCCAGTCGTTGCTCGGCTGGTACTTCGCGGCGACGGCGGGGGTACCCGGGATCGCGGCGACGTCGTCGGCGTTGCCAGCGATGGTGTCGGGTCCGGCGTTCCCCGGTGTACCGGCCCCGGCTGCGACCGGCGGTGTGTACTTCACCTGGTTGGTGAAGGTCATGAAGACGGTGGTCGCAACGCCCTGGGCGTCGTAGCTCGTGAACGACGAAGTGACCGTGGTGCCGTCGATGGTGTAGTCACCGTTGGCGTCAGCGGTCTTGCCGGTCAGGTCCGGGGTCGTCGTCGGCGCCTTGTACGTGCGGTCGATGTTCCCCTTGAACTGCGCCTTCGTCGTCTCGACCGCCGGCATCACGGTGTCGGAGGGGATGACGAGCTTGCCGATCTGCCCGTTCGTGTTCACATCGCCGGTCGCGTCGGCCTTCCAGCCCATGACGTAGCCGCCGTCGTTCGTGACGACGGAGCCGTTGGCGTCGAGGGTGAAGGAGCCGTTGCGCGAGTAGAAGGTCCCGTCGCCCTGCTGGATGGCGAACATGCCGTCGCCCTGCAGCATCAGGTCCGTCGCCTTGCCGGTCGCCTGCGCGGAACCCTGGGTCATGTTCTGGGTGATCGCGTCGACGCGGACACCGAGGCCGACCTGGGCGGGGTTGGTACCTGCGGCGGCGTCGGTCGGGGCACCGGCGGCCTTGGTGAGCTGGGACAGCGTGTCGGCGAAGACGACGCTGGAGCTCTTGAAACCGGCGGTGTTGACGTTGGCGATGTTGTTGCCGACGACGTCCATCATCGTCTGGTGGGAACGGAGGCCGCTGACACCGGAGAACATGGAGCGAAGCATGCTTCAGACCTTTCGAGGGGCTGACGGGGAACTGTGGTGGGACGAGTGGGAGCGGGTCAGGCAGGGGTCGTCGGGCTCGACGAGCCCGACGGGGTGCTCCCGGTGGAGCCGGACACGGGGGTGTTCCCCGTCGTGGGGCTCGAAGTCGATCCGGTGACCGGGGTCGACGTGGGCGGAGTCGCGGTGGTGCTCGGGGCGGTCGGGCTCGTGGTGGGCGGGGTCGTGGTGGCCGAACCCTCTGCGGCTTTGGCGTCGGCCGCTGCCTTCGCGTCCGCCGCCGCCTTGGCCGCCGCAGCGGCAGCAGCGGCCATGGCCGCTGCCTCACCGATGCCCGAGACCTTGGAGAGGACGACGTTGGTCCCGTCCACGTTGAGGACCGGTTCGCCGTTGGTGCCGCCGACCGAACCCTGCGTGAACGAGACCGACTTGACCTCACCGCTCTTCAGCGTGCCGTCCGGGGCGGTGTAGGACACCGTCTGCCCGACCATGGTGCTGGCCTGCAGCTTGTTCTGCGCCGCGACCATCGTGCTGGACTGGGTCGCGACGTCCTGCATGGCTTCCAGCGCCGAGAACTGGGCGGTCTGGGCCATGAAGGCCGTGGTGTCCGCCGGCTTCGACGGGTCCTGGTAGCGGAGCTGGGCGACGAGGAGCTTGAGGAACATGTCCTTGTCGTCCTTGGTCTTCGCCTTCGCCACAGCGGAGGTGTCCGTGGCCTTCGCGTTCTTGTTCGCCGCGGCCGCCGTCATCGCGTCGGAGTTGGCGATCAGGGACGTGTAGGCGTTGGAACCGCTTGCCGCGTCGATGGTCATGCCTACTCCTTCGGTCGAACGGGTGACGTCCTTTAACCCAGGTGAGGGATCCACAGCGTCCTGGCAGGTGAATCCCGCGCTGAACGCTTCAGATGCTGAGGTCGAGGCGCCCGTCGGCGGCCGCGGCGGCGGTACGGGCCGCACGACGTTCGTCGGCGGCCGCGGCGAACAGGGACCCACCCGAGGAGCGGCCGGACCCGGACTGCTGCCCCTGCTGCCCGCTGGAGGAACCCTGCTGTCCCGCACCGAACTGCGCGTCGGCGGAACGGCCCTGCGGCGAACCGGAGCCGGTGCTGACGTCGACGGTGGTCTGGGTGAACCCGGAGCCCGACAGTTCCCGCTGCAGGTCACCGACGGCGGCCTTCAGGGCGTGGCGGGCGGCCTCGGAGGCACCGGCGAGGGAGACGTGCAGCGCTCCCCCGCTGACCTCGGCGGTGATCTTCACCGGCCCCAGGCCCTCCGGGCTGACCTCGACGGTCATCTTGTGCACGGCGTCGGCCTCGGGGAGGTCCTCGAGGCGGCCGGCCACCCCGTGCGCGAACGCGGCCGGGTTGGTCAGCGGCAGCGGGACGGGTGGGGTCGAGGCCGCGGCGACCGTCGGGGCGGCGGTGGCCGCGGTGCCGGTGGGCGTCGGGACGGCCGTCGCCACCGCGGTGGCGCTCGGGTCGACGGCCTGCGGGAGCGGCCTCGCCGCAGCGGCGGTCACCGGAGCGGCGATCGGCTGGGCGACGGTCGGGCTCGCGGCCATCACGACGGGCTGCGGCACGGGTGCCTCTCCCGCGGCGGCGCGCGGTGCCGACGCGACGACCTGGGGGGCGGGCTGCTGCTGCCCGGTCTGACCCTGCTGCTGGCCGGGCTGACCGCTGGTGTCGGCGCCCGACTGGCCGGTGGCGACGGTCGGGACGGCCACGGCGGGCGCCCCGGAGGTCGGGGCGGTCGGCGCCGGAGCGTCGGTCGCGACGGGTTTCGCGGTACCAGCGGTGGCGACGGCCGGGAGGGTCTGCGCCACCGCGGTGGCGGCTGCAAGCGGCTGCGTCGCAATGGAGGTGATCGCCTGGCCGGCGTTCTGCGCGGTGGGCTGGTCGGTCAGCACGGCGTTCTTCACGACGTTCTGCGGCAACCCGGTGACGGCGGTCTGCACGGGAGCGGGCACCACGGGCGGGGTCACCGGCGCCGCGGACGTCGAGGTGACGGTGGCAGCGGTGAGCGCCGCGTCGCCCGGGGTGGCGGGGGCGGCGGCTGCGGCCTGCGTGGGGACGGGCACCGCGACGGGGGTGGCGGTCTGAGCCGGCACGGCCTGGGCGGCGACGGGGGTGGTGGGGACGGCGACAGGAGCCGGAGCCGTGGTGACCGACGGGGTCGACGTCGGGAGCTGCGCTGAGGTGGGGGTGGTCTCCCCCACAACGAGGGCGACGACGGGTGTCGCGGCGGGCACGGGCTGCGCGGTGGCCCCGTCGGTGGCGGTGACGGTGGCCTGGGTGGCGGGCTGGGTCGTCGCCTCGGTCCTGGGGGTGAGCACGGCGCGCAAGGCGGCGGGCAGACCCAGCAGGGACGGGTCGACGGGGATGGTCGGGACGGTGACCTGGTCGGTGTCCGCGCTCGCGTCCTCGGTCGCGTCCGTGGCCTCGTCGGTGGCCTCGGGGCGTTCCCCCGTGGCGGCGTCCTTCTTGCCCGTCTTCGCGGGGTTCTTGTGTCCGGGTTCCGGACGCTCGGGGCGTTCGGTGCGCTCGGACCCCTTGGTGATGCGGTCGTCGGCGGGGCGGTCGGTGCGGGTGTCCTCGCCGGTCGAGGTGCGCTCGGGGGAGGTCCGCGCGTAGTCGTCCCGGGCGTCCCGGGAGTCACGGGCGTCCCGCTGGTCACGGGCGGTGGTGCGCAGGTCCTGCACGGCCTGCCCGAAGGAGTCCGCGAAGCTGGAGTCCGACGAGGACGAACGGGAGGGTTCGCGCGGCGCGCCGGTCGGGAAGGGCAGTGTCGTCACGGACAGGTTGTTGCTCACGCGGCACTCCCGAGGTCGGCGGTGATCTTCTTGACGTAGTTCTGGGTCTCCGTGAACGGCGGGATGCCGCCGTACTTGCTGACGTTGCCCGGGCCGGCGTTGTAGGCGGCGAGCGCCAGCGACACGGAGCCGAACTTCGTGAGGTTCTGCCCGAGGTACTTCCCGGCCGCGTCGATGGAGGCGAACGGGTCCTTCGGGTCGATGCCGAAGCTCTTGGCCGTGGCGGGCATGAACTGCATGAGACCCGTTGCTCCGGCACCGCTCCTGGCGTTGGCGTTGAACCCGGACTCCTGCTTGGCGACCGCCTTGAGCAGCCCGCTGGGCAGGCCGTACTTCGCTTCCGCCGCGGTGAAGGCGGCTTCGTACGGGGCGGACTTCGACGCGGTCGACGACGAGCTCGAGAGCGAGGCGGGGCGCACGTAGCTGGAGGTGTCGGGGGTGGCCACGCCGGAGAGCAGCGTGGCGGCGGCGACGCCGATCCCGGCCGCGGTGGTGGCGGCGGTCGTCCCGAGGCGGCGGATGGTCATGGGGGTCTCCCAGACCTTGGAGATCTTCACGACGTCACCCGTCTTCGGCGCGTGCAGCATCTTGCCGTCGCCGACGTAGATCCCGATGTGGTGGCCGTTCTCGAGGACGACGAGGTCGCCCGGCTTGGCTGCGGCCAGCGAGGGCACCTCGGTGCCGACGGTGGCCTGCTGGGCCGCGGTGCGCGGCAGGTTGACGCCGATCTGCTGGGCGGCGTACTGGATCAGGCCGGAGCAGTCGAACCCGGAGGGCGTGGTGCCGCCCCACTTGTAGGCGGTGCCGGTGTACTGCTTGGCCGCGGCGAGGAGCTTCTCCCCCGTGTCGCCGGAGCTGAGGGTGCGCAGTCCGCGGCTGACGACGCCCGAGGCGCGTGAGCCGGAGGTGGAGAGCAGGTCGGCGAAGTCGGACGACACCGAGGACGAGGCGGAGGAGGCGGTGGAGGAGACCGACGACGCGGCCTTGGTGGCCTGCACGGCAACGGTTCCGGAGAACTGCGCGATGCGGGCCTCGATGTCGGAGATGCGGGCCTGGATCTCGGCGACGCTCATTCGGAATCCCCTTCCCGGGCGGCGCGGCGACGTGCCTTCGCGGCGAACTCGGCGACGGTGCGGTCGTCGAGGGACTTCTGGTCGGCGTGCAGCGCGGCCTGTTCCTGGGCGATCTCGTGGCGTTCGACGATGCGTTCCAGGGACCGTTCGGCGCGGCGGGCGCGGGCCCACGCGGCCTGCTTCTCCCCCAGGTCGATCTCGGCGCGGGCGACGAGGGCCCGGGTGTTGTCGAGGTCGGAGACGAGGGCGGCGCGGCGGGCGACGGCGGCGGTCCAGGCGGCCATCGTCTCGTCGGAGAGGTGGGCCTCGCCGAGTTCGTGGCGGACGCGGGCGGCTCGCTTCTGCTCGTTGCGCAGCACGGCGTTGGCGGCGGCCACGTCGATCTTGATCTGTTCCTGCTGCACCTTGCGCAGCTTGAGCAGCGCCATGATCGCCTTGGTGGCACTCACTGCAGTCCTCCGAAGGTCGAGACGAGTTGCTGCAGCTGCGCCCACGCCTGGGGGGCGGGGGTGATGTCGTGGATGTCCTGGCGCAGGAACGCGTTGATCGCGGGCAGCTGGGCCACCGCCGCGTCGACCTCGGGGTTCGCGCCGGGCTGGTAGGCGCCGACGTCGATGAGTTCCTTGGCGTCGCGGTGGGCGGCCAGCACCCGGCGCAGGGCCGTCGCGGCGGCCTTCTGCTCGGGGGTGGTGACGCGGCCGGCCACGCGGGACACCGACTCGAGGACGTCGATGGTCGGGAAGTGACCGGCCGTCGCGAGCCGGCGGTCCAGCACGACGTGACCGTCGAGGATGGACCGGGCGCTGTCGGCGATGGGTTCGTTGTGGTCGTCGCCGTCGACCAGGACGGTGTAGATCCCGGTGATGGACCCGGTCACGCCGGGGCCGGCGCGTTCCAGCAGGCGCGGCATGAGGGCGAAGACGCTGGGCGGGTAGCCCCGGGTCGCGGGCGGTTCGCCGACGGAGAGGCCGATCTCCCGCTGGGCCATGGCGACGCGGGTGAGGGAGTCCATCATGAGGACGCAGTCGGCGCCCATGTCGCGGAACGACTCCGAGACCGCGGTCGCGGTGAGGGCGGCGCGCAGGCGCAGCACGGGGGCCTCGTCGGAGGTGGCGATGACGACGACGGAGCGGGCGAGGCCTTCGGGGCCGAGGTCGTCCTCGAGGAACTCGCGGACCTCTCGGCCACGTTCACCGACCAGCGCCAGGACGGAGACGTCCGCGGAGGTGCCGCGGGCGATCATCGAGAGCAGCGAGGACTTGCCGACGCCGGAACCGGCGAAGATGCCGAAGCGCTGACCGCGACCGGCAGGCACGAGGGTGTCGAGGGCGCGCACCCCCAGGGACAGGGGTGCGTCGACGCGGCCGCGGGTCATGGCCGGCGGCGGGGTGGCGTGCAGCGGTGCGCGGGGCGCGGCGTGCAGCGGCGGGCCGCCGTCGAGGGGGTTGCCGAGCGCGTCGACGACGCGACCGAGCAGGGCCGCGCCGACGGGGACGTCGGAGGGGCGGCGGGTGGCGGTGGCGGGGGCACCGGCGGCGAGGCCGGTGAGGTGGCCCAGCGGCAGGCAGCGGAGCTTCCCGCCCTCCGCGGCGACCACTTCGGCGGGGATGGAGTGCGTGGCGTCACCGAGGCGGATGGTCTCGCCGACGGCGGCTTCCAGACCGGCGACCTCGACGGAGAGCCCGACGATGGCCGAGACCCGGCCGCGGATCTCCGGGGCGGCGGCGCTGACGGCCCGCGCGACCTGCGGCGCGAGGATCTCGCGCACGCCGGCCGCGAGGCGGTCCGACACCAGGGAGGCGGTCATGCCAGGACTCCGGCAGGCCCTTCGTCACCCACGAGTGCGGCCAGGGCCCGGGAGACGCTGGCTCGCAGGCCGGCGTCCACCTCGGTGTCACCCTGGCGCGCGACGGCGTCACCCGGTTGGACGGTGGGGTCTGACTGGTAGCTCACGAGGTCTGCATCGGCCAGAGCGTGGCGACCCTTGAGGCTGTCACCCATCAGGGCGCTCAAGTCGGCGGGGTTGACGCGCACGGTGACGGGTTTCTCGCCCTCCAGCGGCCGCAGCGACCGCAGGACGGCCTCCTGGACCGGGGAGTCCATGGCGCTGACCTCCCGGTCCAGGACGGCCCCCGCGAGCTCCAGGGCGAGCTCGAGGACGGTGTCGGCAAGCGCCCCGATG
Organism: Kineococcus sp. GCM10028916; assembly: GCF_042674865.1. Classification (NCBI taxonomy): domain Bacteria; kingdom Bacillati; phylum Actinomycetota; class Actinomycetes; order Kineosporiales; family Kineosporiaceae; genus Kineococcus; species Kineococcus sp. GCM10028916. The sequence goes on along the minus strand of NZ_JBHTFM010000021.1, from coordinate 269,322 downwards.
GAGGGTTCCCGTTCGGCCCGCAACGCCTCCCCGGCCGCGAAGAGCGCCTCCTCGGCCCGGTTGCGGGACGCGCGGCGTTCCTCGCGTTCCGCGCGGGCCGCCGCGTGGGCGGCCTCACGCTGGGCGTCGAGCTCGGCGGCGGCCTTCTCCGCCGCCTGGCGCATGCCCGCGGCCCAGCCGGCCGCGTAGCCCTGGGTGCGGGCCTGTTCGCGGACCTGGCGGGCGGTGTCGCTGTCCTCGCGGTCGCCCAGGTCGAGGCCGGTGAAGGCGCGCTCGAACCCGGGGGCGGCGGCCGGGGCCGCCACGAACACCCGCGGTTCGCGGGTGGTCGTGGGGGTGGTGTTCGCGACCTGGAAGGTGTTACGCGACGAAGTCATCGTCACCACCGCGCGTCAGCACGATCTGACCCGACTCCTCGAGCTGGCGGATGATCGCGACGACCTTCTGCTGGGACTCCTCGACCGCGGACATGCGGACCGGGCCCATGAGCTCGATCTCGTCGATGAGGTTCTCCCGGGCACGTTCGGAGACGTTCTTGAGGATCTTGTCCCGGACGGTCTCGGTGACGCCCTTGAGCGCCGTGGCGAGGTCGGCGGTCTCGACGCCGCGCAGCACGAGCTGGATGGCGCGGTCGTCGAGGGTCGTGATGTCCTCGAAGACGAACATGAGCGCGCGGATCTCCTCGGCCAGGGCGGAGTTCTTGGTCGCCAGGCCTTCCAGGATCGAGCGTTCGGTGCCGCGGTCGGCGCGGTTGATGATGTCGACCAGGGGCTGGACGCCGCCGACGGCGGAGTTCGTCTTCGCCTGCAGCACGGTGGAGGTGCGGCGCTGGACGACGTCCTCGACGAGGCGGACGTACTCGGAGCTGGTCGCCTCCATGGTGGCGATGCGCAGCGCGATGTCGGCCTGCATGTCCGCGCTCAGCCCGCCGAGGATCATCGAGGCCTGGTCGGGGCGCAGGTGCGCCACGACCAGGGCGATGGTCTGGGGGTGCTCACCGGTGAGGAAGGTGAGGATCTGCTGCGGGTCGGCCTGGTGCAGGAACTGGAAGGGCTGCACCACGGCCGCCTCGGCGACGCGGCCGAGGACCTCCGCGGCCCCTTCCGCACCCAGGGCGCCCTCGAGGAGGGACTGGGCGAAGTCGAGGCCACCGAGCCCGCCGCGCAGCGGCGAGGAGATCATCCCGTGGAACTCCTCCAGGACGATGCCGGCGATCTCCGGGGAGACCGCGCGGAGCCGGAGGATCTCCGCGGTGAGTTCTTCGATCTCAGCGGGTCGCAGGTGGGACAGCACCTTGGCGGCGTTGTCCTGTCCGACCTGCAGGAGCAGGACGGCGGCCTTCTGTGCCCCGGACATGGGGGCGACCTCGAGCTCGGTGGACGACACGGGTCAGGACCTCCGATCGGCGAGCCAGCCGCGGAGCAGTTCCGCGACTTCCTCGGGCTGGCGGGAGACGAGTTCGACGACCTCGGTGCGGCGGGCGGCCGCGGCCTCCAGGGCCGGGTCCACCGGTGCTGCTTCGAGCGCCACCGGCCTTTCGACAGCCGGCGCGATTTCCTTGAGCTCTCCGGTGATGTCACCGAGCTGGAGGGGGTCGACGTCCAGGACGTCCACCGTCTCCACCTTGCGGCGGCGGAAGGCCACCAGGATCACGATCAGCATGATCAGGACCAGGAGCCCGAGGGCGGCGGTCTTGGCGTAGCCGATGTAGGCGTTCTGCTGGTCGGCCTTCTCCGCCTCGGCCAGCTGGGCCTGGGCGTCGGTGGCGGCGGAGTCGTCGAAGGCCGTCTTGACGACCGAGACGCTGTCGCCGCGGGTGGCGTCGATCCCCGCCGCCTGGTTGACGATCTGGGTGATCTGGTTGACGTCGGCGGCGCCGGCGACACCCTTCGCGCCGGCGTTGACGACGACCGAGACCGTCTGCTTCTCCAGCTTGCCGGGCGCCTGCTTGGTGATGGTGTCGAGCTGGTTGGTCGGGAGGTTGCTGGTGTCGCTGCCCTTGTCGTAGGTGCCGCCCTGACCGGCCGCCGCGGAGGGCACGGCGATGTTGTCGGGGCCGAGGACCCCGGTGGCGGCGCTGCCGCTGGTACCGGTGACCTTCTCCGTGGCCTTCGTCGACGCCGAGGGGCTGATGCCCGGCGTCTGGGAGTACGTGCGCGAGGTCTCGGTCTTGTCGTCGTAGTTCAGCGTCGCGTTGACGTTGGCCTTGACGTTGCCGGCGCCGTAGATGCCTTCGAGGTAGCTCTGCAGCTTGGCCGTCGCGGCGCTGTTGTAGTCGCTGGTCTTCTCGTTCTGCGCGCTGGAGCCGGTGCCGTCGGTGGAGAGGGTGTTGCCCTTGTCGTCGACCACGGAGACGTTCTTCACGTCCATGCCCGGGACGCCACCGGCGACCAGGTTGACGATCGAGGTGACGTTGTCGTTGGACAGCGTCTTGCCTGCGCGCAGCTTGACCAGGACCGAGGCGGTCACCGGGTCCTGCTCGTCGAGGAACACGTCCTTCGGCGGGATGGCCAGGTTCACCACGGCGGAGTCGATGCCGTCGATGGAGCCGATGGTCTTCTCCAGCGTCTTCTTCAGGTCCTGCTGGTAGGCCTGCTGCTGGACGAACTCCGAGGCGGTGACGCCCTGCTGGGAGAGCAGGGAGGAACCGGAGCTGGAGTCGGTCTCGGCGGGCAACCCCGCACCGGCCATCGCCAGGCGCTCGCTGTCGACGACGTCGGCGGGGACGGCGATCGTCGCGCCGTTGTCGCTGAGCTGGTACTTCACCCCGTCGGCGGTGAGCTTGTCGACGATGGCGCTCGCGTCGGTCCCCGAGAGGTTCGAGAACATCGGCGTGTAGGAGGGCGTGGAGGCCCAGCGGGAGAAGAAGACCGCTCCCCCGATGAGTGCGGCGATCACCGCGATGACGACGGCCTTCTGGCCGGTCGAGAAGGTCCGGAATCCGGAGACGAAGTTCTGGGCGTTCTCGACGATCGCCGCGCTTCCCTTGGCCTTGGCCATCAGACCTGCATCCTCATGATCTCGTTGAAGGCATCGACTGCCTTGTTGCGGATGGCGACGGTGAGCTGGGTGGCCAGCTGGGCCTCGTTGCTGGCGATCATGTAGTCGTGGACGTTGGTGAGGTCACCGGTGGCGGCCTTCACCGCCAGGTCGTCCGACGTGGACTGCAGGCCCTGCAGCTTGTCGATGCCGCCGGAGAGGAGGGACGCGAAGTCGGTTCCCGAGGTCCCGTCGACGGAGGTGTCGGTGCCCACGCCGCTGATCCCGAGGGCGGAGGGGGTTCCGGTGACCGAGCCGGTGTAGCTGGTCCCGGTGCCGCCCCCGATCGAGGAGGTCATCTGCGCGTTGTCGGTGTCGGCGATCCCCTGGCCGTAGCCGGTGGCGAGGGTTCCCAGGGTGCCGGCGATGTCGGTGGAGGACCCGATCGCGCCGATCGATTCGATGCTCACGGTCAGCCCTTCCCGAGTTGCAGGGCGGCCGTGTAGGCCTCCTTGGCCGTCGTGATGGTCTGCAGGTTCGCCTGGTAGGCGCGCTGGGCCATCATCAGGCTCGTCATCTGCGAGCTCATGTCGATGTCGGGGTACTTCACGTACCCCTGGGCGTCGGCGAGGGGGTTGGTCGGGTCGTACTCCATCCGTCCCGCGGCGCTGCCGGTGACGATGCCGGCGACCTGGGTGCCCTTGCCGTCCGCGGCCTCGGTGGCGACGACGTACTTGGCCTCGTAGGCGGGGTCGGACGTCCTGGTCGCGGTGTTGATGTTCGCCAGGTTGTCGCTGACGGCGTCCATCCACTTGCGGTTGACGGTGACGCCGGTGCCGGCGATGCCGATCGCGTCGAAGATGCTCATGGGGTTTCGCTCCGGATGTCAGGGGACGGGGGTCAGGGGGTGTTCCCCGTCATTGGCTGCTCATCGCGGTGCGCAGCAGCGAGTACTTGGAGTTCAGTGCCGAGAGCACCGTCTGGTAGCTGAGGTTCGTGGAGATGTTGGAGATCGTCTCCTCGTCGAGGTTGACGTTGTTGCCGTCCTCACGAGTCGGCTCCAGGGACTTCTGCGTGACGATGCCCGAGCTCTGCGCCGAGGACGCGTCGCCGCTGGCGACCGCGCTCTGCAGCTCGCTCTCGAAGGACACCTTGTTCGCCAGGTACTTCGGCGTGTTGATGTTGGCGATGTTGTCGGCGATGGCCCGCTGCCGCGCCTGCAGACCGTTCAACGCTGTGTGCAGCGCGACGCTGGTGAGATCGGACACGAGGCCACCCTCCGTAGGTGATTGCTGGCTCTTGCGTTTGCGAGGTGTTGTGCGAGGTGTTCGGGTGCTCCCTGAGGGACCGTTGCGGTCCCCGGGGCCTGCACACTCCTTCGGCCCATCCAGGCGGGGTCTTGAGCCCGGACGAGTGCCCAACCGGTGCGTTTCGCCACCGATCACCAGTGGCTCCGCCGAACGGGATCGCCCCGTTCACCCGTTCGGCGGCTGACACGGACGGGCCGGCACCCTGAGTGACCGGGACACCCTGCCGGGTGCTCCTTCTCGTACCCGTCGTCACCGGTTCGGGCGCAGCCGAGCAGGGGGACCCGGTCGGGCGGGAGGTTCACCGCCCACTCACGGTGCGACCGGACGGGTGTCACCCGATCGGCCGATCCAGCGGCTCAAGTCCGCGCCGACTCCCGCCGAGGCAGTGGCCATGACCACAGCGGACGAGAGCACTCCAGCGGGAACCGCCGCCCCTGCGGAGGGCTACGACTCGATCGAGCGTTCCCCTGCAGCGCAGGCCGAGGCGGGCGAGCAACGTTTCAGCGACCCCGAACTCGGTGGGCTCGCCGTCGAGGCGGACGGGCTCGCCGCCGCCGAACCCGCGCAGCACCGCGCGACCGCTCTCGCCTCGCTGAGCACGGCCCTGCGCACCGCCGCCACGGGAGGTGACGGACACCTCGGCCGCTGGGCCGACGCGGACCTCTTCGAGGTCCTCGACGTCGACGCCGCCGTCGCCCCGCTGGACCAGCGCCGCAGCGTCCTGCGCTCCGGTTCGCTGCGCACCATCCTCGTCTTCGCCCCGGTCATGGTGACCTGGGTCGGTCTGCTCTTCGCCGGCCGCGCCTACGGCGGGATGAGCGCCGACGGTGAGGCCGCCGACGGGGAGTCGTTCCTGCAGCTGTGGCTCGACGGTTTCGGCGGGCGCACGTTCTTCTCCCTGGACCGCGTCGCGGAGATGGCCGTCCTGCTGATCGCCGGCGCCATCGCGATCAGCGTCGCCACCGACCGCCGTCAGCGCACCGACGAGGTCCAGGCCGCGAGCGCGGACGAGTCCCACCGTCAACTCCTGCGCGGTTTCGCCGCACGCGCCACGGTGGCCCTCGCCCCGCACCGCGCCAACGCCGCCGAACAGCTCGGCGCGCACTTCGAACGCGGGCTGACGGAGCTGGGTCGCCTCGTGGCGGAGACGATCCGCCTGCACGCCGACACCTCCGCCCTCGTCGCGACCGTCCGCACCTCCAGCGAGACCGCCATCGTCGCCGCGAACGCCGCGAACACCGGCGGCGCCGACGTGGCCCGCGCCGCGCTGGAACTGCAGGGCGCCGTCACCGCGGCGGTCAGCAGTCACGGCGAACTGATCGCAGCGGATCGCGAGCAGCACACCCGCACGCTGGCGGAGTCGACGCAGACGCTGGTCCACCACCTCAGCCAGGTCCGGGAGGGCACCGCCGAGGCGCTGCGCGAGGGCCTGCAGGGACGTGACCGCGTCCTCTCCGCCGTCGAGGGCGTCAGCGCCTCCGTCGAGCTGCTCTCCAGCGCCACCCGGGAGTCGATGGCCGAGCTGGCCACCTCCGCCTCCGCGATGACCCGGCACAGCGCCGACTTCGGCGAGAAGGTCACCGGCCACGTCGCCGCGCTCTCGAGCACGGCGAAGGAATCGGTGGAGACGATGCACCTCGCGGTCGTGGAGAGCGTCGAGAAGGTCACCCGGATGACCGGCGAGGCGTTCAGCGAGCACGTCTCGGCCTCCGCCGAGCACGCCGCGCAGACGATGGAGACGCTGCGTCGCGACGTCGAGCGCACCTCCTCCGCCGCGGAGTCCGCGCTCTCCACCGCGAGCCACGTGCTGGCCACCGCGGCCGAGTCCGCCGACCGCCGGGTGCGTCACGAGGAGCGACTCGCGGACCTGCTCACCACCCAGAACGAGGTCCTGGACTCCTGGCGCGGGATCGAGAACCGCCTCGTGGAGGCCGCGCACGACATGCGCTCGGTCCCGCGCTGGATGGAGAAGGTGCAGCACGAGCACGCCGACGCGACGGGCCGGGCCCTGCGCAGCATCGGTGCGACCCTGCGCGACGACGTCTCCGGCGCCGTCACCGAGACCCTCGCGATGGCCCAGGACGACCACGTCCGTCAGGTCAACCGCGCCTACCGCGACGCCAGCCGTCAGCTGACCCACGACCTGACCCAGACCCTCGGGTCGGGTCTCGGGACCGTCGTCGACCAGGTGATGGACCGCCTCTCCGACCAGGTCGAGGCCCTGCCCGAGCGGATCGCCTCCGCGACCGCCCGTCAGCAGCGCCAGCACACCCCCATGCAGCCCCCGGTGCAGCCCGCTCCCGAGCGTCGCCCGGTGCAGGCGCACCGTCCGGTCGTGCGTCAGGAACCCCGTCCGGAACCCCGTCAGGAACCGCGTCAGGAACCCCGTCCCGAGCCGCGCGTCGAGCGCGCACCCCAGCCCCGGGTCGAGCCGCGGGTCGAGGAGCGCCGCCCGGTCCGGGCGGCCGAGCCCGAGGTCGAGGAGCAGTTCGTGGCGGTCGCGCCCCGCACGCTGCAGGCCCTCGCGGCCCGCCGCTACTCCCGGGCCGGCCAGTGAGGCGCCACGGCCGCGGCGCGCTGCGCCCGCGGAACAAGGAGAACGCCGCCATCGGCCTCGCGGGCTGGGTGTTCGCCGACGCCCTCCTGGCCCTCACGATCATCGGTCTCGCCGCCGGAGGTGCCGTGCACGCCGGGGTCGGGGAGGCCACGGCCGTCGCGGCCACGGTGGCACCCACCGCCACCCCGACCGCGGTGCCCACGCCGGTCCCCACGGTCACCGTGACCGCCGCACCGCTCCCGGTGGACGTGCCCACGATGCCGGCCGGCGTCGCCCAGGCCCCCGTGGTGCTGGACGTCAACGTCGGCGGGGCCGACGACGAGGCGATCCGCGCCTCGGTGGCCGGGGCCGTCGGCGACCTCGCCGCCCAGGGACGCCGCGCCGCGTTCGTGCTCACCTTCGGCACCGCCGGCACCCCCGGTGCGGGCACCGCGCTGGCCCGCCGGGTCAACGCCCAGCTCGACGTCGCCGCCCCGAACGTGTTCACCGGATCGGGCAAGCGCGACTTCTGGCGGGCCGTGAACGCCGACGCTCCCCAGGCCGGGGTCGTCCAGCTGGAGCTCTACCTCATCCAGCAGTGACCCGCTGAACCGAGAAGCCGTGATCATGCAGGGAATCCCTGCATGATCACGGCTTTTCGGCGTCAGTGGGTGAGGGCGCGGTAGCTGGTCAGCAACCAGGGCACGGCGACGGCCAGCGTGGGGCCGCCGAGCACGAGCGCCGCGACGACGTAGGTCGCCAGCGAGAGTCCGCGGGTCGCGGGCCGGGCGGCGAGTCGCCGCACCCGGGCCAGCGCGGCCGAGCCGAGCGGCATCTCCGAGGCCCCGTCCGGCTGGCCCGCGAGCGCCACCAGCGCGCGGGCCAGGGGCAGCGACCCGGTGTGGCGGCGGGCGGAGTCGTCGGCGAGCATCTCCACGAGCAGTCGCACGGAGTCGAGCGCGGCCTGGCTGGAGACGAAGCGCGGGAACGCGGCGTGCAGGGCGGTGAAGCCCTCGAGGACGAGGTCGTGGCGGGCGCGCAGGTGGGCCCGTTCGTGGGCCAGGACCGCGCGCACCTCCTCCGGAGTGAGGCAGTTCAGCATGGCGTCGGAGACGACGACGCGGGAGCGCACCCCGGGGACGCAGTAGGCGACGCGGCCGGGTCCGGTGAGCACCCGCACCCCGGCCTGGGAGAGCAGGGCGGCGTCGATCTCGCCGGTGGACTCCTTGCGGTGCAACAGGTCCACCATGTCACGGTGGCGGTTGCGGCGCCGTCGGGTGCGGATGCCCACGAGGGTCGCGACGACCCAGAACCGCACGGTGACGATGGCCACGAGCGTGGAGGTGAGTCCGATGAGGGTCGTCTGGACGGGGCCGTGGCGCTCGAGGAAGGGGAAGCCGGGCTCCTCGGTGAAGAGCAGCGAGAGCGAGGCGAGGCCGGCGCCGAGGGTGGCGAGGACGGCGCCGAGGGCGATCGCCTGCCACAGCACCAGGGCGGCCCGGGGCACCTGCCAGGTCCAGCGGGCACGGGCCAGCAGCGCCGGCGCCGGACCCGCCAGGAGCAGCGCCAGCGCTGCGAACCAGACGGCGGTCACGCCACGAACCTACGGGGTCGCCTAGGCGGTGGTGGTCGCGTCCCCGGACTGGTCGGTCCCCGCCATCGCGTCCAGGGCCTCGCGCAGCGCGGCGGCCTCGGCGGGCGAGACGCCGCCGATGAAGTGGACGAGCGCGGCCTGGCGGTCGTCGACGGAGGGCACTCCCCCGAGGGCGTCGAGCATGAGGTCGGCGACCATCTGCTCGCGGGTGGCGGCGGGGGTGTAGCGGAAGGCGCGACCCTCGCGCTCCTGGCGCACGACGTGCTTCTTGGCGAGGCGGTCGAGCACGGTCATGACCGTCGTGTAGGCGATCTTGCGGTGCTCGGCGAGCTGCTCGTGGACCTCGCGGACCGTGAGGGGCGTACCGGCCGCCCACAGCCGGTCCATGACGTCGCGTTCGAGTTCTCCCAGGGCCACGAGGTGGATGTTACGTCAACCACACCGCCGAACGCGAGCCGTCGTACTACCGGTTGAAGTACTACAGTTAGTCGTAGTACGACAGGACGTCGTAGGAAGGCCAGGAACCAGCCGTGAGCATCGAATCGCTGACCCGTCTGCAGTTCGCCGTGACGACGCTGTACCACTACCTCTTCGTACCGCTCTCGATCAGCCTCGCGCTCTTCACCGCGATCCTGCAGACCGCGCACCTGCGCGTCGAGGCGAGGACCGGGAGCGACCGCTACGGCCGGCTCTCGCTGCTGACCGGCAAGCTCATGATGATCACCTTCGCCGTGGGCGTCGTGACCGGTCTGGTCCAGGAGTTCCAGTTCGGCCTCTCCTGGAGCGCGTTCGCCCGCTTCTACGGCGACGTGTTCGGGCCCACCCTGGCCATCGAGGGGATGCTCGCCTTCTTCCTCGAGGCGACCTTCATCGGCCTGTGGTGGTTCGGCCGCGACCGGCTGCCCAAGCTCGTGCACCTCGCGACGATCTGGGTCGTCGCCATCGGCACCGCCATCTCCGCCTTCGTCATCCTCGCGGCGAACTCCTTCATGCAGAACCCCGTCGCCTACAGCATCGACGCGACGACCGGCCGCGCGCGGCTCGGCAGCTTCGAGGACCTGCTGACCAACGAGCTGAACCTCGCCGCCTTCCCCCACACCTACGCCGGTGCCGTCATGGCCGGCGGCGCGCTCGTCATGGCCGTCGGGGTCTGGCACCTGCTGCGCGGGGGCCACGACGTGACCTCCGAGGAGTTCGCCGCGTTCCGCACGCTGTCCCGCTTCGGCGCCTGGTTCACCCTCGTCGCCGGCGCCGGGGTCGCCCTCAGCGGCGACGCCCTCGGCAAGGTCATCACCGCCGTCCAGCCGATGAAGATGGCTGCGGCGGAAGGGCTCTACCGGACCACGACGGGCGCGCCGTTCTCGATCTTCTCCTACGCCCCGCTCGGCTCCGACCGCCCGACCTTCGCCCTCGAGGTCCCCGGTTTCCTCTCCTTCCTGGCCAAGGGGTCCTTCTCCTCGACGGTCCTCGGCCTCAAGGACCTGCAGGACTCCTACTCCGCGCAGTTCGGTGCGGGCGACTACGTCCCCTGGGTACCCGTGGCGTTCTGGAGCTTCCGCCTGATGATCGGCGTCGGGATGACCGCCGCGATGATCGCCCTGGTCCACCTGTGGGTCACCCGGAAGTCGGTCGTCCTGAACCCCGACCCGCGCCTGGCCCGCGGGATCCTCTGGACCCTGCCGGTCCTGCCGCTGATGCCGCTGTTCGCGAACTCCTTCGGCTGGATCTTCACCGAGACCGCCCGCCAGCCGTGGCTGGTGTTCGGGTTGTTCAAGACCGCAGACGGCGTCTCCCCCGGGCTGACCTGGGCCGAGGTCGCCACCAGCCTGGTCGCCTTCACCGTCGTCTACGGCGCGCTGGCCTGGGCCTGGACCCTGCTGGTGACCCGCCTCGTGCGCAAGGGGCTCCCGTCGATGCCGGTGCCCCAGGCGCAGGACGAAGAAGCGGTCGAGCCCTACGCCGTGAGCTACTGAGGAGCGAGTGATGGACCTCCCCGTCATCTGGTTCGGCATCGCCGTCCTGGCCTGGGTGCTCTTCTTCGTCCTGGAGGGGTTCGACTTCGGCGTCGGGTTCCTCGGACCGCTGCTGGGACGCACCGACGCCGAACGCGGCGCCGCGATCCGGACCGTCGGCCCCGTCTGGGACGGCAACGAGGTGTGGCTGGTCGCCGCGATCGGCGTCACCTTCGCCGCCTTCCCCGACTGGTACGCCGCCCTCCTCTCCGGCCTCTACCTGCCGATGATCGCGATCCTGCTGCTGCTGGCCGTGCGCGGTGTCGCCATCGAGTTCCGCGGCAAGCACGACACCGCGAGCTGGCACCTGCGCTGCGACGCGTTCCTCGCCACCTCCTCGCTGCTGCTGGCCGCGACGTGGGGCGCGGTCCTCGGCGCGCTCGTCGTCGGCCTCGCCCTCGACCCCGGCGGGAACGTGCGGGGCGCCGGGCTGGGCCGCTCCCTGGCCCCCGTTCTCGGGCCCTGGGCCGTGCTCGGCGGGTTCGCCGGCGTGCTGCTGACCACCGTGCACGGGGCGACGTTCCTGGCCCTGCGCACCACCGGCCCCGTGCGCGCCCGGGCCCGACGCCTCACCGTCGCCACCGCCCCCGCGCTGGCCGTCATCGCCCTCGCCCTGTTCATCGCCGCCGGGCACGCCGCCGTCGCCGGCGCGCTGGCCTTGCTGGCGGTCGCCGCGGTCGCCGCCTGGCGGCGCGCGGAGGTGCTGGCCTTCGCGGCGACGTCGCTCGCGGTCGCGGGTAGCGTCGTGGCGGTGTTCACCGCCCACCTCGGCTCCACCTGGGTGCTCCTGCCCAGCACGCTGTCGAGCGCGAACGACGTGACCCTGCGGGGTGCGGCGGCCTCCGAGGGGGCACTGCACCTCATCACCGTCGCCGGGGTGATCGTCCTGCCCGCGGTCATCGCCTACCAGGTCTGGTCCTACGTCGTGTTCCGCAAGCGGGTCCACACCGGGTTCTCGACGACGTCCCGCCCGCGTCGGGTGCCCGTGACCCGGTGAGCCCGCGATCCAGAGGCCCCGTCGACCCCCGGCTCCTCCGCCACGTCCGCCCGGCCCGGACCGGGATCGCCGCGATCGGCGTCGTCGAGGCCGTCTCCGCGGGACTGCTCCTCGCCCAGGCCCTCGCCCTGACCGACCTCGTCGTGGCGCTGTGGCGGGGAGCCCCGGCCTCCGAGGCCCTCGCGGTGCTGGTCGCCGCGGTCGCCGGGCGGGTCGTGACCGGTTGGGCCGCAGCCCGTCTGGCCCAGCGGACGGCGAGTGCCGTCCGCAGCGACCTGCGCGAGCAGGTGCTGGCCCGCACGCTGGCGCTGGGCCCCGTGTGGGTCGAGCGGTTCGGGCGGGCCCGGCTCTCCGCGGTGCTGACCCAGGGCCTGCCCGCCCTCGACGCCTGGTTCACCCGCTACCTCCCGGCCCTGGTGCCGGGGGTGCTGCTGCCGCCGCTGGTGCTGGTGGTCCTGGCGTTCTCCGACCTGGAGTCGGCGATCACCGTCGCCGTGACGCTGCCGCTGATCCCGGTGTTCGCGATCCTGCTGGGCCGCGCGGCCCAGTCCCGCGCGGACCGGCAGTGGTCGGCGCAGCGGACGCTGGCCGCGCACTTCCTCGACACCGTCCGCGGACTGCCGACCCTGCGCGCGCACCGCCGCGCGCAGCGTCAGGTCGGCGCCGTCGCCGCCGTCACCGACGCCCACCGCCGGGCGACGATGTCGGTGCTGCGCATCGCCTTCCTCTCCTCCACCGCCCTCGACCTCGTCGGGACGCTGTCGGTCGGCCTCGTCGCCGTGACCGCCGGGATGCGCCTGGCCGGCGGGACCCTCGACCTGCACACCGCCCTGCTGGTGATCCTGCTGGCGCCGGAGGCCTACCGGCCGCTGCGCGAGGTGGGCGCCCGCTTCCACGACTCCGCCGACGCCGCCGCGGTCGTCGACGACGTCGACCAGGTGCTCACCGCGCCCCTGCCGGTTCCCGGTTCGGGCCCCGACGCAGGCTCCGCCGAGGGGATCCGGCTGCGCGGGATCACGGTGCGGCGCGCCGACTCCACCCCCGTCCTGGACGGGGTCGACCTCGACGCCGTCCCGGGTGAGCTGCACGCCCTCGCCGGCCCCTCGGGGGCGGGCAAGACGACCCTGGCCCGGGTCGCGGCCGGTGTCCTGGTCCCCGACGCGGGCACCGTCGAGCACACCCTCGACGGGGTCGCGCACCTCCCCCAACGGCCGGCCTTCCCCTACGCGAGCACGGTCGGGGACGCCGTCCGTGCTGGTCGTGATGTCTCCGACGACGACGTCCGCCACGCCCTCGACCTCGCCGCCGCGTCCGAGCTGAGCCTCGACACCCCGCTCGGGGAGAACGCCGCGGGGCTCTCCGCGGGCCAGCGCCAGCGGGTCGCCCTGGCCCGCACCTTCCTCGCGGTCCGGTGCGGTGCACGGGTCCTCGTCCTCGACGAGCCGACCGCCCACCTGGACCCGGTGAGCGAAGCCGTGGTCGTGGAGTCCCTGCGCTCCTTCGCCCACGACGAGGGCTGCACCGTCCTCGTCGTCGCCCACCGCCCCGCCCTCCTCGCCGCTGCGGACCGCACGACCACCCTCACCCGTCCCGTCCCCGCCGTCCCCGCGGAAACAACACTTTCCGCCCCCCGCACGGCCCCCTCGACGGCGGAAAGTGGTGTTTCCGCCGGGGACCGGGGACCGCGTCGGGGGGCCGGGGCGCTGGCGGTGGTGGCGGGCGTGGCCGCCGTCCTGGCCGCGGCGACCCTGACCGCCGCCGCGACGTGGCTCATCGTCCGGGCCGCGGACCGTCCGCCCGTGCTGACGTTGTCGGTGGCGGCCGTCGTCGTGCGCGCCAGCGCCACCGCGCGGCCCCTGCTGGTCTACGTCGAGCGGCTGCTGAGCCACGACGCCGCCTTCGCCCGGTTGGCGCGCTGGCGCTCCGACGTGATCGCCGCCCTCATCCCGCGCCTGCCAGGACCCTTGTCCCGCAAGCGGTCCGGACGGTCCGGGGAACTGCTCGTGCAGCTCGTCGAGGACGTCGACGCCCGGGTCGACGGGCTGCTGCGCTTCCGCCACCCGGTCACCGTGACGCTCGTCGCGCTCACCCTCGCCCTGCTCGCCGCGACGCTGGTGAACCCCTGGTTCGCGCTCGCCGCGCTGCCGGGTCTGGCGGTCCTGGTGCTCGCCGCCCCCGCCGTGGCGGGGTTCGCCGAACGCCGCGACCACGACCACCGCGCCGACGTCGGAGCCCTGGCGGCCGCGACGGTGGAGACGCTCGACGCGGTCGAGGACCTGCGCACCCTCGGCGCCGTCGACCCGCTGGACACCCTGCGCCGCAGGCAGTCCGCGCTGACCCGAGCCGAGACCCGGCAGTCCCGCGCCGCGGCCGCGACGGCCGCCCTGGCCGCGCTGGGAACCGGCGCCGGTGTCGTCGCGCTCGCCGTGACGGCCTCGCTGCTGCCCCACGCCGGGAACCCCGCGTGGATCGCCGCGGTCGTCCTCGCCGGGGTGACTGTCGCCGACACGGCCCGCGGCCTGCCCGACGCCGCCCGTGCCCGGGAGCGGGCCCGCGCGGCCCGACGCCGCAGCGAGACTCTGCTGGCCACCCCCCTCGCCGCGAGCGAACCCGTGGCGCCGCAGCCGTTGGGTGCACCCCAGCGGGTGGTCGTGCGGCTGCGTGGGGTCGTCGCCGGCTGGGAGGAGGACTGCCTGCGCGGCGTGGACCTCGACCTGGTCGCCGGTGACGTCGTCGCCGTCCGCGGCGCGTCGGGGTCGGGCAAGTCCACCCTCGCCGCGGTGCTGCAGCGCTTCCTCGACCCCCGCGCCGGGAGCGCGACCCTGGACGGCGTCGAGCTGCGCACGCTGACCGGCGACGACGTCCGTTCCGTCGTCGGCCGCGTCGGCGACGACGAGCACGTCTTCGCGACGTCGCTGCGCGAGAACCTGCTGCTCGCCGCCCCCGGGTCCGACGACGACGCGCTGCGCGCCGCCCTGCGCCGCGTCCGCCTCGAGGAGTGGTTCGCCGCCCTGCCCCGGGGACTGGACTCCCGCCTGGGCGACGGTGGGGAGCCGATGTCCGGCGGGGAACGGCGGCGGCTCGCGATGGCCCGCGCCCTGCTCGGCGACGTCCGGGTCCTGGTCCTCGACGAACCCTCCGAGGGCCTCGACGAGGAGACCGGTGCGCGGCTGCTCGCGGACCTCCTCAACGCCCGGGGCGGGCAGGCCGTGCTGCTGCTGGCCCACCGCACCGAGGGCGTGGACCGGGCCGACCGGGTGCTCGACCTGGTCGACGGGAAGCTGGTCGAGGCTCCGGTCCTCACCCGATCGGTCTAGTCACAACTGTCCACCGTTGGTTCATCCGTGGTTAACCTTGGCCCCCGCTCCGCACCGACTGGCGCAAGCCTGACCGGAGGGTCAACCCCGTGCTCGAAGTCTCCGTACGCCCCCGCCACCTGCTCATCACCCTGCTCGTCGTCATCACCCTGCTGAGTGCCGCGAGCTACGCGTTCCTCGTCGCCACCGCCGGGCTCGGCATCGACGCCGGACCGGTCGTCTCGGCCCGCAAGTTCGTCGACGTCAACGCCGAGACGAACCTCCCGTCCTGGTTCTCCGCGGTGCTGCTCACCGTCGTCGGGTTGGTGACCTTCGAGTTCGGCCGGCAGAAGTTCGTGGCGAAGGCGCGCTGGGCCTGGCACTGGATGATCCTCGGCGTCGGGTTCTGCTACCTCTCCCTCGACGAACTCGTCGCCCTGCACGAACGTCTCGTCGAGCCGATGACCGCGATCGTCGGGGACAGCGGGGTCTTCAAGTACGCCTGGGTCGCGGCCGCGCTGCCCGTCGTCGTGGTCGTCGCGTTGTTCTACGTCCGGTTCCTGCTGGCCCTGCCGCGCCGCGCCGCGGCGTTCGCCCTCCTCGGCGGCGTGCTCTACGTCGGCGGGTCCGTGGGCCTCGAGATGGTCGCGAACGTGTTGAGCGACAAGGGTTTCGACGAGGCCGGCCTGTTCCTCGGCACGCTGCAGGCCGTCGAGGAGGCCTGCGAGATGGTCGGCCCGGCGATCTTCCTGGCCGTCGTCGTCTCGCTGCAGCAGCGCGAACGCGCCGTCGACGTGTCCGTACCGCGGGTCAGCGTCACCAGCCGCTAACGTGTCGTGATGGGTCGCTCACTGATCTGCCTGCTCGTCGTGCCGCTGCTCGCCGGGTGCGCGGCGGTGAGCACCACGACGCCATCGGCGTCGAGCGCCCTCGTGACCCGGGGGACCCGGGTGACGAGCTCACCGATGCTGCCGGCCTACACCGCCGTGATCTCCCCCGTCGGTGACCTCTCCGCCTCGTGGCGGGCCGGGTGTCCGGTCGCCCCGGCAGACCTGCGTGTGGTGACGGTGACGGTGATCGGCTTCGACGGGAAGCCCGGGACGGGACGCATCGTCGTGGCCGCCGACGTGGCCCAGGCGACCGCCGACGTCTTCGGCTCCCTCTACGCGATGCGCTACCCCGTCGCCCGGATGGAACCCGTGGAGGCGTTCGGCGGTTCCGACGACGCCTCGATGGCCGCCGACAACACCTCAGCCTTCAACTGCCGGGCCACGACCGGCGGGACGGGGTTCTCCGAGCACTCCTACGGCACCGCGATCGACCTGAACCCGGTCGAGAACCCCTACGTGAAGGGTTCCACCGTCCTGCCCGAGGCGGGCCGGGCCTTCGTCGAGCGGAAGCCCGCGCCCGGCGTGGTCGTCGCGGGGGACGCCGTCGTGCGGGCCTTCGCCGACCGGGGGTTCTCCTGGGGCGGGGACTGGAACTCCCTGAAGGACTACCAGCACTTCTCGATCTCGGGCGACTGAGGTCAGCCCAGCAGCTCGGCGACGTTCAGCCGGACCGTCGCGATCCCGAGATCCAGCTGGGGCGTCTCGTCCCGGCCGTGGACCGCGGTCGGCACGAACAACCCGTCGAGCGACGCGTACGTCGTGAGGGTCTCGACGAGAGGGTCGAGGATCCAGTAGCGCGGGAGCCCCGCCGCGGCGTACTTGGCCATCTTCTTCAGCAGGTCGTCGCTGCGGTTGGAGGAGAGGATCTCGACGACCAGGGCCGGTGTTCCGGTGAAGCGTTCCTCGGATCCAGCCTCTGCCGCCGCGCGATCGAACACGATGACGTCGGGGACGAACTCGTCACGACCCGGCTTCCAGGCCCACGCGAAGACCGTGTCGTGCGTCACGGGCAGAACCGCTTCGAACGCCGCGACGAGACGTTGCGACGCCTTCTGGTGCTGCTTCGTCGGGCCGGGACTCACGACGAGGTGACCGTCGACGTACTCGGTACGTGGGTCCTCCGGGAGGGCTGCGTACTCCTCCCAGGTGAGGACCTGCCCCACGCTGAACCGCAGCTCGGCCACCTGCTCGGTCGTGCGGAACACCTCCTCCGGGTCTCGGCTCAACCTAACCCCGGAACGCGTCGGCGGGGCCGCGCACCACACCCGACCCCGCCACGCACTCCCCCGAAGATCAGACCCGGTCGAAGACCCCGCGCTGACGCGGCACGTTCGCCGTCGTCGCCACCGGCTGGGACACCGTCAGCAGCGAGCTCGGCACCTCGGCCAGCTCACCGCAGAACGAGGCGCCCGCCAGGGCCTTGTGCAGCAGCCGGGCCGAGCGGTGCGTCCCCCGCACGACGTCGTCGACGCGCACCGACATCGCGGGGACGTCGGTCGCCGCGTGCAGCAGCGCGCGCAACGCCTCGGGCGAGGACGTGACCCGCTCACCGGCGAGGACGCAGAGCGCCCAGTCGGCCCCGACGTGCGCGAGCGCCGCCTGCTGGGCCTTCTCGCGGTCGTCGGCCCAGAAGCCGGAGACGACCGTCACCGCGGGGTGCAGCGTCGCGTCGAAGGCCGCGCTCCCCGGGGCGAGGTGGTCGGCGGTGTCGTAGACGACGACCTCGTCGGCGACGCTCACGAGACCCCGCAGGTCGTGCTCCAGCGCCGGCGCGAGGGTCGCCGTGTCGGTGGTGCCCTGCAGCACGAGGCACGCCGCGAGGGTGGTGCGAGAGGTGCTGGCCATGATCGTCTCCGTCGGTCGTCTGCGTCGTCCTGCCCGGGCGCCTGTCCTCACCCTCGTACGAGCATCGGCAGGAACCCCCCAAACGTTTCGCACGTCACAACCTGTTTACACAGCGTTGACATTCGAACGGTTCACCCGCGAGGTGACCACGGCTCAAGCACGGGCCCCGAACAGCCGATCACCCCCGGGTGTCCGCCGTTCCCGCCGCCCCCGCCGTCGACTTCCTCGGCGTCGCGAACCGGACCCTCGCCGACCTCGCCCAGCGCGTCGGCCTCCCTAGCTGGTGGATCGGACGCACCGAAGGCCCCGACCAGGTCATCCTCGCGGTCACCGACCCGCTCTTCGGCCTCACCCCCGGCGACGCCCTGTCCTGGGCCGACACCCACTGCCGCCGGGTCGTCGAGGACGGCGTCGACCCCGTCCTCGCCGGGCTGAGCAGCGTGCCCGTCTCGCTGGCTCCCCGCGCCGTCGGCCGGGAGCTCGGTGCGGTCTCCCTCATCACCGTCCCGCTGACCGGGCCCGACGGCACGGTCCTCGCCACGCTCTGCGGGGTCGGCGGCGGCAACGGGGCCCACCTGCACGACCTCGTCCCCAGCGTCCGACTGCAGGGAGACCTCCTGGGCGCGCTGCTGGCGGCGGAACTGGAACTCACGGAACGTTCCCGCGCGGCCGAGCGCAGCGCGCAGTCCGAGCACGCCGACGAGGTCACCGGCGTCGCGCCGCCCGAGACGTGGCAGACCGCCCTGATCGCCGAGGAGGCCCGGGCCGCGCGGCACGCGGCGCCGGTGTCCCTCGTGCTCATCGAGCTGCCCGACCTCGTCGACGTCAACCGTCGCCTCGGTTTCACCGCCGGGGACGGGCTGCTGCACCGCACGGCGTCCACCGTCGGCGCCCGGTTGCGCAGCGGTGACCTGCTCGCCCGCATCGCCGGGGACCGGTTCGGCGTCCTGCTGCCCGGGTCCGGGCTGGAGGGCTCGCGCGCCTTCGTCGAGCGCATCCGCACGGCCCTGGCGGCCGACGGCGTCTCCGTTCGCATCGGTGCCGCGACGCGCGACCGCGCCCAGGGGCTGCTCGCGACGTGGGCGCGGGCCGAGGACGCCATCGCCGCGGACACCGCCTCCCGCGTCACTTCCACGCCGCCCCCGCCCGCGCGGACGACGTCCGGCAGCGACAGCACCCTCGACGCGCTGCTCGACCTCGCCCGACGCCAGATCGGGGCCGAGTTCGCGTTCATCTCCACCCTCGAAGGGGACCGGCGCTACATCCGCAACGCGGTCTCCCCCTTCCCGACCTCGCTGACCCCGGGCACCGACGTCACGGGACGGCGATCGCTGTGCGACCGCGTCCTCTCCGACGACGCCGCGCTGGTGGCCACCGACACCTCCGCACCGGAGTTCGAGGCCCACCGCGACCACCTGCTCCGCGAGGGTTCCTACGTCGGCATCCCGCTGCACCGCCGTGACGGTTCCCTCTACGGGACGCTGTGCACCGTCTCCCGGGCCCCGGACCACAGCCTGCGACCCCGTGACGCCGAGATCCTGCGGGCCGTCACCGGCGCGGTGATGGAACTCGTCGAGGAGGAGGACCGCTCCCGCCGGGCGCGACGCGGCAAGCTCGCTCGCCTCGACGACCTCGACGCCGCCGGCGGACCCGTCGTCGTCTACCAGCCCGTCGTCGACCTCGCCACGGGCGAAGCCGTCGGCGTGGAGGCCCTCAGCCGCTTCCCCCACGGAACCCCGACCCCCGACCGCTGGTTCGCGGACGCGACCGAGGTCGGCTGCGGGGAGGAACTCGAACTCAGCGCCCTCGACAACGCCCTGCACGGGCTCCCGGTGCTGCCCGGGTTCCTGGCGCTGAACCTCTCCCCCGCGACCATCACCACCCCCGGCCTCCTGCGCCGCCTCGAGCGGCTGCCGCTGGACCGGATCGTGCTGGAGATCACCGAGCACTCCGCCGTCGCCGACTACGCGTCCCTGCTCTCGACCCTGGAGCCGCTGCGCCGCCGAGGGTTGCGCATCGCCGTCGACGACACCGGCGCCGGCTACGCCTCGCTCTCCCACGTCCTCGCGATCCTGCCGGACTTCATCAAGCTCGACATCTCCCTCGTCCGCGACATCGACACCGACACCTCGCGGCGAGCGTTGGCCGCGGGGCTGGTGACGTTCGCGAGTGCGACGGACGCGCTGATCATCGCCGAGGGGATCGAGACGGCCGAGGAGCTCAGCGTGCTGCGGGAGTTGGGCGTGCAGTTGGGGCAGGGTTACCACCTCGCCCGGCCCGCCGCGTTGTCAGCCAGCAGCTAGTAGTTCCCCGCACAGCGCCCGCAGCGTCTTCAGGGCAGCGGGGTCGTGGCGACGGCCGGCGGTGTCGACGATCTCCTCGATCCCGGCGAGTTCGGTCAACGCTTCCGCTGGGCGACCGGTCTGCGCGAGGCCTTGTGCCCGCAACCAACGGCAGTAGTCCGCGCGGACACCGCTGTTCTGCAGTTGATCGGCCAGGACGAGCCCCAACTGCGCCTCGCCCCCACCCAGCAGGACGCGCGCCAGGTAGTCCGTCGCCTCGGTCCACAGCGGACCGGAGTCGACGAGTTCGCGGACGGACTGGAAGGCGTCGACGGCGTGCTGCGCGTTCCCGGCACCGATGGCCGAACGGCCGACGTTGAGGGCGGCGAGGGCGACCTCGTGCGGTTGCACGCCGGGGGTGAGGATGACGTCCTTCAACTCGAGGTGCGCGAGCCGGCCGTTCCGCTCGCCCCTGCGCTGCTGCGCGCCGACGTCGGCGTACCCGGAGTGGTCGATCGTGAGGAGTTCCGGCGGCACCAGCCGGAGACGCCCGGCGGACTCTTACCCGTGTTCCAAGCGCTCATGCACCCGGCCGACCCAGCGCGCACCTTCACGTCGGAAGAGCTTCACCGTCGTGTACTCGTAGCGACCGGCCGCGTCGACGGCGGGGTTGCGCACCAGGACGAGAAGTCTCTGGCCGGACACCCCAGCCAACCAGGACCTCAGCTCTGCGGGGTCCGCCCGGACCGTTTCGTCGGCGTCGACGCTGAGGATCCACTCCCCGGACGCGTGTTCGAGGGCGACGTTGCGTGCTGCGGCGAAGTCGTCCGCTCACGACCCTTCGACCACCACGGCGCCCGCCTCGAGGGCGAACGCCACGGTGCGATCCAAGGAACCGGTGTCGTGAACGATCACTTCGTCATCGAGTCCGTCCAGGCTCGCGAGTGTTCCTCTGATCCTCGGCTCCTCATCTCGGACGATGAGACAGGCAGTCAGTCGTGGAACATCCTCGCCCCCTAGCACCGTGCAACCGTAGCGCGCAGGAACCGGGCCGTCCTGTTCGTCGAGGTTCTTCACGGCGTCGGTACCGCGGGAACGCGTGCCGACCCGTCATCGCCGTACTGCGAGGTTCTCGACGAACCGGTCCGCTCGCGCCCTCCGCGTGGACGGTGGCCGACCGCGGGTGTGCCGAAGTTGACGCGCACCATGTCGCCAGTGGTAGGGCGACGAGCACCAAGACCGTGAAGAGTCGGACGAAACCGAGCCAACGCACCCGTTGCCGCGATCATCGACACCCGACGGTTGCTCGGCGTCAGAGCATCGCGCCCGCGCAACTCGTCTCGCACGCACCCGTCGCGAACACCCGTGCGGGGTTCCCGAGGTCGGTGCGGCGCACCAGCGTCAGAGTGCCGCGCGTGCGGGTGGCCGAGGGGGTTGGGCTCGACGTCGCCGACGGGGAACTGCCGGGCGTGGTCGGGGACGAGCTGCTCGCACTCGGTACCGGGGTGCTGCTGGTGGCGCTCGACGACGGGCTGGGCGAGGCAGGGGCCGAGGTCGGCGCCGTGGTCGGCGCGTTCCCGTCGGCGTCGACGTAGGTGAGCGCCTGCGGCAGGACGCTCGCGTTGTTCAGGTCGGCACTGCCGCGCTGGAACAGCGTGACGTCGTAGCGGCCGGCGATGCGGGCCGGAACCCGCACCTGGAGCTGCGTGGGGTAGGCGTTGACGATCTCCGCCGTCACCGCGTCCCCGATGCGAACCGCGCCGACCTGGTCGAGGTCGGTTCCCTGGATCGTGACCATCGTGCCGCCGGCGGTGGAGACCGTGGCCGGCGAGAGGGAGGTCACGACGAACCGGCCCGTGCCGGGGAACGTCGTCGTGGTCGGCGTGGAACTCGCCGAGGGGGCCGGGGTCGGCGCACCGGCGGTCGGGGCTGTCGTGGTCGGGGATGTGGTGGTCGGCGACGAGACCGACGGCGCGGGCGAGGTGGTCGACGGGTTCGCCGCCTCGGTGGTGCTCGACGGACTCACGCTCGGCGCACTGGTCGGTGCGGTGGTCGGCGCACTGGTCGGCGCAGTGGTCGGCTCCGGGGACGTCGTCACCGCTCCGGTCGGTTCCTGGGAGGGAGCGATCTCGGGGGCGCTCGGCGCTGAAGTGCTCGTCACGGTGCTCCCGGGCGTCGAGCTGGCGCTAGGGGTGCTCGGAGCCGGACTCGTCGTCGCGCTGCTCGTGGAGCTCGACGCGGACGGCGCGGACGGCGCCGCGCTGGTGGAGGGCGAGGCGGACGGAACGGTGGAGGGGGCGGTCGTGGGCGAGACCGTGGGGGTGGCGGCCGGGGTGTCCGAGACGATGAGTGGCGCAGCCCAGGGGCGGGTCAGCGCGTTCCCGTCCCGCACGAGCTGCGCAGTGACGACGTACTCACCGTTGGGCAGCTCGGTGTCCACCGTGAACGAGGAGTTCACGGCGGCACTACTTCCCAGGTCGACGGTGAACTCCCCACGGGAGTCGGTCGTGTACGGCGACTGGTCGACGGTCACCGGCACGCCGGTCACCCCCCACAGCTCGCCGTCCTCGCGGGCCAGGATCCCCACCTGCAGGGAGTAGTGGCCCGCGACGCTGCCGCCCTGGACGGTGACAACCGGATGCTGCTGGGCGCCGACGACGGTGCCCGCGCCGGCGAACCCGTAGTGGACGGTGGCGTCGGCCGCCAGGTGGGCCAGCGACATGCGTCCGCCGCTGACCGAGATGCTCTGCAGGTTCGACTGCGGGGTGACGTCGGCGAGGAGCGCGGCGCGCAGGGACCGCATGTCCGCCACCGGGTCCCCGGTGCGGGGCCGGACCGAGCGGTAGAGGGCGACTCCGGCCGCCACCTGGGGCGAGGCCAACGACGTACCGCTGACGAACATGTAGTTCCCGTCGTTCCACGGGACGACGATCCGGTCGCCCGGGGCGAAGACGTCGACGGAGGTGTGGCCGTAGGCCGACGTCGGCGCCTTCGCACCGCTCGCGGCGAGCGACCCGACGGTGACGACGTTCTCCTCCGTGAGGCTGGCGGGGTAGTAGAGCGACGTGTCACGGTCGAGGTTGTCGTTGCCGGCCGCCACGACGACGAGGACACCCTTGCTGCCGGCGTACTGGACCGCGGATCGCAGGGTCGCCAGGTCGGACCCGGTGGGCTGACCGCCCCACGAAGCGTTGATGACGTCCGCGCCGTGGTCGGCGGCGTAGCGGATGGCCTTGGCACCGAGGTTGATGTCCACGGTCTTACCGGTGCCGACGACCAAGGGCATGATCTTGGCGTCGGGGGCGATGCCGGCGTTCCCCTGGCCGTTGTCGCGGCGGGCGGCGGCCGCACCGGCGACGTTCGTGCCGTGGGCTCCACCGGGGCCGTTGTCGATGTCGCTGGAGTCGGTGGCGAAGTTCCACCCGTGGCAGTCGCCGGTGATCCCGTCGCCGTCGGTGTCGCTGCCGCAGCTCGGGTTCGTCCACAGGGCATCGGAGAGGTCGGGGTGGTCGGAGTCGTAGCCGGTGTCGACGACCGCGATGACGGTGCCCGCCCCGGTCGTGGAGTCCCAGCCCTCCGGGGCGTCGGTGTCCACCCCGGCGACCGCGGTGACCCCGGAGCTGTTGCTGCCGGTATTCTCCACGTTCCAGCCGTACGAGCTGAAGTACGGGTCGCTCGGCGTCTGCGCCGCGACGGTTCCGGTGGCCGACTCCTGGACGTCCGTGACGCCCGGAACCTGGCGCAGGGCCTGCTCGGAACCGCTGGTGGCCACCAGCGCCGTCCCGTCGGGAAGCAGCTGGGCCGAGCGGACCCCGGGCGACCCGTCCAGTGCGGCCAGCAGTTCCCGGTCGACCTCACCGGGGACGGCGTCCAGGACGGGGGCGCCCGGGCGGGAGACGACACGGGAGGACAACGGTGTGACGTACCAGGTGCGGCCGCCGACGAGGTCGAGGTGGCCAATCTGGCCCAGCTCTGCCGTCGCCGCGGCGAGCAACTGCGGGTCCACCGCGGGGAACCCCGTCACCCCGGCGGCGGGCGCCGAGGCGCGCACCACGTACCGCTGCAAGCCGTCACCGGGGCCGAAGTCGTTCGCGACGGCCACCGACGCGCCGGTGAAGAACGCCAGCGCACTGGCCCCTACGGCCAGGGCAGCCGTCCCGGCGACGGCCGGGATCCAACGTCGTCGTGCCATCTCGTCCACCTCGGTCGTCATCGCCTCGTACGTTCGTCGAGGAGAAGATCGGCTGAGGGTTGACTGTGGTCGATGGGCCAGAAGGGTTGCGCGATCAGGTGGTCTGAACGGAACCGTCAGGTCCCTGGTCCATCAGTCGGCAAAGTTTTCCGGAGATGCTGCAGGGAGGCGCCGTCGTGGTGCCGGCCGACGGTGTCCACCACGACGTGCAGACCGTGGAGCTCCACGAGTGCCTCACGCACCGATACCGTCTGCGCGATTCTGAGGGCCTGCAGACAGCAGCAGGACGATCCACGCCTGGCCTGACCTCGACACGACCTGAGCCGTTCGGTCGGTCGTCTCGGCCCACCAACGCCCGCTGAAAGTCACGCACGGCCGAGGTTCAGCAGGGAGCGTGGGGGGTCCTCGTAGGCGCGTTCACGGTCGGCGCTGAGCTCGGCGAGATCGCCGCGGTCACGCAGCCGTTGCGTTCACCCGTGGGGCGCACGTCGTCGAGTTCTCGGCGGGCGCCGTTGCCGTGCGCGAGTTCACGGCCATGTGCTCGTCGTTCGTCTCTGCCTCGGCGCAGAGAGCACGCGGCGGGGTCACGTCGGGAGTCCCCCGCAGGAGGTCGTGGGGCCGATGGGGGCGCCGCTCACATGGCCTGGTCGACGAAGACGGGCGGCGGCTCCGGGCGGTCCAGCTTAGTCATCGCCCGGAGCTGCGCCCGGGTCTGGACCAGGGCGTGGGCCAGGCGTTCGCTGACGTCCAGCTGGCGCTGGGCCAGCAGGCGCGCCCGGTCGGCCAACTCCGCGGGCAACGGAACCGGAAGACGGGGAACGACCCAGTCCCGTCCCCGCAACGGTAGGTCGTCGATCTCGGCGTCGTCGTGGTTCAGCTTCTCGATGAGGCGCTCCGTGGCGTCCACGTCGAGTTCGACGGCGTCGAGGGCACCGACCCAGGCGTCCCGCCACGATGCCTCACGGCTCGCCTCGGGGACGGGTGCGGTCGCCATCACCGGTTCTTCCGCCAGGTGCTGGACGGAGGTCACGCGAGGCCGTCGCCGGAGGATTGCGTCGGAGCTCCGGTTCCCTCGGCCGCCGCCTGCTGCCAGGCCTCGACCAGGGGCTCGACGATGTCCACGCGGCACGCCCTGGTCCGGGCGACGTCGCTGGAGACGTTGGCGGTGACGAGTTCTTTGAGCAGCCACGTGTAGAGCGCGCTGAGGTTCTTCGCGCCGTCCCAGACCTCGAGGTTCAGGTTGACCTGCAGCTCCTGCACGATGGCCTGAGCGTGAACGAGGTTGGTGTGCGCGGTGTCGCGATCTCCGGCCTCCTGGGCCTGTTCGGCGCGCTGGAGGTCCAGGTGCAGTCGCTCGTACATCATCACGAGCAGGGTGGTGGGGTTGGCCGTCTCGAGCCCGTCGCCCATGAAGCGGTTCGCGCCTGCGCGCCGGCCGTACGTCATCGAAGTCATGCGGGAGGTCCTCCACGGTTCGTCGGTGTGCTCATCCATCGGCGACAACACGGCTCAGACCAGCCATCGAGGGAGGCTGTTTCGCGCTACCGACAGCACGAAGGCCGGTCCCCGTGGGAACCGGCCTTCGCATCGGACGTCAGCTGCTGCTGCTGTTGAGACCCGCCAGTTGGCCGGACAACCAGGTGGACTGGTTCTTCAGCGTCCCGAGCGCGACCTCGAGACTGGCGTAGTACTTCGTGTACCGCTGCTGCTTCTGGGCCAGGCGGGTGTCCCAGTCGGCGATGCGGCTGGTCAGTTCGGTGATGGCCTTGTTCTGGCCGGTGATCGCCGAGGTGAGGATTCCGCTGGCCGTCGTCGGGGACGCCTTGACGTCTCCGATGGCCTGCACCGTGACCCGGCGCAGTCGTTCCACCAAGCCGTCCGAGGCGCTGGTGGTGGTTCCGTCGGGGTTCTTGACCGCCGTGCCCGCCGCCACCGAGGACACGAGCTGCTCGGTCGTGGCGGGGTTGCTCGCGTAGGTCGTGAGGAACTTCGCCTTGTCGAACGTGAGGTTCCCGTCCCGGGTGCTCTGGACCCCCAGGCTCGCTGCGGAGACACTGCCGGCCCCGAGGCCGGTCGTGACCGCCGAGATGATCTGGGACCGGAGGTTCTTCAGTGCACTGTCGCCGCGCAGGAGGCCGGCACCGCTGATGTTGCCGTCGGCACCGACGACGCCCGCCTTGGACTGACTGGCGAGCGCGCTCAGCGCAGCGTTGGCCGCGTCGACCAGACCCTGCACGGCCGTGGCGATGGCCCCGGGGTTGCTGGACACGGACACCGTCGCCGGGGCACCACCATTGGGCGTCACCTGTGAGACCGTCAACGATACACCGGACATGACGTCGGCGAAGGTGTTCGACGACGACGTCAAGGAGAATCCTGCCCCGGGACCCATCGTGATCTTCGCGTCGACGGGGGATGTGGCGGTAGTGAACGCGCCAGCGGGGGCCGCTGTCGAGTAGGTCTTGGTACTACCGAACGGATACCCCTTGGACCCACTTGGGTCGCTGACCGGCACGGTAGCTCCGGTGTCGGGATTGGCTCCGGTGGTGTGCGCGACGATCTTGAAGTCACCGGCGGTGAGTCCGGTTGTCGTCGAGGTGATCTGCAGACGGAACTTGTTCTCACCGACGCGGATGGCCACGGCGCTGACGCCGAGGGTACCCGCCTTGTTGATCGCGTCGACGACCTCGCTCAACTTGCCCGAGGCCGGCTGGATGGTCACGTACGACCCGTCACTGCGGACGATGTCGATGGGTACCGGAATCTGGCTGTCGTCCCGGGTGCCGCCGCTGCCAATGACGACACCGTCGCTGTTGACAGTGATGTCGGAGCCACTGACCACCGTCTTCCCGGTGGCGAGGGCGTTGACCGTCACGCTCAAGGAGCCGGGCGTGGCGGTCGGGCCGGCAGTGACGCTGATGGACGCGTCGCTGGACGTGGCCTGGGTGGACGACCAGGTGCCCGCGGACTGCAGCGCGTCGGCCGCGCCCTGCAACCCGACGATCTTGGCGTTGATCATCTGGTACGCCGACACCTTGGCGTTGTCGGTGGTGACGACCTTCTTCAGCGCGGTCTGCGGCGCCGCGTCGACGGCCATGAGCTTGGCGATGATGCTGGTGGTGTCGAGGCCGCTGACGAGTCCGTCGACGGCCGAGGATGAAACGGACATGGCGGCCCCTTCCTCGTTCGTTGATCTCCAGTGGAAACGGGTCAGGCGGAGGGCACCGCGAAAGAGGTGCCCTCCGCCCGATGAGGTCAGCTAGGGAACGTCAGCCGCCTCGGTGGTGAGTTGATCAGCCGCGCAGCAGGGTGAGGATGTTCTGCGTGGAGGAGTTGGCCTGCGCGAGCATGCTCGTGCCGGCCTGGGTGAGGATCTGGTTCTTGGTGAACTTCGTCATCTCAGCGGCCATGTCGGTGTCACGGATGGCCGACTCCGACGCGGTCACGTTCTCGATCGAGACGGCGAGGTTGCTGATGGCGTTCTCGAAGCGGTTCTGGACGGCACCGACGGTGGCGCGGGCGGAGTTGACGCCCTTGAGCGCGTTGTCCACCGCCTTGATCGCCGCGTTCGGGTCGGCGGTGAGGCTGACCGTGTCGAGACGCAGGCCCGTGGCGGAGAAGCCGGAGGGCGAGGCCAGGACGGGGTCCACACCGGCTGCGCCTGACGTCACGATGGCACCCAGCGGAGTAGCGGTGCCGTCGGTGACAACAAGCGGGCTGTTGGACGTGATGATGAGGGTACCGGTGGTGCCGCCGCTGAGGCTCGCCGTCGCCCCGGACCCGCTGAGCGCGCTGTTGATATCGTTCAGCGTGTCAGCTGCGGTGCCAGTGGTCCGGGTCAAGTTGACCGTGATCGCGTTTGCGGTGCCCACCTGCACGGAGAAGCTGGCAGCGGTGCCGTAGCTAGCGCCGATAGCGGTAGCAGTGGTCGCCACCGACTTGCCCCCCGCGATGGTACCGGTAGCGCCGGCCGCCGTCACAGTGTTGATGGTGGTGTTTCCACGGGCACCGACAGTCCCCGAAGTCACCGTCAGCGCACCGGCAGTGGTGGTGCCGAAGTTGAACTTCCCCGACACACCCGCGGCAGAAGCCGCGGTGGTCAGGGCGTTCTTCAAGTCCGTGGCAGAGGCCGTCGTCGCGGTGAGCGTCAGCACGACACTGTTGGTGCCGTCGGAAATGCTGATCCTGTCACCGCTGTTGTACGCGTAGCCGGTTGCGCTGGTCGAGGTGGCGACAAAGGTCTGCGCGGAACCGGACGTGGAGGGGACGGGCGTACCGAAGATGTTCGCCGTCAGGTCGACGTTGAGCTTGTCGTTGGTGGTGGCGTTGGCGCCGATCTGGAAGGTGCCGTTGTAGTTGCCGCTCAGGAGCTGCTGGCTGCCGAAGGAGGTGGTGCTGGAAATGCGGGTGAGCTCGTTGCTGAGCTGCTGGAACTCGGAGTTCGCGGCGGCCGTCGCGGTGGCGTCCTGCGAGCCGGAGTTGGAGGCCTGCACGGCGAGGTCACGCATGCGCTGCAGGATGCTGGTCTGGGTGCCGAGGGCGCCGTCCACGGTCTGGGCGACGTTGACGCCGTCCTGGGCGTTGCGAGAGGCCTGGGTCAGGCCGCCGATCTGCGAGCGCAGGCCCTCGGAGACGACCAGGCCGGCCGCGTCGTCCGCAGCCTTGTTGATGCGGTAACCGGAGGACAGCTTGGACAGCGAGGCGCCCATGGCCTTGTCCGACTTCTGCAGGCTGTTGTACGAGTTGAGAGCCGCAATGTTGTTGTTGACGCGAAGACCCATGGTGACGATTCCTCCGTGATGTGGGGTCGGATGTTGTTCCGTGTCTGCCTTCCGTGGCCTGACACTTCATTCATCGGCCGGCAGGCGCCGGACCTGAGCAGGTGTTCTCGTGGCAAACGGGTGACGCTTCAGCCGCATCAGCACCTCGACCCCCTGGAGTCCCTCCAGTCACACCGAGCCGTGGATTCCCGTACCGACGATGACCGCAGCCTCGATCGAGACCAGGACATCACCTGCGTCACCATTCAAACACGGAGAGTTGCGAGACGTCCTGGCGACGACCCAACTCGTGTCCCGACCAGCGACGGACCGGGCGAATGAGGTCAGGCGTCGGCAGAGACCATCGAGGCGAACTGGGGAGCCACTGAATGCAGCACGTCCAGGAGCGGAGCGGACACGTCGTCCGGGACCGCGGCCACCAGGTCGCTCAACTCCGTGAGGCAGTCCCGATCACCGAGCTCGAACAGCACCGCGCCGCTCACCACCCGGTCGGTCAACGGTCGCTCGTCGTCCGCGAAGATCAGCCGGAGAGGACAGTGCTCGGCGAGACCGCTCTCGCGCAACCGGACCGACCAGGTCACCGCCCGCTCGACGGGAAGGCCGGCCCCGTAGCGGCTGATCGCGGCGAGGACGAGGGTCGGGTTGCGCTCTGCGCACCACATCGCGTCGAGGAACGCCTCACCGAGGAGGGAGTACTCCGCGGCGATCTGACCGACGAAGCTCTTCACCAGGTCCTCTGGTACGGCGCGCGCCAGCAGGTCGAGCCCACCGGGCACCGAGTGGGCCACCGCGACGACGAAACCCGCCTCCAGGGTGGACTGTCCGCCGGCGACGTGCGGGATCAGGACATCCAGGGCGTCCTGGAACTTCTCCTGAGCCCACAGGCACTGGACCAGGTCGTCGACCGCACCGGATCGGCTGACCGCGATGCCCTCGAAGTTGACGTCGTCGGTGATGGTCTCGAGCAGGGATGCCGCCCGGTCGTAGTCACCGGCGGCCATCAGGAGTCGTCCCTCGATGGTCCGGCAGATCTGCTCCCCCTCCCCCGCCGTGCGGAGGAACGCCAGCCACTCGTGTCCGACGTCCAGATCACCGATCCTGATCGCACAGAACACCGCCGGATGGGCCGCCTGGAAGGCGAGCGCCCTGTCCACGGTGTCGCGGTCGATCTGGGCGAAGACGTCCAGCGCCTTCCGGTGGTCACCTGCCCCGAGCGCGGAGCGCCCGACGTCCACGTAGTGGGAGTCGAGCTCCTGCACCCCGTCCCGTCGGGCCTTCTCGAGCGCAGCCGAGGCGATGGCCAGGTTCCGTGCACCTTTGTTGCGCTCGACGATCCGTGTCGGGCTGTACCCGTGGTGCTCCAGGACGACAGCATCGGTCCGGGCGCGGTCGATGTCCCCCCAGCGGCCCACGACCTGCTCGTGCAGCGCACCCTCGTAACGGCCGAGGGAGCGCCGGAAAGCCCTGGTCGCCCGAAACGCGGCTGATCGCCCCACGGCGCCCCAACTGCCCGAGCGGATCTCGACCGAGAAGGCGTCGCACGTGGCGAGGCGCACCTCCCGCCGCCACCGTCGCGCGTCGCCCTGGACGATCTCGTCAGCGTCGACGACCATCACCCACTCGCCGCGGCAGTGCTCCAGGGCGCGGTTGCGAGCTGCGCCGAAGTCGTCGTCCCAGTACCCCTCGACGACTCGAGCACCCAGCTCGGACGCGAGCTCCCGCGTGCCGTCGGTGCTCCCGGTGTCGTAGACGACCACCTCGTCGACGAACGGCCCGATGGCGGCCAGGGACGCGGGAAGCATCTCCGCTTCGTCCTTGACGATGTAGCACCCGCTGATGAAGGGCGAACCGGTGGGCATGGGCATCTTCCTCGGGCTGGACGTCGGCACCTCCAGGAACGATGCGCGGTGCACACCGAACCCGTGACGCAGCAGACCGGCAGTTCGCCCCGTACCACGCCCGACCCGGACGCAGTTCTACGCTGCGGGGCGGCCGAGATCGTGCGCCACCGAGCCCACCGTAGGGCGGGGGGCGACGTGAGATCACCCGACGCGTGTCGCGCTAGTCGAGCCAGAGTGTCGATCCGGGACTCGCCCTTGCTCGTCTCTCCACGTCGCCACTCTGCGACGTGGGGTCAGAGCTCGGCGAGCCCGTTCCCTGCCGGGCCGCGGGCGCCGCGGCGTCGGCGGACGGAGCGCGCCCGTACCCACGCGCCATCCGGT
Source organism: Kineococcus sp. GCM10028916 (assembly GCF_042674865.1). Taxonomy (NCBI): domain Bacteria; kingdom Bacillati; phylum Actinomycetota; class Actinomycetes; order Kineosporiales; family Kineosporiaceae; genus Kineococcus; species Kineococcus sp. GCM10028916. The sequence continues at coordinate 238,386 of NZ_JBHTFM010000021.1, read as the reverse complement.
ACCGGGCGCGGTTAGGCGGTGCGAGCCACCGGCGCTGCGTACGACCCGAAGCTGCTCAGAGCCAGTCGCGAACGGAAGTCGCTCTGCGCTCCGACGGCCGCGTAGTAGGACTCCTTGCGCTTCACCGAAGCACCGGACCCGCCGACCTTGGCAACCATCTCGGGCGAGAGGTGGGTGTTCATCCCGTCCCGCAGCAGCACGAGGGCCTCGGCCCGCATCTGCGAGATGCGCGACTCCGACACCTCGAGCTCTTCGGCCAGCTCGGCCATCGGCCGCTCCTGGATGAAGTAGCCCTCGATGACGTGCTTGAGGCGCTCGGGCAGGACGAGGATCGCCGAGCGCAGGTAACCGAGGCGCTCGCGGTGCAGCAGCTCCTGCTCCGGGCCGGGCGTGTGGGTGGGGAGGTGGTCGTCGAGCGAGGCGCCGTCGGCAGTGAAGCCCTGCATCGACAGCACCATCGAGCGCTGCGCCTCGTCGCGGGTCTCCGCGAGCTCCTTCTCGGAGACCCCGAGGGAGGCGGCGAGCTCGGCGTTCTTCGGGGTGCGACCCAGCTCCGTCGTCAGCTTGTCCTCGGTCTGACTCAGCTTGCGCTGCCGGCTACGAACGCCGCGGGAGGCCCAATCGGCCCCGCGGAGGTCATCGAGGATCGCGCCGCGGATGCGGGTGTTCGCGTAGCGGTTGAAGGGGACCCCCGTGTTCGGGTCGTAGGCCTTCGACGCCTGGAACAGCGCCATCAGCCCGGCCGACGTGAGGTCGTCCCGACTCACGTGCGACGGCAGACGACCGATGAACTCAGAGGTGATGTAGCCGACGAGCGGCAGGTTCTTCTCCACGAGCGCGTGGCGCTCGGCGGCAGAAAGCTCGACCATGGGGAGCTCCCGGGTGGCGAAGGCGGTGTCTGCGGTCACACACCCCTTCTCGGCACACACCCCCCACGGACTTGAGCGCCGACCGGGTGACAGCTCCCTCCCGAACGCTGCGCCGAACGGGTCGCCGACGTCACCGCCCGTCCACGACCCGAGCGCCGGGGTGACAACATCCACGTTCGGAGCAACGCTGTTCAGCGCAGGGGTTGGAGCGGTCGAAGCTTGAGAAGAGCGTTGCGCCGCACCCTGTGTGGCGCGTGAGGTTCGTGGGGCTGGAGGTATTGGTGAAACCGCTGTGGCAGGTCGTGCGCGATCTGGAGTTCGCGTACAAGAAGGGGCGGCTCACCCCGTCGTACCTGGACCACTACGCCGACGTGAACGGTGAGCGCGTCGCGGCGCTCTACGCCCTGTGCGCGAAGAACTACCTGGAGGTCGAGCACGAGATCGGCCGCAACGACCACATCGCGGGCGAACGGGAGCACGGGATCGACCAGGCCGCAGTCAACCGCGCCATGGAGGAAGAGGCCCGCGTCCTGAACCAGGAGATGCGCGCAGCCCGGGAGGACGGCCGGCCCTACTACCTGCGGAAGCCGACGAAGAACGCCCAGTTCATCCGCAAGTCCGGCTGATCAACCCGGCCAGACCGACGTCGTGTCAACGGCGGCTAGCCACGAGTCCTCCGCCACGGTCTCGTCGTAGCGGTGCTCGGCAGTGAGGGCCAGCTTCGTGATCCGCCGCTCACCGACGTCGACGATCCAGTAGTGCGGGATGCGCCACTGCGCGTAGAGCTCCCGCTTGAGCAGGCGATCAGTGGACTTCGTGGCGGGGGACTCGACCTCGACGACGAGCAGCACGTCGGAGGGATCGAGGTAGGGACTGGGCTCGACCAGGACGGCGCCGTCGACGACGAGGACGTCGGGGACGAGGAGGCGGTCCTGTGCACCCCGCGGCAGGACGTTGGCGCCGGGAAGGGCGCACCACTCCGGCGGAGCGGCAACGCTGAGACAGCTGTACAGCTCGCCCACCACGTACTGGTGTCCGAGACCGGCCACGGGCGTCACGAGCAGTCCCCCGTCCAGGAGCTCGATGCGCGGCCCGTCCTCGTCCTGCGGCAGGTCCTCCAGGTGCAGCGGCAGCGACGTCCCGATCGACACCCGCACGTGACCACCTCCTCAGCGCCGATCGTATCCAGGCCACGGTCCCGTTCTCCCGTCCCGACCCTCAAGTCGTGCTACCTGCAGCCGATGGAGGGCTCGAGCACCACTTGACGACGGCATCGGGGAAGGACACGCATGGGACTGGCAGAGGTCTCCGGCATCCTCTGGAAGGAGCGGGAGCTGCTGGAGCTGCTCCTGTTCAAGCTGGAGGAGGAGCAGCTCGTGCTGGCCAGCGGCCGGACGCGCTGGTTGGCGCACGCCACCCGCGAGGTCGAGTTCGTCATGGAGCAGATCCGCTCCACGGAGCTCCTGCGCGCCGTCGAGGTCGACAATGTCGCCGCGGAGCTGGGTCTCGCGCCCGCCCCGAGCCTCGGTTCCATCGCCGACGCCGCACCCGACCCGTGGGGCGAGCTCTTCCGAGGTCACCGCGACGCGTTCCTGACGCTCACCGCGGAGATCCAGGACCTCGCCGACGCCAACCGCGACCTGCTGAACGCCGGCTCCCGCGCCCTGCGCGAGACCCTCCTCGGGCTGGACCAGCCCCTCGACACCTACACCGCGCAGGGCAAGAACACGGTCACGTCGACCGGTGGATCCCGCGCCCACTTCGTCGACGAAGCACTCTGAGAGGACCCTGACGATGAGCACCTTCTCCGGCATCAACACCGCGCGCCGTGCGCTCTCCGCCGCCCAGCTGGGCATGGAGACCACCGGTCAGAACATCGCGAACGTCAACACCGACGGGTACTCCCGCCAGCGTGTCGAGCAGTCCGCCAGCGTGCTGAACCAGACCGGTCAGTTCAGCCAGAAGTTCGTCCCGGGTGACGGCGTCGTCGTCACCGGGCTGACCCGCGTCTCCGACGCCCTGGCCACCGCCACCGCCCGCCAGGACTCCGCCGCCGCGCAGGAGCAGGCCACGGCCGCCACCATCTGGTCCGGGGTCGAGAACGCCGTCGGTGACACCGGTGCCTCCGGCCTGAGCAAGAACCTGGCCGACCTGTCCTCGGCGTGGAACGACCTCGCCTCCAAGAGCGGCACCGACGGACTCGCCGCCGCCCAGTCGCTGGTCGTCACCCGCAGCCAGACGGTCGTCACGCAGGTCGCGGGGATGAGCAGCCAGCTCGAGAGCCAGTACGACCAGCTGGGCCTGCAGGCCCAGACCCAGGTCAGCCAGGCCAACACCGTCGCCAAGAACATCGCCAAGCTGAACACCGGCATCCGCGAGACCGTGGCGAACGGGGCCTCGCCGAACGAGTTGATGGACCAGCGCGACCAGCTGCTGAGCCAGCTCTCGAACCTCACCGGTTCCCGCGTCGTCAACCGCGACAACGGCACCGTGGACGTCTTCGTGGGCAACGCCACCATCGTCACCGGCGACTTCTCCTACGACCTCGAGGTCCACGCCACCAACGGGGCGACCCCGCCCGTCACCGTCGACCCCGGCGCGGCGATCATCGGCAACCCCCTGGTCGCCACCATCGGCGGCCAGGTCGCCGGCCCGGTCACCGGTTCGCTCAAGGCAACCCTCGACGGCGTCAACAAGACCCTGGTCGATCAGAAGACCAACCTGGACACCTTCGCCCAGAGCCTGGCCGGAAAGGTCAACACCGCCTACGGTCAGCCGTTCTTCGCCAACAGCGACGGAACGACCCCGATCGTCGCCTCGAAGATCACGCTCGCCGCGACGGCGAACCCCCTCCGTGACAGCACCGCGATCACCGGCGACGGGTCCTCCGACCGCGTCTACGCCAAGGCCGTCTCCGGAGCGTTCGCCGACGTCAAGTCGACCTGGCGGACGAACGTGGCCAACCTCGCCGCGTCCACCCAGTCCGCCTCGAACCGCGCCGACCTCGCCTCGCAGGTGTCGCTGAAGTCCAGTGCGGTCGCTGAGGGCGTCTCCGGCGTGAACCTCGACGAGGAGATGACGAACCTCGTGGCCTACCAGCACGCGTACTCCGCGGCGGCCAAGGTCCTCACCACCATGGACGAGGCGCTCGACGCCCTCCTCAACATGGTCCGCTGACCCCACTGACGACAGGAGAACCACCATGCTCGGTCGCGTGACCCAGCGAAGCATCGCCAACAACGCCCTGGTCAACCTGCAGAACACGCAGGCCCGCACGGCGAAGCTGCAGGAGCAGATCACCAGCGGAACGTCCCTGTCCAAGGGCTCCGACGACTCGGTGCGCGCGTCGGCCGCGCTGCGCCTGAACGACCAGATCGCGGTCAACACCGAGAACGGGCGCAGCCTGAACGAGGCTCGCGGGTGGATGACGACGATGGAGCCTGCGCTCGACAGCACCGTCGACGCACTCCAGGACATCCGCGGTCGCATGGTGCAGGCCGGCAACGGCTCCCTCGACGCCACCGGGCGGGCCGCGCTGGCCAACGCCATCCGCGCCGGCCGCGACACGATCCTCGGCGACGCGAACACCCCGTACCAGGGGCGGGCGGTCTTCGCGGGAACCTCCGACAGTCCCGTCGCCTTCGACGCCACCTACGTGGGCAAGGACGACGGCGGCGTGGTGTCACGCACCATCTCTCCCGGCGTGACCATGACGGTCAACATCTCCGGCAAGGCCGTCTACGGCACGGGCGGATCGACCGCGACGCCCCCGGCGGCCCCGACCTCGGTGTTCGACGAACTGACCGCCCTGGCCGACGACATCCAGAACGGCACGTACTCCAACACCAGCGCGGTCAACCTGACGACCATCGACAAGCGCATCAACCTCGCCACCAACGCGATGGCCACGATCGGCGCGAAGACGAACCAGCTGGACCACGCCGAGGACGTCAACACGGAACAGCTGCAGTACCTGACCGCCCAGCTGGACGACGTCCAGGGTGTGGACCCGGCCAAGGCCTACCTCGAGTTCACCCAGCAGAACGTGGCCTACCAGGCGGCGCTGCAGGTGACGGCCAAGACGGTCCAGACCAGCCTGATGGACTTCCTCCGCTGACGCGGAACGCTCCGAACCGCAGTGCGAGAACGTTTCAACCCACCCCTCGTCCCCGGAGTTCCTAGAGTGACCCTCATGACCGACGCGCCCGTGCACGCCCCCACGATCGAGTTCGTCTCGCCCATCATGGGTTTCGCCGACCACACGTCGTTCCACCTCGTCCCGCTGGACGAGGAAGGGACGTTGTACTCGCTGCGTGCAGCCGACGGCACGGGCGTCCGTCTCGTCGTCGTCGTCCCGGGACGGTTCTTCCCCGGCTACGCACCGGAGATCGACGACGACACGGTCGCGAAGCTCGATCTGCGGGACGCCACGGAGGCGGCCGTCCTGAACGTGGTGAACGTCGGGAACGACCCGGCCAGCGCGACGGTCAACCTGCTCGCCCCCATCGTGATCAACCACCGCACGATGCAGGCCGCGCAGACCGTCCTCGTGGGCACGGACCTGCCGCTGCGGGCGCCTCTCCTGGCCGTCTGACCAGCAAGAACCCGCGAACGCCCCGCCGGCTCTCCGGCGGGGCGTTCGTGCGTTCCGGGGACGCCACGGATACCGAGACGGATTGCAACTTCTCCGCTACTGTCGGTAGTGGTCGAGACGCCGCCAGAACTCCTCGCGGCGACCAGGCGACGCCCGGGATCCGAACCCGGGGACCTGACAGATGAAGGGATCCGTTGTGAGCATCGCTTCCGACACCAAGCCGAAGATCGAGTTCGTCGCACCCCTCATGGGCTTCGACGAGCACACCGCGTTCGAGCTCGACGCCCTCGACGACGACGGCATGTTCTACACCATGCAGTCGACGTCGGACCCCAGCCTCCGACTGGTCCTCGCCGACCCGGCGCCCTTCTACCCCGACTACGACGCGGTCATCAACGACGAGACGGCCGCGGCCCTGGACATCCAGGACGAAGCCGACGGCGCCGTGCTCACCATCGTGAACATGTCGATGGGCATGGAGAAGGCGACGATCAACCTGTTCGCCCCGATCGTCGTCAACCCCAAGTCGCACAAGGCGTTGCAGACCCTGCAGTACGGCACCGAGGACGCGGCCCTGGACGCGCCCTTGAACCCGCGCTCGGCCTGAGCACCACCCCGCGACGGATCATCGCCTCCACGGTGTCGATCATCGGCACCGTGGAGTCGACGAGCCGAAACCGGCTCGCCTCGTAGAGTCGAGCCATGAACCTCGAACGACCGATCGCCCCGGAGCCGTACTCCCTGCTCCCCTCCGTCCCGGGCTTCGCCCTGCACTCCTCCGACGTCACGTCGGCCACGCAGCTGGACGAGCAGCACGCCAGCGGCAACGTCTCGCCGCAGCTGGACTGGGACGGTTTCCCGGACGGCACCAAGAGCTTCCTGGTCAACTGCTTCGACCCGGACGCCCCGACCCCGGCCGGCTTCTGGCACTGGACGATCGTCGACGTGCCATTTTCCGTGACGAGCCTGCCCACCGGCGCGGGGTCGCAGCCCGCTCCGCAGGGGGCGACCATGCTCAAGAACGACATGGGCACCGCCGACTTCACCGGCGCCGCTCCCCCGCCCGGTGACCACCCGCACCGCTACGTCTTCGCCGTGCACGCTCTCGACGTCGAGAGCCTCGGCCTCCCAGAGGGTGCGACGCCGACCGTCGCGGCCTTCATGTCCCTCGGTCACGTCCTGGCCCGCGCCACGCTCAGCCCGGTCTACTCCCGGTGAGCGTCCCGGCGGAGGCCCAGCGCGTCGCCGGGGACCTCGAACTCGTCCCAGCCGGCGAGAACGCCCACCTGGTAGCGGAGACCGTCCGGACGGTCCTCCCCGAGAGTTCCTGGACGCTGGAGATCGACTCCGACCTCGCTGACACCCAGGCCCTCGTCGACGCGGCGCACGTCCCCCTCGACGGGTCCGCGAACTGCGTCGTCGTCTCCGGCAAGCGCGACGGGGCGGAGCGGGTCGCGGCGTGCGTGGTCCTCGCGACCACCCGCGCCGACGTGAACGGCGCAGTCAAGCGACTCCTCGACGTCCGCAAGGCGTCGTTCCTGTCCATGGAGCGAGCCGTCGAGGAGTCGGGCATGGAGTACGGCGGCATCACGCCGCTCGGCCTGCCCGAGGGCTGGCGCGTCCTCGTGGACTCCGCCGTCGCGGCCAGCGACTGGGTCCTCATCGGTTCCGGGGTGCGGACGTCGAAGCTCGTCGTCCGCGGCGCTGACCTCGCCGCACTGCCGAACGCCGAGGTCCTCGACATCGCCCTGCCCGCCCGGTGATCGTGCGGGGGCCGAGGTCGGCCGCGGACGTCTGGGAGGACTACGCCCGGATCGAACGCTGGCCGACCTGGTCCCCGCAGATCACCTCGGTGACCGCGTCGGCGGACCGCATCGCCCCCGGGGTCACCGGCACCGTCCGCTCGGGTCCGTTGAGGATCCCTTTCACCGTCCTCGACGTCGACGAAGACGCCCGCACGTGGACGTGGCGCGCGGCAGGCATGACGCTGGACCACGGGGTCCTCGACCTCCCGGGCGGGTGCGGCACGACGCTGCGAGCTCCCGCCCCCTACCGGCCGGTCGCGTGGCCGGCGCTGTGGCGGCTAACTCACCGACAACAACCGGGACACCGTCTCCACCGGTGACCGCCGCCCCTCCAGCACCGCCACGACGTCCCGCACGAACGGGAGGTCCGGGTCCCGCCGCAGCAGCGCGGGCGCCGTGGCCACCCCCTCGGCGGTGCCACCGGCCCGCCCCATCGCCTCCGCCAGCGGCAGACCCTGCCCCAGCGCAACCCCCACCCGGTGGTTGCGGGACAACGTGGAGGTGCTGGTCGCCACCAGGTCCCCGGCGCCGGCCAGTCCCAGGAACGTCTCCAACCGCCCACCCAGGCGACTCCCGAGCGACGCGGTCTCGCTCAGCCCCAACGTCGTCACCGCGGCCCGGGCGTTCGCGCCCAGCCCGGCCCCCTCGACCATCCCGACGGCCAGCGCCACGACGTTCTTGAACGCGCCCGCTACGTCGACACCGATGACGTCGGTCAGCGGGTGGGCGTGGAAGGCGGGTGTGCTGCACCATCCCGCGACCTGCGCGGCGACGGCCGGATCGGCACAGGCCACGACCGTCGCGGCGGGCTGCCCGCGGGCGATCTCGAGGGCCAAGTTCGGTCCGGACAACGCGAGGACGTGCACCGGGTCCAGGACGTCGGCGACGACCTCGGAACCGAACAACCCGGTCGCCGTCTCGACACCCTTGGCGAGGTTCACGACGGGAACCCGAGGCAACTCCGGGGACCACTCGAGGAGCCGGGACCGCAACTGCTGCAACGGAACGGCCAGCACCACCAACGACGCCCCGGCGACGACCTCCGCGACGGAGGAACTCGCCCGGATCCGGGGGGACAACGCGATCCCCGGCAGGTACTCCTCGTTGGCCCCCGAGCCGCGGATCCGCTCGGCGAGTTCGGGCCGCCGGCACCACAACCCCACGCTGGTGGCGTTGGTCGCGAGGATCCCGGCGACGGTCGTCCCCCACGCTCCGGACCCGAGGACGGCGACATGCACCCGCGTCACGCTACGCCCGCCGCGTCTCCCACAACGCCACCGCGCTCGCGGCGGCCACGTTGAGGCTGTCCACCCGCGGATCCATCGGGATCCGCACCACCACGTCGGCCCCGGACACCGCCCGCCGGCTCAGCCCGTCGCCCTCCGTGCCCAGCAGCAGCGCCAACCGGTCCGGCGCGGCGAAGGAGCCGAGGTCGACGGAGTCGTCCGAGAGCGCCAGCGCGGCGACGGTGAACCCCGCCTCGCGCAGCAGCGTGAGGTCCCCCGGCCAGGAACCGGCCCGGGCCCAGGGCAGGTGCAGGACGGTGCCCATCGACACCCGCACGCTGCGCCGGTACAGCGGGTCGGCGCAGCGCGGACTGACGACCACCCCGTCGACGCCGAACGCGGCCACGGACCGGAAGATCGCGCCGATGTTGGTGTGGTCGACGATGTCCTCGAGCACCACGAGCCGCGACGGTCCGGGCGGCAGGGACGCCAGCAACGACGCCACCGACCGGACCGGGGGCCGCTGCATGGACGCGATGGCCCCGCGGTGCAGGTCCACCCCGGTCAGCTCGGCGAACGCCTCCACCGGGGCCACGAACACCGTCGCGTCCTCGGGCAGCACGTTCACGAGGTCGGAGTAGCGGGCCCGCGAGAGCAGGAACGAGCGCGGCACGTGCCCCGCGGCCAGCGCCCGGCGGATCACCTCGACGCCCTCGGCGAGGAACAGCCCCTCCGCCGGTTCGCGCCGCGCACGCAGCTGCACGTCCTTGAGGTGGGTGTAGTCACGCAGGAAGCCCACGTGCTGCGGATCGGTGAGGTCTTCCAACACGATCCGCGGCACGCGGGGCAAACTACCGGACGCAGTCCTCAGAGGCGGAAACGACCCACCAGCGCGCGGAGCTGCTCGGACACACCCGACACCTCGTCGGCGGCGGTCCGGGTCGCGACGACCGTGCGGTCCGTGGCGTCCGTCGCCGCCGACACCCCGTCGATGCCGGAGGTGATGCGCTCCGCGCCGTGGGCGGCGTCCCCGATGGAACGCGACATCTCCGACGTCGTCGCGGTCTGCTCCTCCACCGCGGACGCGATGGTCGTCTGCAGGTCGTTGATCCGCGCGATGACCTCGCTGATCGAGGAGATCGCGGTCACCGCACCGGTCGTGTCGGACTGGATTGTCGCGACCCGCTTGGAGATGTCCTCCGTCGCGCGGGCGGTCTGCTGGGCGAGTTCCTTGACCTCACCGGCGACGACGGCGAACCCCTTGCCCATCTCCCCCGCCCGGGCCGCCTCGATCGTCGCGTTGAGCGCCAGCAGGTTCGTCTGCTCGGCGATCGCGGTGATGACCTTCACGACGTTGCCGATCTCCGCGGAACTCTCTCCGAGGCGGGCGACGGTCGCGGTGGTGTCCTCGGCAACCTGGACCGCGTGCGCCGCAACGCCGGTGGCCTCCGCGGCGGAGGCGGAGATCTCGCGGATCGCCGCACCCATCTGCTCGGAACCGGCCGAGACGGCCTGCAGGTTCGTCGACACCGAGGAGATGTCACCGGACACCGAACGCACCTCCGACCCGGCCCGGTCGGAGGCCACGGCGGACTCCGACGACGCCTGGGCCAGGGCCCGCGAGGAACGTCCCAGGCTCTCCGCGCCGGCGGCGACGGAGGAGAACTCCTGACGCAGCCGGGCGATGGCGTGGTCGAGGGCGGCGGCCATGCGACCGAGCTCGTCGCCCCGCTGGATGCCGGAGGAGACGGTCAGGTCGCCCTGGTCGAGGGCCTCGGCGACCGCGGCGATGCGGTTGGCGTCGCCGCGCACCCGGCTCACCACGCGCGCCGTGACGGCGATGCAGACGGCGAACCCGCCCCCGAGCAGGAGCAGGGTGGTCAGCAACGCGGTGCGGGCCCGGTGCTGGCTCTCGGTCACGACCGCCTCGACGGAGGCGGAGGCGTGCTCGAGCAGGACCTTGGCGTCCTTGCGGAACGCCGTCTGCGCGGTGTTGTAGGCCGTGGCCGCCGCCGCACGACTCGCGTCGTCCTTCGCGGTGAGGAGCGTCCCGCCCTGCGTCGTCATCGTCGACAGCTGGGTCGCGAGGTCGGCGGACAGTTCGGCGTCGGGGCCGCTGGTGAGCCCCTGCAGCTTCGTCACGGCGTCGGCGCGGGCGGTGGTGGCCGTCTGCAGGTCCGTGGACAGCGCCGCGGCGCCGCCGGGCAGGAACTGGACGCTGAGGGCGAGCGTGCTGACCTGCTCGTTGAGCAGTTCCACCGAGTGGACGGTGTCCAGGCGGACGAGCGCGTCGTCACGCAGCCGCTGGAACTGGTCGGCCTGCCCCTGCGCGGTCACCGCTCCGGTCACCCCGAGGGCCAGGGCGACGACACCCATGCACCCTGCCGCCCCGACGATGCCAGAGGTCAGGGAACCACCCTTGCGCGGGGAACCCGCCATCACAACCGCCCACCTCACCTGGCGCCCACCTGACGCCTCCACCGGGTTCATCGGCGGTTCGGGCGGGCGGATGAAGCGTTTCGGCTCAGCCCGCGACGGGCGTCGGGACGACGCCGTCGGCGCTGGTCTCCAGCTCGCGCCGCGGCGACGGCGGCAGGTCGATGACGGCCCGCACCTCGGGGTTCGGACGCCCCAGCAGGAAGCCCTGCGCGGCGTCGCACCCCAGCCGGCGCAGCGCTTCCAGCTGTTCGTGCGATTCCACGCCCTCGGCGACGACACCGACGCCCATGTTCTTGGCCATGCCGATGATGCCGGCGACGACGGCCTCGTCCTGACGGTGCCGGCCGAGGCCGGCGATGAAGTGCCGGTCGACCTTCACGTGGTCGATGGGCATCGACTGCAGGTGCTTCAGCGAGGACACCCCGGCGCCGAAGTCGTCGACGGCGATGCGGACCCCCATCATCCGCAGCGCGTGCAGGGTCGAGAAACCCGCGTTCGCGTCGGCGACGAGGAGGTCCTCGCTCACCTCGACGAGCAGCGCGTTGCCCGCCGGACCGGTCGGCTGGTTCGCGGCCACGGCGTCGAGGAGTTCCGCGTTCGCCAACTGGCGGCGGGACACGTTCACCGCGATCGTCAACTGGCAGTCCTCGATCGTGGAGTACCACTCCTCGAGGGTCCGCCACGCCTCGGCGATGACCCACTTCCCGATCTCGATGATCAGCCCGCTGCGTTCCGCCATGGGGACGAAGTCGATGGGCTGCAACAGACCTCGCCGTGGGTGCTGCCAGCGCAGCAACGCCTCGACCCCCTGCACGTGACCGTCGCGCAGGTCGATGATCGGCTGGTAGTGCAGCCGCAGCTGTCCCTGTTCGACGGCGAGGGCGAGGTCGTCCTCGGTCTGCATGGCGTCGACGGCCTGGGCCTGCATGCGTTCGTCGAAGAGTTCCGACCGCGCCTTGCCGCCCTCCTTCGCTCGGTACAGCGCCGCGTCGGCGCGGCGCAGCAGCTTCGACGCGTCGGCCTCGTCGCGGGCCAGGGCGATCCCGACGCTGGGCGTGATGTTGAGCTTGTGGCCCTCGCCGAAGTCGATCGGGCGGTCGGAGATGGAACTCACGACGCGGTCGGCGATGCGGCTCGCGTTGAGCTCGTCGGTCAGGTCCTCGCACAGGACGGCGAACTCGTCCCCCCCGAACCGGGCGACGGTGTCCTCGGGGCGGACGGCGGTCCGCAACCGCTGCGACACCTCGACGAGGACGATGTCCCCGACGGCGTGGCCGTGGGTGTCGTTGACCGTCTTGAACCCGTCGAGGTCGAGGTAGAGGACGGCGCAGGCCTTGGAACCACGACGGGCCAACGCGTGCTGCAGCCGGTCGGTGAACAACTGCCGGTTCCCGAGGTCGGTCAGCGGGTCGTGCAGCGCTTGCCGCATGGCGGCGTCGAGCTCCACCTGCCGGCTGCGTCCCTCGGAGTCGAGGCGGTTGGCGGTCTGCAGGGAGAGGACGAGCAGCAGGGCTGCGGCCACGATCCCGCCGGCGAGCGCCGTGAGGAGTCCGGAGAGGGTGGGTAGTCCGTCGACGGCGACCTGCACGAGGGCGACGACGCCGACGACGACGAGGGGGGAGACGACGGCCCACGGGACGACGCGGGTGCGTACGTCGTCTCCGGCCAGGTGCCGGGCCGACCAGGGCCAACGGCTCATCCTGCGTTCCTCCCCTTGTCCGGGCTTGAGGCACTTAACTGCACATCGTCATCGGTTGAACACGTTCTGTCTACTTCACCCGGTTGGCCGCGTCCTGTCGAGCCAGCCCGATCGGCCCTGCAGTCACCCGTACGGGCGCACGTCAGGTGCGGCACGTGCAGGTCAGGAGGGCAGGGGGGCGTAGCGCTGCTCGGGTCGGCCCGTCGCGCCGTAGCGCAGTCGCAGTGCGAGCCGGCCCTCGCCGTCGAGGGCGGCGAGGTGGCGCTGGGCGGTGGCGCGGGAGATGCCGGTGGCGGCGGCGACCTCGGCGGCCGAGAGGGGTTCAGCGGCCTCGGCCAGGGCCCGCAGCACGAGGTCGCGGGTCGCGCCCGCGGCGACGCTGGCGTTCTTGGCCGCGCCGGCCTCGGCGTGCAGGGCGCGCAGGGCGGCGTCGGCGAGGTCCTGGTCCAGCGGCTGGGCGTGCTCGACGGCCGTGGCGAGCACCCGCCGGTAGCGGGCGTAGGAGCGCAGCCGGCCGTGCAGCAGCGCCTCGCCGAAGGGCTTCACCAGGTAGCCCAGCGCCCCGGAGCGCAGGGCCCGGCGGAACGTCTCGGCCTCCCCCGCGGCGGTGAGGACGAAGGCGTCGCAGTCGGGGGCGAGGTCGGGCAGCAGGTCGAGGCCGGATCCGTCGGGGAGGTAGACGTCGACGAGGGCGAGGTCGACGGGGGTCCCGGCGGCGCGGTGGTGCTCCAGCAGGACGCGGGCCTGGGCCAGCGAGCCCGCGGTCCCGGCGACGTGGAACCCGGCGACGGCCTCGACGTAGCCGGCGTGCAGGGAGGCGACGCGGAAGTCGTCGTCGACGACGAGGACGCCGGGCATCAGCGGATCTCCTCGCTCGTCCGGGTGCGCGGGGCGAGGGTCAGGGCTCCGGGGAGGCGGACGACGAACACCGCTCCACCCATGGCCGGGGCCGGGTCGGCGGGGGCGAGCCAGGCGTCCCCGCCGCGGGTCCGGGCGACCTGGCGGACCAGTCCCAGCCCGATCCCCTGCCCCCCGTCCCCGGTCGTGACCCCGGTCTCGAACACGCTGTCCCGCAGCGCCTCCGGTACTCCCGGGCCGGAGTCCGAGACGGCGAGCACGAGGTCGGTCCCGTCCTGGACGAGGTCGACCTCCACCCGGGCCTGCGGGCTGCCGGCGGCGGCGCGGACGGCGTTGTCGACGAGGTTGCCGAGCACGGTCGTGACGTCGACGGGGTCGGCGACCCGGCCGGCGACCGCGACGTCGCCGAGGGCGAGCACGACCTGCCGTTCGCGGGCGTGCGCGGCCTTGGCGGCGAGGAACGCCTGCAGGTAGGGGTCGACGACGGTGTCGAGGCCTTCGACCCGTGAGCCGAGGGGCCCGGTCGCGAGCAGCGTCCGGACGTAGCCGGCGGCCTCCTCGGTGCGGCCGGTCTCGAGGAGACCGGAGACCAGGTGCAGCCGGTTGGCGAACTCGTGGCGCTGGGCGCGCAGGACCTCCCCGACGGCGCGCACGGCGTCGAGCTGGCGGGTGAGCAGTTCGACGTCGGTGCGGTCGGCGACGGTGACGACGTGGCCGAGGAACCGGCCTTCCCGTTCGACGCGGCGGGCCGAGAGCAGCAGGGCCCGCTCACCCACGACGGCGAGGCGCGGCAGCTGGGCGGGTGCGTCGAGGGTGGCGCGGACGGGACCGGGGAGTTCGGCGACGTCGCGGCCGGTGGGCAGCCCGCACCCCAGCAGGCGGGCGGCCTCGTCGTTGGCGAGGACGACGTGACCGGCGGGGTCGACGGAGACGACCCCTTCCGCGATGCCGTGCAGGACGGCGTCGTGGCCCTGGAGCAGTCCGCCGATCTCCTCCGGTTGCAGTCCGAGGGTCAGCCGGCGCAGCCGCCGGGCGAGGAACCCGGCGCCGAGCAGGCCGACGACGAGCGCCCCCGCGGCGACGGCGAGGGCGGGCAGGACCGCGTCGCGGGCCCGGTCGGCGACGGCCGCGGCCCCCACGCCCACGCTCACCTCCCCGACGACGCGGTCGGAGTCGAGCGCGAAGACGGGCACCTTGGCCCGGGCGGAGGACCCGAGCGTTCCGACCTCGTCGGTGACGACCTCGTTGCCCGCCAGCGCCTGGGTGGGGTCGGTGCTGACCCGCGCCCCGAGGAGGGCGGGGTCGGGATGGGCCAGGCGCAGCCCACGGTCGTCGGTGACGACGACGAACAACGCCCCGGTGCGCCGCCGCACGTCCTCGGCCTCGCGCTGCACGGTGCCCGCGGCGAGGTCGGCGGCGGTGGCCGGCGGGGCGTCGCTGGCGGCGGTCACGGCGGTGCGGACGGCGTCGTCCTCGGCCAGCGTCCGGGCGACGTCGAGGCTGCGGGAGCGGGACTCCTCCACCGCCTGCTGACGCAGCAGGAGGAGGGACCCGCCGCAGCCGATGGCGAGGACGACCGCGACGAGGAGGAGCAGGACGGCCAGGACCTGGCGGCTGAACGGCCATCGTCGGGGGTCCACACCGCAGACCGTAGCCCCGGCCCGGGTCGAGCACAACGAGCACAACACGCGGAAGGCGCGCCCCGTGAGCGCAAGGCGCGCAACCCGTCCGAGGCGGACCAGTGCCCCTAGCGTGGCCCGGGTCACACCAACCCCTGAAGACGGAGCAACGATGCTTGTCGCCCTCGGTTTCGGCATGGTCGCCGTGTTCATGGCGCTCATCCTCACCAAACGACTGACCCCGGTCGTCGCCCTGATCCTCGTCCCGCTGTTCTTCGCGGTCCTCGCGGGCAGCGGGGTCGGCGTCGGTGACGCGGTGATGGACCAGCTCAAGGAGTTCGCCCCCACGGCGGCCCTGCTGTTCTTCGCGATCGTCTACTTCGGCCTGATGATCGACGTCGGGTTGTTCGACCCGCTGATCCGGCTGATCCTGCGGATCTGCGGGAACTCCCCGGTGCGCGTCGTCATCGGTTCCGCGGTCCTCGCGGCGCTCGTGTCCCTCGACGGCGACGGGTCGACGACGTTCATCATCACCGTCTCGGCGATGCTGCCGCTCTACCTGCGACTGAAGCTCTCCCCCGTCGTCCTGACCGTCGTGGCGAACCTGTCGGCCGGCGTCATGAACATCGTCCCCTGGGGCGGACCGACCGTCCGCGCCGCGACGGCGCTGGGGGTCTCGCCCTCGGAACTGTTCAACCCGATGGTCCCCAGCATGCTCGCGGGGATGGTCGCGGTGATCCTCATGGCCTGGGCCCTCGGCGTCGGCGAGAAGCGTCGCCTGGCCAAGGCCGGCCTCGAGCTGACCCTCGAGGAGACCGAGACGGTGGAGTCCCGGGAACTGGCGATGGCCGGGGGCGACGGCCGCCCCCGCACCGGTGGTGGCGGTTCGGTCGGTGGGTCCGCGGACGACGACGGGATGACCAGCGGGGCCCTGGACCCGAACCGTCCCACCCTGCGCCCCAAGCTCATCTGGTTCAACGCCGTCCTCACCGTCGCCCTGCTGGTCCTGCTGGGCATGGACGTCCTGCCGTTGCCGTTCCTGTTCATGGTGGCGGCCGCGCTGGCCCTGCTGGTGAACTTCCCCAACCCCGCCCAGCAGGTCGAGCGCGTCAAGGAACACTCCTCGAGCATCGTCTCGGTGGTGTCGATGGTCTTCGCCGCGGCGGTCCTGACGGCGGTGCTGTCGGAGTCGAAGATGGACACCGCGATGGCCACCTGGCTCGTCGACGTGGTGCCCGACGCGTGGGGTTCGCACCTGGCGGCGATCACCGCGGTGCTGAGCATGCCGCTGACGTTCTTCCTGTCCAACGACGGGTTCTACTTCGGGGTGCTCCCGATCCTGTCCCAGGCCGCGGCCGAGTTCGGCATCAGCCCCGTGGAGATGGCCCGGGCCTCCATCGTCGGCCAGCCCGTGCACTTCACCTCCCCGCTCGTCCCGGCGATGCTGCTGCTGATCTCCCTCGCCAAGGTCGACCTCGCCGACCACCACAAGAAGGTGATCTGGCGGGCCGTCGTCCTGTCCCTCGTCATGCTCGCCACGGCCGTCGCCTTCGGCGTCGTCCCGCTCGGCTGAAACCAGGAGAAACCCGTGGACCCCGTGGAGAACGAGATCGTGAAGAACGTCGTCGTCGCCGTCACCGACCGCCCGGAAGGGGCCGCCGCCCTGGCCTGGGCCCTGGAACGCGCCCGCGCCCTCGGCCTGGAACTGGAGGCGGTGCCGATCACCTCCGACGCGCCCTCCACCCCCGTGCACGCCTCGCAGGCGTTGCGCCGCAGCGTCGAGGTCGACGCGGCCGCGGCCGGGGTGTCCGCGCGCCTGCACGACCCGGACCCCGACGTCGCCGACCAGCTGATCGCCCTCAGCGCCGCCGGCGCCGACGTCGTCGTCCTCCCGGTGCGCCGGCGCTCGGCCACCATGAAGTTCCTGCTCGGCAGCATCGCCCAGCGGGTCATCGGTGAGGCGTCCTGCCCGGTGGTGACGATCAAGTCCTGAGGTCGAGCCGGGTGGGCCAGGCGGGTCGCGCGGTCAGCACCGGCCAGCCCGCCCGGCCCGGCGTCAGCTGCCCCAGGACCCGGGGACCGCTCACGCCGGTGCACGTGGGCACGTTCCCCGGCAGGCCGTGCAGGGCGGCCCAGCCCAGCAGGGCGAAGGCCACGGCCTCCTTGTCGTCGGCCGGACAGCCCAGCGCGTCGGAGGTCACGAGTTCCACGCCGCCGAGTTCGCCGGCGAGCCGGCGCATCAGCTCGGGGTTGCGCACCCCGCCACCACTGGCGACGACGACGTCCACCCCGCGGAGGGCCTCCGCCACGGTCCGGGCCGTCAGCGTGGTGAGCGTCGCGACGAGGTCGGCGGTGTCGAGCGGCCGCCGGCGGAACCCCTCGACGTAGCCCGGGTGGAACAGTTCCTTGCCCGTCGTCTTGGGCGGTTCCCGGAGGTAGTAGGGCTCGGCGAGGAGTTCCGCGAGCAGTTCCGGGTCGACGGTGCCCGACGCGGCCAGCGCCCCGTCGCGGTCCATCCCGCCCGCCGCGGCGTCGAGGAGAGCGTTGGCGGGACCGGTGTCCCACGCCCGGGTCGGTGCACCGGGCGCGCAGACGGTGACGTTCGCGATGCCACCGAGGTTCAGCGCGGCCGCCGTCCGTCCCTGCGCGACGAACGGTGCCAGCAGCAACTGGTCCAGCAGCGGCACCAGCGGCGCCCCCTGCCCACCCGCCGCGACGTCGGCGCTGCGCAGGTCGGAAACCACCGGAACCCCGGTCGCCTCGGCGATCCACGACGGTTGCCCGAGCTGCAACGTCCCCAGCACGGAACCGTCCTGCACCCAGTGGAACACCGTCTGCCCGTGGCTGCAGACGACGTCGAACTCCTCGTCCACCCCGGCCGCGGCGGCGGCGAACTCCTGACCGATCCGCACGTCGAGGGCACAGACCTCCGCCATCCCGATCCGTCCCGGCGGCAGCGCAGCCACGAGGTCGGCGCGCAACGCGTCGGAGTACGGCACGCTGCGCGACTCCGCCAGCCGGGCGTGCAGCACGTCCCCGGTGAGCGTGAACTCGACGACGGCGAGGTCGATCCCGTCGTGGGAGGTCCCGGACATCATCCCCAGGACGCGCACTACGGGTTTCCCTCCAGCCGCCGCCGGTCGTCGGTGCCCCGGACCGTCCGCCCCGCCGCGTCGAGGGACTCGAGCACCGGCACCGCCACCCGACGCGAGGTGCCCAGCGCCCGCCGGGCGTCGCTCATCGAGAACGGTTGCGGCAGCGCCCGCAGCGCCCCGACAGCCCGGTCCCGGAACCCCGGGGCCAGCACGATCCCCTCGGCGACCCGTTCCAGGCGACCCGCCCGGACGGCCGCGGCGAGTTCCGAGCGACCCAACCGGAGTTCCCGCAGCCGCTCGACGTCGGGGGCCGCGAAGGGTTCCCGCGCCAGGTCGGCGAGGACGAGCTGGACCGAGCGTTCCACCGCGGGGGGCAGGTCCGAGGTCCGCTCCACCACGCGTCCGTCGTGGACCCGCAACGGCGTCGACACGAGCGCCTCGACGAGGTCCAGGGCCGGGAGTCCCAGCAGGCGGCGGGCCTGCTCCAGCGTCGGGCCGGGCTGCAGGGGGTTCGCCGTCGCGACCTCGGTCACGACGGTGCGCAACCGGCGCCCGAGGTCCGCCCAGTACCCCGCGTCGACGTACCAGTCCCCGGTCACCGGCGCACCGGTCGGCGCGACCCCCATGGACCGCAGGTGCTCACCCCGCACCACCCGCCGCCGACGCAGTTCCCCGGCCGCGTCCGGTCCCCGGACCCCGGCGAGGTCGGCGGCGCGCGCGGCGGCCGCCCCCCGACGGTTCAGCGGCGGCGGGTCGACGTCCAGCACCGTCCCCGCTCCGACGACGGTGTGGCGGGTCGGGTCACGCAGCAGCAACCGGTCGCCGACCCGCAGCGGCAACGCCGTCCGCAGCTGCAACCGCACCAGCACGTCCTCGCCGTCCCCGCTGTCATCGACGCCCAGTGGCCGGGTCCGCACCGCGACGGCCGCGGACCCCACGTGCGCGACCACCTGCGCGGGCAGGTCGGTGGGCGGCTCGGTGCCCGGCAGCCGCACGTCGACGACGTCGGTGAGCCGGTGCGTCCCCGGGGTCAGCAGGGCGTCCCCGCGACCCACGTCGTGACGGTCCACCCCCCGCAGGTTCAGCGCCACCCGCGCGAGCGCGTCCACCCGCTCGACGTCACGGTCCATGGACTGCACCCCGCGGACGTGCACCCGGCGCTCGCCGAGCTGGAGCTCGTCCCCCACCGCGATCCGACCGGCCGACAACGTCCCGGTCACGACCGTTCCCGCCCCGGTGATGGAGAAGCTGCGGTCCACCCAGAACCGCACGGGCGCCGCGAGGTCCGGCGCCGGCACCCGCGACAGCACGTCGGCGAGGACCCGGCGCACGTCGTCCAACCCGGTCCCCGTCACCACGCTGCACGCGACGGAGGGGACCTCCCCCAGGCTGGAGGCGCGCAGTTCGGCCAGAGCCCGGGCCCGCGCGGGTTCCGGGTCGGCGAGGTCGGCGCGGGTGACGACGAGCATCCCGTGCCGGACGCCCAGCGCGTCGAGCGCCGCGAGGTGCTCGGCCGACTGCGGCATCCACCCGCCGTCGGCGGCGACGACGAACACGACGACCGGGACGGGACCGACCCCGGCGAGCATGGTGGGGACGAACTTCTCGTGGCCGGGGACATCGACGAACGCCACGGCCCCCGCCCCGGGCAGGTCGCTCCAGGCGAAACCCAGGTCGATGGTCAGGCCGCGGCGCTTCTCCTCCGCGTAGCGGTCCGGGTCCCGTCCGGTCAGCGCCCGGACGAGGCTGGACTTCCCGTGGTCGACGTGCCCCGCGGTCGCGACGACGTGCATCCCGTCCGACATCACGTCAGCGCCAGGACGGCGGCGACCACCGCGTCGTCGGACTCCGGCGGTACGCACCGCAGGTCCAGCAACGTCCGCCCGCCCTCGACGCGCCCCACGACCGCGGGTTCCCCGAGCCGCAGCGGTTCCACGAGCTGCGGGGGCAGCGACACCACCCACGACGGGAGTTCCACCCCCGGGGCGCCACCGCCGCCGACGACGGCGACGGCGGGTTCGGAACGGGCGTCGATCCCCCTGTCGGACAGCGTTTCCGCCACGGCGGTGCAGCGCCGTCGCAGGTCGTCGACGTCGGCGTGCACGGCCCCCACGGTCGGGTTCCCGACCGAGCGCAGCGTCGCCTCGAGGGCCGCGAGGGTGAGTTTGTCGACCCGGAGCGCGCGGGCCAGCGGGTGTCGTCGCAACCGCTCCACGAGCTCGGCGTTACCCAGCAGCAGACCCGCCTGCGGTCCCCCGAGGAGCTTGTCCCCGGAGGCCGTGACCAGGTCGGCGCCGGCGGCGAGGACGGACTGCGCGTCCGGTTCGCGGGGCAGCAGCGGGTCCGGGGTGAGCAACCCCGACCCGATGTCCACGACCACGGGAACTCCCAGCCCGGCGAGCTCGGCCGCCTCGACGCCCGCGGTGAACCCGGTGACGACGAAGTTCGACGGGTGGACCTTGAGGACGAACCCCGTCCGTTCCCCGACGGCGGCCCGGTAGTCGGCGAGCGAGGTACGGTTCGTCGTCCCGACCTCCCGCAACCGGGCGCCGGTGGACTCCAGCAGGTCCGGCAACCGGAAACCGTCCCCGATCTCGACGAGTTCGCCCCGGCTGACGACGATCTCCTGGCCCGCGGCCAGGGCCGTCGCGACCAGCGCGAGCGCCGCCGCGCCGTTGTTCACGACGTGCACGTCACCGGCGGCGGGGACCGCGGCCCGCAGCGCCGCCATCGTGCCCCGGCCCCGCCGGGCGCGGCGGCCGGTCGCGAGGTCCATCTCGACGTCGGTGGCCCCGGCCGCGGCGACGACGGCCTGCACCGCGGCGTCGGAGAGCTGCGCGCGCCCCAGGTTGGTGTGCAGGACCGCGCCGGTCGCGTTGAGGACGCGGCGCAGGGTCGTCCCCGCCGCGGGCAGCCCCGCCAGGACGAGCCCGACGACGTCCTCGGCCGGCGCCTCCCCGGCGCGGACCCGCTGTTGCACCTCCCGCACGACGTCCTTGACGACGTCGCGCCCCAGGGTCCGCACGGCCGCGTCGACCCGCGGATCGGCGAGGACGGCGTCGGTGCGGGGGACGGTCCGGCGGTGGTCGGGCAGCACGAGGCAGAACCTACCCCGGGGCTGCGTGGCGGAGGCGGATGGGAATCGAACCCACCTGACCGAGGTGCTCGGTCACGTCGGTGTTGAAGACCGCGGGGGCCACCAGGCACCCGTACGCCTCCCCGGCAGCACGCGAGCACACCCTGTCATACCGTGGGCCGCGTGACGACGACGGACGCGGCGGTTCGGCTCACCCAGTACGCCCACGGCGGGGGGTGCGCGTGCAAGATCCCGCCCGGCGAGCTGGAACGGATGGTCGAGGGCCTCACCGGGCCCGCGACCGGTGACCTCCTCGTGGGGGTCGGCGACGACGCGGCCGTCGTGCGCATCGCCGGTGGACAGGCGGTCATCGCGACCGCGGACTTCTTCACCCCCGTCGTCGACGACGCCTACACCTTCGGCCGGATCGCGGCGACGAACGCGCTGTCCGACGTCTACGCGATGGGCGGCACGCCGCTGGTCGGGGTGAACCTCCTCGGCTGGCCCCGCGACGTCCTGCCGCCCGAACTGGCCCGGGAGGTCCTGCGCGGTGGGGCCGACGTGGCCGCGGCCGCCGGCTGCCACCTCGGCGGGGGCCACAGCATCGACAACCCCGAGCCCCTCTACGGGATGAGCGTCACCGGCATCGGCGACCCCGAGCGGCTGCTCCGGGGTGACGCGGCCGTGGCCGGTCTCCCCCTCACCCTGACGAAACCCCTCGGCCTCGGGGTGCTGAACAACCGCCACAAGGCGACCGGCGAGGTCTTCGAGGAGGCGGTCGCGGTGATGACGACGCTGAACGCGGACGCGTCCCGGGCGGCGCTCGCCACCGGGGCCCGCTGCGCGACCGACATCACCGGTTTCGGCCTGCTGGGCCACCTGCACGAGGTCGCCCGCGCCAGCGGGGTCACCGCCGTCGTCGACGCCGCCGCCGTGCCCTACGTCGACGGGGCGCGCCGGTCGTTGGCCGACGGTTTCGTCCCCGGCGGCAGTCGGCGCAACCTCGACTGGGTCCGCCCGTTCCTCTCGGCCGGGGGGTTCGACGAGGAGGAGCTCATCCTGCTCGCCGACGCCCAGACCTCCGGCGGTCTTCTCGTCGCCGGCGAGGTCCCCGGCTACCCCGTCGTTGGTGAACTGGTCCCCGCCCGGGCGGGGACCACGCTCGTGGTCCGCTGATCAGCGCGGCGCGCCCGCGGTACCGGAGGCGTCCGACGTCGCCGCCGGTCCGGCCGCCGGGGCGTCGTCCTTGCCCTTGAGGTACAGGAACCAGTAGGCGGCACCGACGAACACCCCTCCGCCGATGGCGTTGCCGAGCCCGGCGAAGACCCAGTTGCGCAGGATGCTCCCCCACCCGATGCCGGGAACCCCGGCCCAGTGGGCCGCAGGCAGGAAGAACATGTTCGCGACGACGTGGTCGAAGCCGAGCGCCACGAAGGCGGTGATGGGGAAGAAGATGGCCAGGACCTTGCCGGCGACGTCCTCGGCGGCCATGGCCATCCACACCCCGAGGCAGACCAGCCAGTTGCAGCCGATGGCCCGCAGGAAGATCGTGAGGTCGTCCTCGGTGACGGCCTTGCCGGTCGCGATGGCGGCGAGCCGGGTGAAGGACGCCGTTCCCTCGGCGCCGATGACCCCCGTCTGCACGGCCAGCACGTAGGCCACGAAGAGGGACCCGAGGAGGTTGGCGAAGAGCACGACGCCCCAGTTCAACCCGAGCCGCCCGAGGCTAACGCGGCGGCTGAGCAGGGCGATCGGGACCAGGGCCATGTTGCCCGTGAGCAGTTCCGAACCGGCGATGACAACGAGGATGAGCCCGAGGCTGAACACGGCCCCCGTGAGGAGGGTCGTCACCCCGCCCCAGATCTTCGGGTCGAGGCCGGCGGTCACGTCCACGGCCAGCAACCCCGCGAAGGCGATGTAGGCCCCCGCCAGGAAACCGCCGACGAGCATCTTCGAGACGGGGAGGTGGGCCTTCTTCTCGCCGCTGGCGACCGCCGCGACGGCGATCTGGTCGGGTGTCTTGAACGCCATGCGAAGCTCCTCGAGGTTTCAGGAGGCGCGCTGACGTGCCTCCAGGCGTTCCCGCTGGGGAACGACGACGTACTTGGGGTCCTTGGTCGAGGCGACGCCCGCCTCGAACACGGCCATGCGGGTCAGGAACGAACCGGCGAGCAGGCTCGCGCCCGCGGCGGCGGACACGATCCGGGACCGGCGACCGAGCACCGCGCCGACTGCTCCAGCGGCGGTCAGGATGCGGGCGGCCCGGAGGAACTTCCCGGGCCGGCCCAGGTGGAACGGTTCGCTGACGAGCCCGTGGGCGGTCTCCATCCGGTGCGCGGCAGCGAGTTCCACGGTGGCACCGATCACCGCGACGCGCGCGGCGGGACCGGACTGGCTCAGTGGGGCGAGCAGCAGTCCCGCCCCCGCACCAGCACCCAGAGCACTGCCACCGAAGACGAAGGGGAGTTCGCGGAACGGTTCGTGCCAGCTCGGCACGGCGGTGTCGGCGAAGAGGACGGCGGTGTAGGTGGCCAGCAACGGGGCGGTGAGGGCCGCCCCGACCCCGAGCACGTGACCTGCGGGTGGAGCGACCTTTCGCGCCAGATCGAGGAGGCCGCGTGGGGGCAGGAGCGGGGCCGCCTCGAAGACGGCGGCGGCGCCGGCCAGCGGGCCGTAGGCGGTGAGGATCCACGTCCCCACCGACATCGGGGACGTCGGCTTGGCGACCCGCAGCATGTTGTAGAAGCGCTCGGGACGACCGAGGTCGGAGATGAGGAAGTAGGCACTGGCCCCGACGGCGCCGAGGGCGGTGAACCGGTAGGCGCGCCGGGCGGCGAGGTCGCCCCGGGCCGTGGCCACCGCACCCAGCATCGAACTGCTCGCCGCGAGACCCCCGGCGAACAGGTAGTAGGCGATCTCGTGCGTCCACACCGGGGGTTTGAGCACGGCCCGGCCGTAGTAGGAACGGAACTCCGCGTCGGGGACGACGGCGTTGACGTCGCCGCGCCGACCCTTGCGCTTCTCCCGCTTCCCCATCTCGGCCCCGAACATGCGCGCCGCCTGACCGCCGATGGGGTCGGTCCCGGGCACGTGCTCGAAACCCGGCTGACCGGGTTGGTGCGGCGTCTCCTGCGACGGTTTCGGGTTCACCCGCGCCGCCCCACCGAGGCGGCGAGGACGCCGAGCACCATGAACCCCGCGGCCGCGGCCATGTGCTTGTACATGGAGGGCAGGTCGCGCGTGGTGACGACCGGGTCCGGCGGCAGGCCGTAGACCTCGGGTTCGTCGAGGAGGAGGAAGAACGCGCCGTCCCCGCCCACCCCGTCCTCGGGGTTCTCGCCGTACAACCGGGCCTCGGTCACCCCGACGTCGTGCAGTTGCTGACGACGACGCTCGGCACGTTCCCGGAGTTCGTCGAGGTCACCGAACTGG
Source organism: Kineococcus sp. GCM10028916 (assembly GCF_042674865.1). Taxonomy (NCBI): domain Bacteria; kingdom Bacillati; phylum Actinomycetota; class Actinomycetes; order Kineosporiales; family Kineosporiaceae; genus Kineococcus; species Kineococcus sp. GCM10028916. The sequence continues at coordinate 213,674 of NZ_JBHTFM010000021.1, read as the reverse complement.
ATCGACTCCGTGGGGCAGGCCTGCGCGCAGGCGGGCGTCTGGTCCTCACCGAGGCGGTCGTAGCACAGCGTGCACTTCCAGGCCCGGCCGTCGCTCTCCCGCTTGTCGATGACGCCGTAGGGGCAGGCCGAGACGCAGTAGCCGCACCCGTTGCAGACGTCCTCCTGGACGACGACGGTCCCGAACTCAGTGCGGAACAAGGCACCCGTGGGGCAGACGTCCAGGCACGCGGCGTGCGTGCAGTGCTTGCAGACGTTGGACATCATCAGCCAGCGGACGTCCTGGCGGCCGTCCCGGTCCGGCAGCGGCGCGGGCGCCAGCATCCCCGGCATCCCCAGGAACTGACCCGTGCTCTTGTCGGTCGGAGCCGCGGGTGCGGCCTTCGTCGGCGCCGCCGCGGCGGAGGACCCGCAGGAACCTCCGCAGCCGCCACCGCCTCCGCCGTGGGAGGAGTTCTGGTAGGCCCGGTCCGCCAGCGGTTGTCCCCCGGGCACCCCGGTCCCCAGCCGCGCCGCCTCCTCGAAGGCGTCGAACCCGGCGGACACCGTCTCCTGCTGCAGCGCGTCGACGACCGGCCGGGACTGCTCGATGAACGCCACCGCCCGCCAGGAGTCCGCGCCGAGCCCGCCGGTGTTGTCGTAGGACATGCCGAGGAGGTCGATGCCGTCCTCGGGGACGGCGTTCCACTCCTTGCACGCCACCTCGCAGGCCTTGCAGCCGATGCAGACCGAGGTGTCGGTGAAGAACCCCTTCCGCGGCGGCGGCGCCTCGTGGCCGGCGTCGCGCGCCGGGTCGTCCAGGCGGCCGTACAGGCTGCCGGCGAGGTCGTCCAGGGCGGTCATCGGTCCTCGTTCCCGGGGTCGAGCCCCTCGGCGGGGTCTCGATCGAGCACCCTCGGCTCGCTGCCGTCGTGGCGCACGCTCAACACCTGTTCCAGTTCTCGGTCGTCGTGTCCGGCACCCACGTTGTCGGCACCGGTCTGCGCGAGCTCGGCCATTCCGCGGCCACCGCGGGCGATCAGGTCGGACGTCCGCGCCACCGAACCCGACGCCATCGTCACCCCGCCGCGGACGCGGTACTCGTCGATGAGGTCGAGCACCGCCGGACCCCGCGGACGGCGACCCGGGACGACGTCGCAGGTGCCGGCCTTGAACTCCTGGATGTGCACGTTCGGGTCCAGGGTGAGGTGCATCAGGTCGTTGACGACGTCTCCCGTCGTCAGGCCACCCTGGCCCCAGTGGTAGGGCAGCCAGATCTGGTGCACGAGCTGGTTCTGCACCTTCAACGGGGTCAGCCGGTCGGTCACCAGCACGCGGGCCTCGACGACCGCGCGGGCGGTGACGACGTGCGCCCAGCCGAGGTGCTCCAGCCCGCGCAGGCGGGCCAGTTCCGGGGAGACCTCCATGAACAGCGCCGGCTGCAGCTCCGCGAGGTACGGCAGGTAGCGGCTCATGCCACCGGCGGTGTGGTGCTCGGTGAGGCGGGAGGTGATCCAGACGAACGGGAACACCTGACTGCCCAGTTCCGGCGGAGAGGGGTGCACCTCGTTGAGGTGGTTGGTGTAGATCTCCCGCGCGGGGTTCGCCTGCTGGGTGTAGACGGCGTTGCGGAAGGGCGACTCGGCCGGTTCGTAGTGCGCCGGCAACGGGCCGTCGACGACGCCCTTGGGCGCGTAGAGCCAGGCCTTGCCGTCGCTCTGCATGATGAACGGGTCGTCACCGGCGATGGCCTCCACCCCGGTCGCCCCCTGGGGGGGACGGTAGGACGGCGGTTTCGTCGCCTCGAAGTCGGGGATGTCGTCCCCGACCCAGCGCCCGGCGTCCGCGTCCCACCACACCAGTGCCTTGCGCTCGCTCCACGGCTTCCCGTCCGGGTCGGCGGAGGCGCGGTTGTAGAGCACGCGGCGGTTCATCGGCCAGGCCCAGCCCCACTCGGGAGCGTGCAGCGACTGCTCGCGCCCGGGCTTGCGGCGGGCGGCCTGGTTGACGTCGTCGGCGTAGACCCCGGAGTAGATCCAGCACCCGCTGGACGTCGACCCGTCGGCCTTGAGCGCCGTGTAGCCGGGGAGCAGGCCGTCCGGCCCGTACCCGTTGATCTCCTTCAGCACGTCCGCGGAACTGGGTTCCTGCTCCTCCCCGTGGGTGGGGTAGTCCCACGCGACGTTCAGGAGCAGCTGGTCGCGGGGGTCGTTGGAGTTCGCGAGCTTCTCACGCATCCGCCGGCCCAGGTGGTAGAAGAACCAGAGTTCGCTCGTCGCGTCACCCGGTGGGTTGACCGCCTTCTCCCGCCACTGCAGCAGCCGCTGCGTCTGGGTGAAGGTGCCCTCCTTCTCCACGTGGGAAGCCGCGGGGAGGAAGAACACCTCGGTGCGGCACTGCTCGGTGACGATCTCCCCGGTCTCGACCTCGGGCGCGTCCTTCCAGAACGTCGCGCTCTCGATCATGACCAGGTCGCGCACGACCATCCAGTCGAGGTTCGCCATCCCCAGGCGCTGGGCACGACCGTTGGCGGAGCCGACGGCGGGGTTCTGCCCGAGCAGGAAGTACCCGAAGATCTTCCCGCCCTCGATCATGTCCATGACCTGGCTGTAGGTGCCGTGGTCGCCGGAGATGCGGGGCAGCTCGTCGAAGAGGTAGTCGTTCTCGGCCGTCGCCGCGTCACCGAAGTACGCCTTCAGCAGGCTGACGGTGTAGGCGTCGGCGTTGGCCCAGAAACCCTTCTGGTTGTCGCCCTTGATGGAGTCGACGTACTCCGCCAGGCTCGGGTGCCGCTCGGCGTGCGGCATCTGCAGGTAGCCGGGCAGCAGGTTGTAGAGCGTGGGGATGTCCGTCGACCCCTGGATCGACGCGTGGCCCCGCAGCGCCATGACGCCACCGCCGGGGCGGCCCATGTTCCCCAGCAGCAGCTGCAGGATCGCGCCGGCCCGGATGTACTGCACGCCCGTCCCGCGCTGGGTCCAGCCGACGCTGTAGACCAGCACGCCCGTCTTCTCCCGGCCCGAGTTCGAGATCCACGCCTCGGCGAGCTCCTCGAAGAGGTCGGTGGGGATGCCGCAGACGTCGGCGACCATCTCCGGGGTGTAGCGCGCGAAGTGCCGCTTCATGACCTGCCACACGCAGCGCGGGTCCTGCAACGTCGGGTCGCGCTGGATGCTCTCGTGGTCCACGGCCGCGCCGCCGGCGCCCAGGGAGTGCCCCGACTCGCTGTCCTGCGACTCGGCGGTCTCCTCCTGCTCGTCCCCGTGCTCCTCCGCTCCCGCGTACTGCCAGGACTTGGTGTCGTAGGAGCGGGTCTCGGGGTCGAACCCGGAGAACAACCCGTCGAGCTCCTCGGTGTCCTGGAAGTCCTCGCTGACCAGGTGCGAGGCGTTGGTGTAGGCCAGGACGTACTCGCGGAAGTCGCGCTCCTGCACCAGGACCCGGTTGATGATCGCCCCGAGCAGGACGATGTCGGTGCCCGAGCGGATGGGCAGGTAGGTGTCCGCGAGCGCGCTCGTGCGCGTGAAGCGGGGATCGATGTGGAACACCTTGGCCCCGCGCGCCTTGGCCTCCATCACCCACTGGAACCCGACCGGGTGGCACTCGGCCATGTTCGAGCCCTGGATGACGATGACGTCGGCGTTGCTCAGGTCCTGCAGGTCACCGGTGGCTCCACCGCGACCGAACGAGGCACCCAGACCGGGCACCGTGGCGGAGTGTCAAATACGAGCCTGGTTCTCGACCTGGATCGCGCCCATGGCCGTGAACAACTTCTTGATGAGGTAGTTCTCCTCGTTGTCCAGCGTGGCCCCACCGAGGCTGGCGATCCCCATCGTCCGGTTCAGCCGGCGGCCCCGCTCGTCGCGGTCCTGCCAGCCGCGGCGACGGGCGTCGATCACCCGGTCGGTGATCATGTCCATGGCGGTGTCGAGGTCGAGGTCGGACCACTCGGTCGCGTAGGGCGCGCGGTAGCGGACCTTCGTCTGGCGGGAGTCGCCGTTCACGAGCTGTTCGCTGGCCGAGCCCTTGGGGCAGAGGCGACCGCGCGAGTGGGGGCTGTCGGGGTCGCCCTCGATCTGGACGACCTTCTCGTCCTTCACGTAGACGCGCTGGCCGCAGCCGACGGCGCAGTAGGGGCAGACGGACTTCGCGACCCGGTCGGCCGTCACCGTCCTGGGGGTCAGAGACCTCGAGCGGTTCGACTGCGACGCCGCACCGCGCCCCAACGGATCGTCACCGGTCAGCTGGCGGTAGACCGGCCAGCCCTCGAGGAACGTCTTGATGCCCACGAACGGGAGGTTACGCCCGCGATCTCGAGATGCGCACCCCGACGCGTCGTACCAGCGTGTCCGCCATGTCCGTACCCACCATCATGCTCAACGACGGCCGCGAGATCCCCCAGCTCGGGTTCGGCGTCTTCCAGATCGACCCGACCGAGACCGCGCAGGCCGTGAAGACCGCGCTCGACCTCGGCTACCGCCACCTCGACACCGCGCAGATGTACGGCAACGAGGCCGAGACCCTCCAGGGCGTGCTCGACTCCGGCGTGCCCCGCGACGAGGTCTGGATCACCAGCAAGCTGAACAACGGCTTCCACGAACCCGACAAGGCGCGCCAGGCCATCGACGACTCCGTCGCCAAGCTCGGCGGGCCGATCGACCTCTACCTCATCCACTGGCCGCTGCCCACGCTCTACGGCGGCGACTTCGTCTCCACGTGGAAGGTGCTCGAGGAGGCTCGGGCCGACGGCCGGCTGAAGTCGATCGGCGTCTCGAACTTCCAGGTCAACCACCTGCAGCGCCTGGCGCAGGAGACCACCGTCGTCCCGGCGGTGAACCAGATCGAGGTGCACCCCTACTTCGGCAACGAGGCGGTCCGTCGCTACTGCGGCGAGCACCAGATCGGGATCGAGGCGTGGTCGCCCATCGCCCAGGGCAAGGTCCTGGACGACCCGACCATCACCGACGTCGCCCGGCGCCTGGGGAAGTCCCCGGCCCAGGTCGTGCTGCGCTGGCACATCGAGCGCGGCGACATCGTCTTCCCCAAGTCGGTGACGCCGTCGCGGATGGAGGAGAACTTCTCGCTGTTCGACTTCGAGCTGGCCGAGGAGGACCTCGCCCTGATCTCCGCCCTGGACCAGGGCGACGCCGGCCGCACCGGTGGCCACCCCGACACCATGGACTACGTCCCCAGCTGACCCCCTGGGAGGGATCCCGATGACCGTCCAGTCGTCCTCGCCGGCGCTCCGGCGCGTGGCCCTGCCGGGGTTCCTGGCGTTCCTCGGGCTGACGGCCGTCCTGCTCCTCTGGGCGAAGTGGACCCCGTACACGGCGAGGACGGAGGAACTGCTCGGTACCCGTGACTGGAGCGGTTCCTCCGTCCTCGCCGGGGCCGGCATCGAACCCGGCACCGGCCCGAGCCTCCGCGCGGGCTGGGAGTTCACCGAGGTCTACGCCCTCGCCGTGTGGAAGGCCGTCGTGGCCGGGCTCGTCGTCGCTGCGGGGGTGCAGACGCTGGTACCGCGGCGCTGGTTGCTCTCGCTGCTGCGACGCCGTCGGGACACCTCCAGCGCCGTCGTCGGCGGGTTGCTGGCGACCCCGTCGATGATGTGCTCCTGCTGCACCGCACCGGTGGCGAACTCCCTGCGGCGCAGCGGGGTGCCCACCGCGGGCGTGGTGGCGTACTGGCTGGGCAACCCGCTGCTGAACCCGGCGGTCCTGGTGTTCCTCGCCCTGGTCGCGCCCTGGCAGTGGGTGGTGACGCGGCTGGTCGTCGGCCTGCTGGTCGTGACCGGAGGCTCCGTCCTGGTGGCCCGGCTCGCCGGGGAACGCGTCGCGGCGCAGGCCGGCGAGGCCGTCGCCGAGCACGACAGTGGGCCCCGGCGCTTCCTGCCCGTCCTGGCGCGGATGGCTCTCGTCCTCGTCCCGGAGTACCTCCTCGTGGTGTTCGCCGTCGGCACCTTCGCCGGCTGGCTCTTCCCGCTCGGGGAGTCCGCCCGCTCGTGGGGGGTGCTGACCGTCCTGCTCGCCGTCGTGCTCGGCACCCTGCTCGTCATCCCCACCGCGGGCGAGGTGCCCATCACCCAGGGCCTGGCCGCGGCGGGCCTCGGACCCGCGGTCGTGGGCGCGTTGCTGATCACCCTCCCCGCGATCAGCCTCCCCTCGGCCGTCATGGTCCTCGGGGTGCTGCGTCGCCGTGTCGTCCTCTGGACCGCGGCGACGGTCGCCGCCGGCGGGCTCCTGGGGGCCGGGCTCCTCTCCCTCACCACCTGAGCGCTCGACGGCGGGCGCATCGGGCAGGATCGAGCCGTGCCGACCGACGACGACCGTCCCCTGCCGCTCTCGGGCCTGCGGGTCCTCGAGCTCGGCAACTACATCGCCGCCCCCACGGCGGGGAGGTTGCTGGCCGACTTCGGGGCCGAGGTCATCAAGGTCGAGCGCCCCCGCACCGGAGACGAACTGCGGAACTGGCGTCTCTACGCCGGAGACACGTCGATGCTCCACCGGACGGTGAACCGCGGCAAGAAGTCGATCGTCGTCGACCTCAGGACCCCCGAGGGCCGCGACGTCGTCCGTGCCCTGGTCCACGCCTCCGACGCGCTGATCGAGAACTTCCGGCCGGGGACCCTGGACCGGTGGGGGCTCTCGGCGGCGGACCTGCAGGCGGAGAACCCCGACCTCGTCGTGGCCAGGATCTCCGCTTTCGGGCAGACCGGCCCGATGGCGGCCCGCCCGGGGTTCGCGGCCGTCGCCGAGGCGTTCGGCGGACTCCGCGCCCTGGTCGGCGAGGCCGACCGCCCGCCGTCGCGCACCGGGGTCTCCATCGGGGACTCCATCGCCGGTCTCTACGCCGCCTTCGGGGTCGTCATGTCGCTGCTGCAACGGGACCGGCGCTCCGCCGCGGGCGCACCACCGCTCGGTCCGGTGGACCAGCACGTCGACGTGGCCCTCAACGAGGCCGTCCTGTCGATGATGGAGTCCCTCGTGCCCGACCACTCCGCCTACGGGGTGACGCGGCAGCGGGTCGGCGGGCGCATGGAGGGGATCGCGCCGACGAACGCCTACGAGTGCCTCGACGGCAGTGTCGTGATCGCCGGGAACGGCGACTCGATCTTCGCCCGGTTCATGACCGCCATCGCCCGTCCCGACCTCGCCGACGACACGGACCTGGGGAGCAACGCGGCCCGGTGGCAGCGTCGGGACGAGCTCGACGAAGCCATCACGGCGTGGACCTCGACGCGCACCCGGTCGGAGGTCCTCGACGTCCTCGACGTCGCCGGCGTCCCCGCCGGCCCCATCTACGAGGCCGCCGACATCCGCGCCGATCCGCAGTACCGCGTCCGGGGCATGGTGCAGGAACTCAGCGTGGACGCCGGACGGGGTCCACAGCCGGTGGACTTCCCAGGGATCGTGCCGCTGCTCGGGGCCACGTCGTTGCCGGTGCGCAGCGTCGGCCCCGACCTCGGCGAGCACACGGTGGAGGTCCTGACGGGCGTCCTGGGGTGGTCCGAGGACCGAGCGCAGCAGTTCGCAACGACGGGAGAACTCTCGTGAGCACGGTGGAACTGCGTGACGTGACGTTGCGGGACGGCCTGCAACTGGTCGGCCGCGCACCGAGCACCGCGCGCAAGGTCGAGATCGTCCGGGCCCTGCTCGCCCTGGGGGTCCCGAGCCTGGAGATCGGGTCGATGGCGCGCGGCGATCTCGTCCCGACGCTGGCCGACACCCTCGAGGTCGTCGACGCCCTGACCCCGGAGGAGTTGCGGCGGTGCTGGGTGTGGGTCGCCACCCCGGGTCACGTGCGTCGCGCGGCCGAACGCGGGGTCGTGAACTTCCAGTACTGCCTCTCGGTGTCGGACGCCCACAACCGCGCGAACCTCGGACGCAGTACCGAGCAGAGCCTGGACACCGTGCCGGACGGGATCGCAGCCGCCGGGACCGGGCGGATCCAGTTGTGCCTGGCCACGAGCTTCACCTGCCCGTTCGACGGTCCCGTCGACCCCGACGAGGTCATCCGCATCGCCGACGACCCGCGGACCGCCGGCACCCAGGACGTCGTCGTCTGCGACACCCTGGGTCAGGCGACCCCGGTGGAGGTCGGCTCGCTGATCTCCCGGGTACGCACCGAGACCCCGGAGCGGCGGATCGGTTTCCACGGCCACGACACCTGGGGCCAGGGGGTCGCGAACGCGCACGCGGCCGTCGCAGCGGGCGCCGGTTTCGTCGACGCCACGCTGGGCGGCCTGGGCGGCTGCCCGTTCGCGCCCGGGGCGAGCGGCAACACGGCCACCGAGGACCTGGTGTTCGGTCTGCGTCCGGACTGGCTCACCCCGCAGACGTTCGCGGAACTCGTGCAGTTGTCCGAGTCGGTCCTGGCCGAGCTCGGCGAACCCGGCGGCTCGAAGGCGGCGCAGGGTGCGCGGTCGACGGCCGGAGCCTTCCCGTGGACGCTCAGCCCCAGGCCGTAGCGGGCACGAAGGGCATCCGGTGCCAGCGGACCTCCTCGACGGTGGCACCCCGGCGCGCCCCGCCGTGGGCGACGACCCGGGCGTCCACGAGGCTCCGGTCGGAACCCAGCAGGACGACGGCCAGCGCGGCCGCCTGGCCCGGGCAGGCGAAACTCCCCCACCGCGAGGCGACCTGACCGGACTCGTCGACGAGTTCCACGTCGCACGCCTCCCCCGCCCCCGGGCTGTTCAGGTGCGCCCGCACGTCCGGCAGGGAGTCGACGTGCACCGGCAGGACCATCACCAGTCCGCTGCCGTCCCGCACGTACAGGCGCGGGTGCGAGGTGGTCGTGTCCTCGAGAACCACGTCGAGGGGCCCGCGTCCGATGCGCTGCTTCGCCATCATCGTCCTCCTGGAAGCTGGTGCGCCTGCGACGTCGCAGGCGCAGTCACGACGATGGCACCGGGGGCCGGGGACTCCCGGTGCGAAACCTGGCAAGTCCCTGATCGTCCCGGCTCGACAGGAGGGGTTCCTGACGCAGCAAAAGAGGCCCCCACAGGGGTCGCCTTCGGCCTGCCAGGGAAGTACCGCCGCTTCGCCGACGCCGCCCACGCCATGTTCTACCTCGGCGTCACCGACGCCGTCACCATGGTCCACGACTCCCCCCACCCCGACCTCGACCAGCTCGAGGACCGCGGGGTCACCGTCACCGGAACCGGGTTCGACCGCTGGGAGGCCGCCGTCGACCTCGTCGCCGAGGAGTACTCCCGCGACGAAGGCATGGACTTCGACCGCGACCGCGCCACCATCCACAACGCCTGGCGCCGAGGCCACGACCACGCCACCCTCTGGCAAGCCGTCGCCGACGGCACCGTCACCCGCTACCAGGCGCGCACCATCGAAGACCACGCCGAACGCCTCGGCGCCCGCACCGCCACCCTCACCGACCACCTCGACCCCGACGGACGCGTCATCGACACCACCGTCGAAGAGGGTGAGAAACTCTTGCACGGAGACGCGTACACGGCCGCCCTCGACGACTACCTCACCGACGCCGTCCAGCACGCCCAGAACGGACTCACCGGACGACGACTCGGGATCAGGTGCTCCCGGAAAGTCGGGGAACTGACGCCCGGCTACGAATCCGTCGTCCTGGAGAAGAACGACGACCCTCGCGGACTGGGACACACCCCCTGCGAAGACGGCCTCCACAGCCACCTCGGGTTCATCGCCCCCACCGCCTTCGCCCTCCGCTTGGTCGCCCACACCAACACCGCCGCCGACCACGCCGCGGACGCGGCCAAGAAGGCCGGCCTCCTCGACACCCGCAGCCACGGGCAGCGAGTTCGCGACGTCATCGTCGACATGCTCACCGACGCCACGGACCGCGCCGTCCCCGCCGCCAGGAACCCCACCACACCCGCGTCAGCGAACTCGCCCGCCGTGATCGGACGCACCCACCGCCCCGCGACGTCCGTCCAGGTCTACGTCCGCATCGACGCCACCACCCTCCTCGGCCTCGACGACGAAGAAGCCACCGTCGACGGCGTCGGGCCCGTCCCCGCCCACGTCGCCCGAGAACTCGCCACCACCACCGGCGCGATGTGGCGGAAGGTCGTGCAATCCCCCGGCACCCGCGACGTCATCGACGTGGGCGCCAAGGCCTACGCCATCACCGACACCATGCGCCGCTTCATCACCGCGCGCGACGAGTACTGCACCGCGCCCGGCTGCCACGTCCCCGCCGTCAACTGCGACCTCGACCACACCATCCCCTGGCCGGAAGGTCAGACCACCGCAGGAAACCTCCGCGCGTACTGCCGAGGCCATCACCGTTTCAAGACCCAGTACGTCTTCGAAGCCACCAGAGCCCATCACGCCAGGATCGACGCGAGGCTCGAGAAGCCGGGAGAACTCTGGCCCGGGCTTCCAGACGAACCACCGTTCTGACCCCCACCACGAGTCACCCCCGCAGCCAGCAGGCTGCGGGGGGCAAACGCGCGCGTTTCAGCTCTACCGGTAGGGCTTCACATCACTCAAGGCAGGGCGAGGAGGTCCTCGTGCGGCACCACGGCGGAGGTCACGGCCGGCGCCTCGATCCCGACGGCACCGAACCACCCCCGCGCCCACTCCTGCAGCAGGGGCGAGTCCGCCAGCCGCCAGGGGGTCGGTTCCCGCGCGACGGTCCACCCCCGGGCGGCGAAACCCGCCACGCAGAACTCGACTGCGTCAGGGCCGAGACCGTGCGAGCGCTGGTCGGCGTCGAAACCGGCGGCGGCGCCGGGGGCGGGGGGTTCCGTGGTGGCCCCGCCGGTGACGGTCAGCACGAACAGGACCGCCGGACGGGGTTCGAGGGCGGACAACCCGTCGAGGAGGGTGTCGGCCACCGTCGCGGGCAGCACGTCCAGCAGGGCGGAACCCACGACCAGGTCGGCACCGGTGAGCACCGACCGCAGCGCGTCCGGATCGCCGAGGTCCACCCGCGCCGTCCGCACGGACGTCGCGGCGGGGACGGGGGTCGCGAGCGCCCGCTGCAGGAGTTCCTCGTCGTGGTCGACGAGGAGCCAGTGCTGTTCGGCCTCCACCCCGAGTTCCGCCAGCCGCGGGGCGAGGTGGCGCAGGGTGGAGCCCGAACCCGCACCGAGGTCGACGATGCGCAGGGCCGGGCGGCCGGCGAGCGCCGGGACGAGCAGTTCCTCCAGGCGGGCGGACCGGGTCGCGTGGTCGAGAGGTTCCCGCAGGGCCAGCCAGTCCGGGTCGAAGTTCTCCAGGTCGCTCACAGGACCCCTCCCACGATCCGTGCGGTCTCGTCCCAGGTCGGGAGCGGGCGGGTTCGTGCCGCTGAACGCAGCCGGTACCGCAGCGACGCGTCGGAAGCCCACTGCTGCAGGGTCTCCGCGACGGCCGCGGGCCGCCGGGGTACGACGATCCCGGCGTCCCCCACGAGTCCGGGGAGTTCTCCGGCGTCCGCGACCAGCGACGGCACCCCGCGCCGCAGACCTTCGGCGACGGCCATCCCGTAGGGTTCCGCGCTCGAGAGCAGGACGTGCAGGTCGGTCCGATCCCACTCCGCCTGCAGGGTGTCGCCGGGCAGGGGGCCGAGCAGGACGGTCCCGGGGAGGGAGAAACCCTCGGCCACGGTTCCGGCGCAGCGCAGCGACCAGGGTGGGCCGAGGGCCGCGACGGCCTCGGCGACCACCCGCTGCCCCTTGCGCTCGCCCACGGTCCCGACGCAGAGGAGCCGGTGCGCGCCGAGGGCCGCGGACACCGGGGCGGGCGAGGTTCCCGGTTCGGCGACGACCGCGTCCACCCCGGCGACCTCCAGGACCCGGGCGCGGGAACTGCGACTGGTCACCACGACGGCGTCGACCAGGCGCAGGGCGCGGACCTCCTCGGCCAGGAGGGAACCCGCGGGCTGATCGTCGGCACACAACAGGTGGACGAGCAGGACCAGCCGCAGCCGCCCGGCGTGCGCGGCGAGGACGTCAGGGTGCTCCGTGGCGGTCAGCCCGTCCAGCAGCGCCGTGGACCCGTCGGGGAGACCGGCCAGGGAGGTCTGCAGGTCCCCGACGACCACGTGGGACAGGGCGGCGCGGTCGAGGAGTTCCCGGTCGTAGCGGTTCCCGCCGGTCGGCGCCGAGAGGTCGGGCGCGAGCAGGAACCTCACGACGGCATCAGAGGGTTCGCTCGTAGGAACCCCACGCGACGTCGGACTCGCGCAGCAGCACCTCGATGCTGTGCAGACCCGTCCCGAGCCGGTCCGCGAGCCGGTCGGCGACCCAGGCGCAGAGGAACTCCGTCGTCGTGTTCCTCCCCGTGAACTCCTCGACGTCGTCGAGGTTGCGGTACTCCACCGACGCCAGGACCGACCGCAGCGCCCCCGCGGCGATCCCGATGTCCACCACGAGGCCGTCGGCGTCGAGGACGGCCCGCCGGAACGTCGCCTCCACGACGAACGTCGCCCCGTGCAACCGCTGGGCCGGGCCGAAGACCGCCCCGGTGAAGCTGTGGGCGATCATCATCCGGTCGCGGACGGTCAACGAGTACACGGTCAGGGGCTCCTCAGTACCGGAAACGGTGGCAGAGGGCGTCGCCGCCGGGGGCGGCGAGGGCGGGCAGCACGGTGGCGGCCTCCTCGAACGGGGTCTCGCCGTCCAGCAGCACGTCGAACCGGTCGTCCACCAGCAGGTCGAGGGCCAGCGCGAGCCGGCGACGCGTCGTCCAGCGCGGCGCGCGGGCGGGGGGTACCCGACCGACCTGGCTGGCCCGGATCGTCAGTCGCCGGGAGTGGAAACCCTCCCCCAGCCCGACCTCGACGGAGCGGTCGCCGTACCAGCTGAGTTCGGCCAGCAGCCCCTCCGAGCCGAGCAGGCCGAGACCGGTGGTCAGGCCCGCCCCGGTCCCGCTGGTGTGCAGGACGACGTCGCGTTCCCGGCGGGCGTCGTCGGGGGCGACGAGGCGGAAACCCAGGTCGTCGGCGGTGCGTGAGCGGTCGGTGCGGACGTCGACGGCTTCGACGTCGGTGCCCGGAACCCGGGCCGCGAGCGCCGCGACGAGCAGGCCGAGGACTCCCGCGCCGACGACGCTGACCCGGTCGCCGATGCCGACGCCGGCGTCCCACACGCCGTTCACGGCGGTCTCCAGCATCCCGGCGAGGACGGCCCGGCCGGCGGGGACGCCCGCGGGGACGGGCAGGACGGCCGAGGCCGGGACGACGTAGCGGTCCTGGTGGGGGTGCAGGCAGAAGACGGCGCGTCCCACCAGGTCCTGCGCGCGGGCCCCGGCGTGCACGACGGTCCCGACCGAGAGGTAGCCGTACTTCACCGGGTAGGGGAACTCCCCGGCCTGGAACGGCGCGCGCATGACGTCGTGCTGGCTCTCGGGGACCCCGCCGGCGAGCACGAGGGCCTCGGTCCCGCGGCTGACCGCCGAGAACTCGGCCCGGACCTCGACGTCGGCGACACCGAGGACGGGCAGGAGCTCTTCGCGCAGTTCCGCCCGGCCCGGCCCGGTGACCCACAACGCGCGGGCGACGCTCACGGGGCCTCCTCCAGCTTCGCGGTGACGAAGTCCCGCACGGCGCTCTCCCAGCGCCCGGGGTCGACGTTCCACTCCTTGGTGTGGCGGGCGGTGGAGCTCGCGACGTAGGTGATGAGGTCGGGCCGCGCCGCCGCCAGGCGTTCCGAGGGGCCGTGGGGCACGTAGTCGTCGGCGTCGGAGTGCAGCAGCAGCACGGGCAGCACGAGTTCCTCGGCGCGACGCACCCAGTCCATGGCACGGAGGTCGACCGGTCCCCGGACCCCCACGAGCCGCCGACCCACGGGGTGGGCCAGCAGCCGCAACCCGTAGCGCCCCAACCTGATCGGGATCCCCCGTTGCCGCGCCTGGTTGTCCAGCACGTCGTACCAGTCGACCACCGGCCCGTCGAGGACGAGCGCGCAGACCTTCTCGGCCAACGGCGAGCGGGCGACGAACTGCAGCAGGATCGCCCCGCCCATCGACCAGCCCACGACGAGCAGGCGCCGGGCGCCGGAGTCGAGGGCGTGCTGCGCCACCGCCTCCACGTCGTTCCACTCGGTGTCGCCGAGGCCGTAGAGGCCCGGTTTCGCGGCCGGGGCGTCGGCGTCGTTGCGGTAGCTGGGGACCAGGCACGGGATGCCCAGTTCGTGCAGGACGGGGAGGGCCCGCAACGCCTCTTCGCGGGTGGCGCCGCGGCCGTGGACGAGGACCGCCCAGACGTCGCTCTCGCCCCGCGAGGCGGTGGGGACGAACCAGCACGGCAGGTCCCCGACCTCGCCGGGGACGACGAGGTCCTCGTGGGCGAGACCGAGGGTCGTGCTCGGGTCGCCCGAGTAGTAGTACTGGTTCCAGCGCGCCGACCCGGGCCGTGGGACCCCCCGGTCCACGCCGAGCAGTTCCCGCGTCACCCGGCCGTCGGTCACGTCGAGGACGTCACCCACGCGGAAGTGCCCCCGGCCGCCGTCGGTCCAGACGCCGTAGCGGCCCGGGACGACGGTGTCGACGGTCTGCTCGAGGACGACCCGGTGGGGTCCGACCTGCAGGACCTCGACGTCGTCGGGTTTGTGCCGGCGCGGGGTCACCACGGCGCGGGCGAAGGACACCGCGACGCCCGTCAGCCCGACGCCGACCGCGGTGACGGTGACCGCCGCCGCGAGCGGGGCGAGGCGGGAGGCTTTCACCGTCCCGCCCGCCAGGCCGCACGGATCAGGGGGACCTGCAGGGGCAACCGGGCGATCGTGATCGCGCGGGCGCGGGGGGACCTCGCGTCGAGGGCCATCGTGACGTTGGCGGGCCAGACCGCGACCAGGAAGGCCGCAGCGGCCGTGCCGCTCGCGCGGCGGGTCCGCGGGACGGCCAGCCCGGCCGCCAGTCCGAGCTCGACGACGCCGGAGGCGAGGGTCCAGGTGCGGGCGCTCCCCGGCAGCGCGCGCGGGACGATCGCGTCGAAGTGCGCCGCGCGGACGAAGTGGGCGAGGCCCGCGACGCCGAACATCGTCGCGACGGGGACCCACCTGCGGGACGGGACGGCGCTGATCACACCGGCGATCCTGCCCGACGTCCCCTAGGGTCACCGCGTGGACCCCAACACCTGGACCGTCGTCGTCCTGACCGAGGAGGCGTTCGGTGACGTCGACGCGCGCAACGTCGCCGAGCTGCACGCGGACGCCCGCGCCGCCGGGGACGACGTGCGCCACGTCGTCCTCGTCCCCGCCGACACCCAGCGGAGCCTGCTGGCGGGCTTCCTCGACCACCTGAGCCTCGGTGAGCTGAAGGAGGCGTTCGCGGAGGTCCGCGAGGGCCGCCACCCCGACGGGGCCCGGGCGGACGCCGAGACGGCGCTGGCGGCCACGCTGGCCGCGTTGCGCGAGCTAGGGTTGAGCGCGGAGGGCCGCACGACGGACGACGACCCGCTGCCCGCGGTCCGGGACGCGCTGTCGGACGGCCCCGACGCCCGCGAGCTCGTCGTGGTGACCCGTCCGCACGCGGTGGAGGACACCCTGCACACCGACTGGGCCTCGAGGGCGCGCGACGAGTTCGGGGTCCCGGTCCTGCACGTCTACGCGGGCACGACCAGACTCGGGTGACGGAACACCGCCGAGCACGGGGAGGTTGAACGGGACATGACTGCGCACACGCCCGACACCACGAGCAAGACCTACAACGTCACCAAGTCCGACGCTGAGTGGCGCGCGGAACTCGACCCGCAGGCCTACCACGTGCTGCGCCAGGCCGGTACGGAGCGGCCCTTCACGGGCGAGTACGAGGACACGACGACCGAGGGCGTCTACGCGTGCCGCGCCTGCGGATCGGAGTTGTTCACCAGCAACGAGAAGTTCGCCTCGCACTGCGGCTGGCCGTCCTTCTTCGACCCCAAGGACTCCACCGCGGTGGAACTCCTCGTCGACGACACCCTCGGCATGCGCCGCACCGAGGTGCGGTGCGCGAACTGCGGTTCGCACCTCGGTCACGTCTTCGAGGGCGAGGGGTACCCCACGCCGACGGACCAGCGCTACTGCATCAACTCGATCAGCCTCAGCCTGCGACCCCTCACGGCCTGAGGCAGGGTGGTCCCATGAGTGAGCAGAACCCCCAGCTGGACGACCCGGACCTGCAGCAGTCCGACTCCTCCCTCGACGAGGTCGAGGACGAGCGCGAGGAGGCCGAGGACCTGGCCTCCGACACCCTCGACGGGGACGAGGACGACACCTGGGAGCCCGACCAGCACCTCTCCAACGCGACGGCCGAGCTGATCGAGCACGGTGACCGCAACGAGGAGACGCTCTCCGAACGGTTGGCCCAGGAGGTCCCGGACGTCGGCGCCGTCAGTGGTGGCGACGCCGACTCCGACCGGGACTACCGCCAGGTCTGACTCTCCCGCAGGCGGACTCGTCAGGGCAGGGCGTTGACGAGTTCGCCGAGGGCGACCTTCGGGCCGGTGAAGAACGGCAGTTCCTCGCGCACGTGGCGACGGGCCTCGGTGGCGCGCAGGTCGCGCATGAGGTCGACGATGCGGTACAGCTCGTCGGCCTCGAAGGCGAGGATCCACTCGTAGTCGCCGAGGGCGAACGCGGAGACGGTGTTCGCGCGGACGTCCTCGTAGCTGCGGGCCGCGAGACCGTGGTCGCGCAGCATCTTGCGACGCTCGTCCTCGGGCAGCAGGTACCACTCGTAGGACCGCACGAACGGGTACACGCAGACGTAGTCGCGGGCCTGGTCGCCGGACATGAACGCGGGCACGTGGCCGCGGTTGAACTCCGCCGGCCGGTGCAGGCCCACGACGGACCAGACGGGTGCGAGGTGGCGCCCCAGGCGGGTGCGGCGCAGGCGGCGGTAGGCCTCCTGGACGATCTCGACCGTCGGGCCGTACCACCAGAACATGAGGTCGGCGTCGGCACGCAGACCCGCGACGTCGTAGAGGCCGCGGACGACCAGCCCCTTGCCGGTGAGCTCGTCGAGCAGGTCCTGGACCTCCTGGGTCAGGGCCGCACGCTCGGCGTCCCCGAGGGGCGTCTCGACGGCGAAGACCGACCACATCGTGTAGGCGATGGTGTCGTTGATCGTGTCGGCGTTGGGTGCTGCTGTGTGCTGCTCGGTCATGTCCGCATCCTCCCTCAGGCCGTCTGCAGCTGCGCACGCACCTCGGCGGCGGCGCGGGTGGCCGCGCCGATGCAGGCGGGCACGCCGACGCCGTCCAGGACGGAACCGCAGAGGGCGAGGCGCCCGACGCGCGTGAGCGCCGAACGCACCGCCGCGACGCGGTCGACGTGGCCGACGGCGTACTGCGGCAGACCGTCGAACCAGCGGACGACGTCGTGGTCCACGGGGTGGAGTTCCCGGCCCAGCAACCGGGAGGCGTCGGCGACCGCCCAGCGGACGACGTCGTCGTCCTCGGCCTCCAGGGCCTCGGTCTCCCCCGCCCGTCCCGAGGAGACCCGCAGGACGGCGACGTGGTCGCTCTGGTCCCCGACCCAGCCCCACTTGTTGCCCGACAGCGTCAAGGCCTTGGCGCGCAAACCTTCCAGCGCCCCGACGGCCGGCGGGACGAGGACGCCGGAACCGGCCAGCCCCGCCAGTTCGACGGCGGGGACCGCGAGCGCCGTGATGACCATGCTCGCGGTCTCGACGTCGCCCAGGAGGGTGGCGGCCGCGGGGGCCGGTCCTGCGAGCAACCGGGCGGCGGCGGGCGCGGGGACGGCGAGGACGACGGCGTCGGCGGGGGTCGCGTCGACGAGCCAGCCGTCGGGGGTGCGTTCGAGGCGGCGCACGGGGGTGGAGGTGGCGATCGTGACGCCCCGCTCGGCCAGCTTCGTGGCCAGGGTGCGCGGGAGGGTGGCGAGGCCGCCGAGCAGGCCGGCGAAGACGGGGGCCGGGTTCGCGACCGGGGGTTCGGCGATGGCCTCGAGCAGGGATCCGCCGCGGACGGCGTGCTGCCAGAGCGCGGGGACGGTGGCCTGCAGGGACAGCTTCGAGGCGTGGCCGGCGTAGACCCCGCCGAGCAGCGGTTCGACGAGGCGGTCGACGACCGCCTGACCGACCCTCGCGGCGACGTAGTCGGCGACGGCGACGTCGTGCTCCAGCGGCGGGGCGGGCAGTCCCGGTTCGGCCCGGACCCGCTCGACGTCGGCGGGGTCGAGGAACCCCTCGACCGCGGCGGCGGAGCGGGGGACGCCCATCAGGGTGCCGGGGGGCAGCGGGTCGAGGTGGCCGGGCGAGCGCAGGCTCGCGCGGGTGGTGGCGGGGTGGACGAGTTCCCCGCCCAGGCCCACGTCGTGGATGAGGGCGACGCCCTCGGGACGTCGCGCGAGCATCGACTCGGCCCCGACGTCGACGGTGACGCCACCGATCTCGCTGCCCTGCAGCACGCCTCCGACGACGGGCGCGGCCTCGCGGACCTCGATCGTGAACTCGTCGTGGCGGCTGAGTTCCCAGGCCGCGGTGAGACCGGAGATCCCGGCCCCCACGACGACGACGTGCGGACGGGTCAGTTCCGCCACGCGTGGACCTCCTCGACGACCCGGGCGAGGACGGCCGGGTCGGCGGTCGGCGGGACGCCGTGGCCGAGGTTGACGATGTGCCCGGCGCCGGCCCGTTCGCCCTCCGCCAGGATGCGGTGCAGGTCGGCGCGCAGCACCTCCCAGGGGGCGAAGAGCAGGGCCGGGTCGAGGTTGCCCTGGACGGCGACGGGACGACCGGCCCCGGCGGCGCCGCGGGCGGCCCCGACGTCGAGGGGGAGGCGGAAGTCGATGCCGAGGACGTCGACGCCACCGTCGATCGCGGCCATGGCGCCCAGGAGTTCCCCGGTGCCGGTGCCGAAGTGGGTCCGCGGGACCCCGAGGTCACCCACGGCGGCCAGGGCGGTCGCGGAGTGCGGGGCGACGAGCCGTTCGTAGTCGGTCAGCGGGAGCGCCCCGACCCAGGAGTCGAAGAGCTGGACGCCGGAGGCGCCGGCGAGGACCTGGGCGCGCAGGAACGTCCCCGCGATCTGGGCGAGGCGGGCCGCGAGGTCGTGCCACAGCTCCGGGTCGGCGTGCATCAAGGCCTTGGTGCGCAACAGGTCCCGGGACGGACCACCCTCGACGAGGTAGCTGGCGAGGGTGAACGGGGCGCCGGCGAAACCGACGAGGGGCGTGTCCCCGAGACCGGCGACGGTCAGCCCCACGGCGTCGGTGACGTGCTGCAGGGCGTCGAGGGAGAGTTCCGGGATCCGGTCGAGGTCGGCGCGGGTGCGGAAGGGCTGCGCGATCACGGGTCCGGTGCCGGGGACGATCTCGACGTCGACACCGGCGGCCTCGAGCGGCACGACGATGTCGGAGTAGAAGACGGCGGCGTCCACGTCGTAGCGGCGGACCGGCTGCAGGGTGATCTCGGCGACGAGTTCGGGGATGCGGCAGGACTCCAGCATCGTCGTCCCGGCGCGGGCCTCGCGGTACTCCGGCAGCGAGCGAC
The DNA here is from genome assembly GCF_042674865.1 of Kineococcus sp. GCM10028916. Taxonomy (NCBI): domain Bacteria; kingdom Bacillati; phylum Actinomycetota; class Actinomycetes; order Kineosporiales; family Kineosporiaceae; genus Kineococcus; species Kineococcus sp. GCM10028916. The sequence continues at coordinate 194,281 of NZ_JBHTFM010000021.1, read as the reverse complement.
CGGCCTGGCGCATGAACCAGACGGGCGTGCGGTGCGGGGTGGTGCCCCCGCGGGCGGCGTGGAGGTAGGGCGAGTTCTCGAGCGGCACGCGCTGATGGTCCCACGGCGTGGCTGACGCCCCCGCGGGGTCGGGGGTGCCTAGGCTCCGTGCCGTGAGTGCGCACCGGACCCCGGGAGCGCCCGGTGCTCCGCCGGCCTTCGAGGCCGCGGTGGCCGCGGTGCGCGCCGTCCGCCTGCGCTCCGAGCTGGTGCTGACGGAGGTACCCGCCCCGGCGCGCATCGCCCCCTTCGCCCTGGCCGTGGCCGGTGACGTCGTCCTGGACGGTGACGAACTCGCGACCGGACGTTTCATCCTGCTGCACGACCCGACCCGGCCGGCGGAGTGGGACGGCGACTTCCGCGTCGTGACCTACGTCCGCGCGGACCTGGAGTCGGAGCTCGGCGAGGACCCGATGCTGGGGCAGGTCGGGTGGTCCTGGCTGGAGGACGGTCTGGCGTCGGCCGGCGCCCAGGCCACCAGCGTGGGCGGCACGGTGACGCGGGTGCTGTCGGAGGGCTACGGCGCTCTGGCCGAACGTCCCGCGTCCGTGGACGTGGAACTGCGGGCGTCGTGGACGCCGACGGACCCGACGGACATCGCGGCGCACCTGCACGCGTGGGAGGTCCTGGTGTGCACGGTGGCGGGTCTGCCGCCGCTGCCCGAGGGCGTCGTGTCCCTCGGTGGCCGCACGCACTGAGACACGGGCACTGAGACGCACGCGCTGAGACACGCGTCACCAAGTGTTCAAGGAACCCCCCGGATGGGCCGATCACCTTCTCGAATGATGGAGGCGTTCCGCAGTGGGCGGGCGCCGATCGCCTGCAGGAGGACGACGGTGACGGCACTCGTCGAACGCCCCGGGATGGCTGTACCTTCCCGGCTCGGCCGCTTCGCGGCTCTGGTCGCTGTGGCGGATCCCGCCGTCCGCGAGTCCGTGACCCGCACGCTGCGGATGCTCGGCGCCGTGAACGTCGAGCACGCCACCAGCGTCGCCCAGGCCCGCGCGATGGCCCGCACCGGCCCGCGCGCCCTGTTCATCGCCGACGCGGGACTGCCCGACGGCTCCGGCGCCCAGCTCGTCTCCGAGCTGCGCGCCGCCGGGTGGAACCGCTGCGTCGTGCTCTCCAGCAACGCCGACCCGTTCGCGGTCCGCGGTGCGGTCGCCGCCGGCGTCCGCTGCTACCTCGTGACGACCCGCCCCGAAGGGGTGGGCTTCGAGGGACGCACCGGGGAGAACGGCGTCGACAGCCTCTCCGAGCGTGAGGTCGAGGTGCTCCAGCACGTCGCCGACGGCCGGTCCAACAAGGACACCGGCGCCCTGCTCGGCCTGTCCGCGCTGACGGTGAAGAGCCACCTGGCCCGCATCGCCCGCAAGCTCGGTACGGGCGACCGCGCCGAGATGGTCGCGATCACCCTGCGGGCCGGCGTCATCCAGTGATGCTGCTGGAGGGGTGCTGAGCACCTCTCCCCGTCACGCCGCCCGCCTCCGGTGGGCGGCGTTCGGCGTTCTCCCCCTCCTCGACACGGCCGGTCGCCGCACCCCTGATCGTGCGACGGCTCAGCTGAGCGGTCACGTACGGTGGTGCCGTGACCGAGACGCCGACGAAAGAGGAGCCTGAACAGGCCGGGCCCGAGCTCCCGATGCTGTCGGTCCCTGCCGACGGCCTGCCGCCCGTCGTGACCGACGAAGCCGCGCTCGCGCAGACCGTCGCCGCGTTCGCGGCCGGTACCGGCCCGGTCGCCGTCGACGCCGAACGCGCCTCCGGCTACCGCTACGGGCAGCGGGCGTTCCTGGTCCAACTGCGCCGCGAGGGTTCCGGCACCGCCCTCATCGACCCCGACGCCCTGCCGGACCTGTCCGCCCTGGGCGAGGTCCTCGCGGACGTGGAGTGGGTGCTGCACGCCGCGAACCAGGACCTGCCCTGCCTGGCCGAACTCGGCATGCGCCCCAGCCGCCTGTTCGACACCGAACTCGGTTCCCGCATCGCGGGTCTTCCCCGCGTGGGTCTGGGTGCGGTCGTCGAGGAACTGCTCGGCCTGCGACTGGCCAAGGAGCACTCCGCGGTCGACTGGTCGACCCGCCCGCTGCCCGTCCCGTGGCTGACCTACGCCGCCCTCGACGTCGAGGTGCTCGTCCAGGTCCGTGACGTCCTCACCGAACGCCTTGCCGCGCAGGGGAAGTTGGACTGGGCCCTGGAGGAGTTCGCCGCCGTCGCCAACGCCCCGACGCCCGTCGCCCCGGCGGAGCCGTGGCGGCGCGTCTCCGGTCTGCACGCCGTGCGTTCACGGCGCCAGCTCGCCGTCGTGCAGGCGCTGTGGTCGGCTCGCGACGCCGAGGCCCGCAGACGCGACACCTCCCCGGGCCGGTTGCTGCCCGACTCCGCGATCGTCGCCGCCGCCCGCGCCACCCCCCGCACCGCGCAGGCCCTCGCCTCGACGTCGGGGTTCACCGGCCGTGCGGCGAAGACGAAGCTGCAGTTGTGGGCCGACGCCGTCGCCGAGGGGCTGGCCCTGCCGGAGTCGGAGCTCCCCGCGCACGCTCCCCGCAGTGACGGCCCGCCGCCGCCGCGGGCGTGGGCGGCGAAGGACCCGCTCGCCGCGGCCCGGCTCAACGCGGCCCGGGCCGTCGTGACCGCGCTGGCCGAGGAGCACGCTCTCCCGGTCGAGAACGTCCTGCAGCCCGACGCCCTGCGCCGGGTGGCGTGGACTCCCCCGCAGCCGCTGGACGCCGACGGTGTCCGGGCGGCACTGGCCGCGCGCGGTGCCCGCGCCTGGCAGCTCGACCTGGTGTCGGGACCCGTCGCGGAGGCCATGGCGCAGGCCCGCGTCCCCGAACCGGACGCGGAACCCGTCCCCGACGCTGGTTGAGCTCGACACCGCTCCTCTTGCCGAGCGGCCGTTCGTGCGTCATCGTCGACACCGCGTCACGACGAGGTGGTGCGCCAACGGCGACGGAGGTGGACGTGGAACGCCTCACCCTGGACGAGCAGCTCTCCGCAGCGGCGATGGCCCGGCACTGGGTCTGCGACCACTGCCCCGACGAGCACCTGCCCGCGGCGCGGCGCTGGATCGCCGAACTGCTGACCAGCGAACTGGTCCACAACGCCTTCTCGCACGGCCGGGGCCCGGTCGTCCTGTCGTTGACCCACGACGAGGAGGGCATCCTCGTCGGCATCTCCGACCACGAGGAACGCGTCCCGACGTTGCGCGAGCAGTCGCCGGGAGCCACGGAAGGTCGCGGCATCGCCCTCGTCGACGCCCTCGCCACCACCTGGGGCGTCTACGGCAGCGACGGCAGCGAGACCGACGAGGCCTCCGGCGACTGGCCGAGCCCCCAGGAGCGGTCCGGTGGCAAGACCGTCTGGTTCCACCTCGCCACCGGTTGAGCCGTCTGCGCCCGTTCGGGGGACGCCGAGTCGGGCGCAGGCGTGGTTTCGCCTACCGTCTGCCACGTGAGCACCGATCAGCCGCGCCCCATCAGGGCCCTCCTACGACGCTGCGTGCTCGCCGCCAGCGTGCTCGGTGACCTCGACGTCGACCTCGACGACGAGGGTGTCCGGATGCCCGGCTGCTCGCCGTTGCAGTGGTCGGACCTGGCCCGCACGGCCGCCGGCGCCGGTGAGGAGGTCGCCCGGTTGCGGGTGGCCGACCTGCTGCACGCCCACCTGGAACTGCACCGCGGTGAGGTCTGGACCGTTCCGCTGGCGATCCCCGTCGGGGCCGACCGCCACCCCGCCTACGGCTGGACGCACACCCCCCAGCTCGGGGGCGCGCTCGACCTCGGCCTCGGCGTCGTGGTCCGCGGCGAGAGCGGCGGCCGGGTGCGGGAACGGACGCTGCCGGTCCCCGTCGCCTCCGCCCGCGCCACCGGCCGCTCCTCCCGGCTCAGCGACGTCGACCTGGCCCGCCTCGAGGACATCGGCGCCCTCGTCGCGCGACGGCTGGTCCGCGACGCCGGCAGCCGGGGACTCGGCGCCACCGACGGGCTCCTCCGCCCCGTCGCCGGCTGCGACGTCCCGACCCTGCTGGCGTCGCGGACCCTGCGCGAGCACCTCGTCGCCGGCCCGGACCGGACCGTCGGGAACCTGCTGCGCGCCGTCGCGGTCCCCGACCGGACCCGCGGCTGGTTCGACCTCGCCCGCATCGACCCCGCCTACGTCGGTGCCGCCTGGATGGCCACCGACGCCGCGGACCGGGGCTTCCGCCGGCCGGTGCTGGTGACGCTGGACGAGGTGGCGCTCGCACCCAGCAGCCCGCGGCTCGTGGAGCGGGTCCTCGCCGACTGAGGGGTCCGTGCGCGATGCTGCGGGCATGGCCACGATCAGCGCTGTCGTCCGCCCGGTGTCCGGAACCGCCACGGCGGTGGGGAGCAGCGGCGGCCACTGCGTCGTCGTGGACCGCCCCGACGGGACTGCCGGCGGAGCGGGACTCGGGTTCAACGGCGGGCAGTTGCTGGCGCTGGCGATCGCGGGGTGCCTGGCCAACGACCTGCGCTACGCCGCGGCCGACCCGGAGGACCCGCACCTGGATGCGGTGCGGGTGACCGCCGACGTTGACGTCGTGGACGGTCGCGTGGTGGGGGCGCGGGTCCGGTTCGAGGGCGGTGGCGCGGTCGCGGAACTCGTCCGCGCCGCCGTCGCGGACTCGACCGTGCTCGCCGCGGTCCGCGCCGGGTTCCCGGTCGAGGTGGTCGACGCGTGAGCGTCCTGCTGGTGCCCGGGGGTCCCCTGCTCGACCCGGCCTACCTCCCCTTCGAACTCCCCGGCGAACGCGTCCTGGTGGCCGACCTGCGGTTCGCGCCGGCACGGCGCTGCGACCAGCTCGTCGACGCCTTGGAGGAGCTGCGGGAGGCGCACGGGATCCCCGTGGTCGACCTGGTGGCGCACTCGGCGGGCGCGAACCTCGCCGTCCGCTACCTGGAACGCTTCGCCCACCGGGTCGCCCGGTTGGTGCTCGTCACCCCGAGCGTCTTCGCCGTCGGGCTACCCGTGTCGGCGGAGACCCGGTCGCGGACGGCGGAACTCAGCCGCGACGACCCCTGGTTCGAGCAGAGCTTCGCTGCGCTGCAGCGGGTCGGCGCGGGTCACGCCGAGCCGGACGACTGGGACGCCGTGGGGCGGTTCACCGGTTCCGATCCCGCGGAGGAACCCGACCCGGTGCTGGCGGCGGAGTTCGCGGCCCCGGGTGCGTTCGACCCGACGGCCACCCGCGCCGCTCTCGCGGGTTTCGCCGGGGAGGTGCTGGTGCTGGCCGGGGAGTTCGACGTCGGCGCTCCCCCGCCGGTCCTGCGGGAGTTCGCCGGACTGTTCCCGCGGGCCCGTTGCGTGGAACTCCCCCGGGCCCGGCACTTCCCGTGGCGCGACGACCCCGCGGGCTTCGCGCAGGTGGTGCGGAGTTTCCTGGCGCCGGAGGAACCGGAGGACCTCCCGGGCGGACGCAACCTCGGGGCGGTCCGGATCGGACGCACCGTCCGGAAGGCGGCGGGTACGCAGACCGCGACCGTGCAGGCCCTGCTCGGCGACCTGCACGCGCAGGGGTTCCACCGCGTCCCGCGTCCGCTGGGGATCGACGAAGCGGGCCGGGAGGTCTGGGAGTACCTGCGGGGCAGTACCATCGGTACCCAGGAACCCTGGCCGGACTGGGTCTTCGGTGACGCGCTGCTCACCGACGTGGGGCACTGGCTGCGAGAGTTCCACGACGGCTCGGAGCGGTTCTGGAGCGAGGGCGGTCGGATCCTCGGCCACCAGGACCTCGCGCCCTACAACGCCGTCGTCGACGGTGAGCGCCTCGTGGGGTTCGTCGACTGGGACCTGGTGGCCCCCTCCGTCCCGTTGCGCGACCTGGCCTTCGTCGCCCTGCGCTGGGTCCCGCTGATGGGGCAGGACGGTCGCACCCCGGAGCAGCGGTGGCGGCGGTTGCGGGCCCTGCTCGCCGCCTACGGCTGGACGGGTAGCGAGGAGGAGGTCCTCAACGCGGTGCGGGTTCGCGCCCAGGACCACGCCGACGGCCTGCGCCAGGCCGCCCTCGACGGGTGGGGTCCGGCCGTGGAACTCGTGGCGGAGGGGGTGGCCGACGAGTTCGACCGTGCCGCAGCGGGTCTGGCGGGGTTTTTGTGAGCATCGAGGAGGTGCTGGCCGCCGCACGGGTCGGGCTCGACCGGCTGACCCCGGAGGAGTTGTTCGCCGAACAGCGGGCGGGGGCGGTGGTCGTCGACACCCGCACCCCGGCCCACCGGGTCGAGCAGGGCGAGTTCCCGGGCGCGCTGGTCATCGACCGGACGGTGCTGGAGTGGCGACTCGATCCGACCTGCCCCTTCCGGATCCCGGAGGCGACCGGACCGGACCTGCGGGTGGTCGTCGTCTGCCGCCACGGCTACAGCTCCAGCCTGGCCGCGGCGTCGCTGCGGGCGGTCGGTCTGCACCGGGCCACCGACCTCGAGGGCGGGGTGCAGGCGTGGCTGGCCGCCGGGTTCCCCGTGCACCGCGGGCCGGTCCGGGAGGTGACGTAGGGTCGCGGATCCCCGGCGCGGACCGCTACGACACCGCCGCCGTCGTGGCCCGGACGACTACCTCTCGGGCGCGACCTCGCTCGGCGCGACGATCGTCGTGGGCGACGAGTCGGCGATCTCGGACGAGTCTTTCGCGCGGAACCGCTGACCGCCGAGCGCCACCGCCTCGACCAACGTCCGGGCGACGTCCTGCGGGGCGAGCCCGGCCTCGTCGAGGAGGGCGTCGCGGCTGCCGACGTCCAGGAACCGTTGCGGCAGAGCGAAGGTGTTCACGGTCGTCGGGTCGTCGCGCCCGCGCAGCGCCGCCGCCAGCGCCCAGCCGACACCGCCGACCTCGCCACCGTCCTCGAGCACGGCGACGTGGCCGTGGCTGCGGGCCAGGTCGAGCAGCGCCTCGTCCACCGGCACCACCCAGCGCGGGTCGACGACGGTCACGCCGACGCCGTGGGCCCGCAGCCGGGAGGCGACGTCGAGGGCGCGGGGCACCAGCGAGCCCACGGCGACGAGCAGGACGTCGTCGCCCTCGGCCCACGAGGGCCCCTCGAGGACGTCGGCGTGCCCGGCGCGGGCGATCGCGGGGATGTCGGCGGGCACCTTGCCCTTGCTGTAGCGCAGGACCGTCGGCGCGTCCTCGACGGCGAGCGCCTCGCGCAGTTCCTCGCGCAGGGTGGCGGCGTCGCGCGGAGCGGCGAGACGCAGGCCCGGGACGAGGCGGCACAGTCCGAGGTCCCACACGCCGTGGTGACTGGGACCGTCGGGGCCGGTGACCCCGGCGCGGTCGAGGACGAAGGTGACCCCGGCCCGGTGCAGGGCGACGTCGAGCAGCAGCTGGTCGAAGGCGCGGTTGAGGAAGGTGGCGTAGAGCGCCACGACGGGGTGCAGACCGCCGGCGGCCATGCCGGCCGCGGAGGTGACCGCGTGCTGTTCGGCGATCCCGACGTCGACGACGCGGTCGGGGTGGGCGCGGGCGAACGCGTCGAGACCCACCGGGCCCTGCATGGCGGCCGTGATGCCCACGACGTCACGGCGGACGTCGGCGATCGCGCGGATCTCCTCGCCGAAGACGCTGGTCCAGGAGGAACCCGAGGTGGCTTGCGCCTCCCCCGTCTCGGGATCGATGATCCCGACGGCGTGGAAGCGGTCGGCGTCGTCGGCGAGGGCCGGTTCGTAGCCGCGCCCCTTCTGGGTGATGACGTGGACGATGACGGGGCCGCCGAAGGACCGTGCGCGGCGCAGGGCGTGCTCGACGGCCTCGGTGTCGTGGCCGTCGACGGGTCCGACGTACTTGAGACCGAGGTCCTCGAAGAGCCCCTGCGGGGCGACGATGTCCTTGATCCCCTTCTTGACGCCGTGCAGCGTCTCGTAGGCGAGGCGGCCGGGGGTGCCACCACGTCGCAGCGACTGCTTGCCCCAGTCCATGAGCTTCTCGTACTCGCGGGTGGTGCGCAGGGTCGCGAGGTGGGAGGCCATCCCGCCGATGGTCGGGGCGTAGGACCGTCCGTTGTCGTTCACGACGACGACGACGGGGCGGCGTGAGGTGGCGATGTTGTTCAGCGCCTCCCAGGCCATGCCGCCGGTGAGGGCACCGTCACCGATGACGGCGACCACGCGACGCCCGTTCTCCCCCTGGCTCTCGCCGCGCAGCTCGAAGGCCCGGGCGAGTCCGTCGGCCCACGACAACGACGTCGAGGCGTGCGAGTTCTCGACGACGTCGTGCTCGCTCTCGGCGCGCGAGGGGTAGCCGGAGAGGCCGCCCGCCTCACGCAGGCGGGCGAAGTCCTGGCGGCCGGTGAGCAGCTTGTGGACGTAGCTCTGGTGGCCGGTGTCGAAGACGAGGCGGTCGCGCGGGGAGTCGAAGACGCGGTGCAGACCGATCGTCAGTTCGACGACGCCGAGGTTGGGTCCGAGGTGCCCACCGGTCCTGCTCACGGCGGCGACGAGGAAGTCGCGGACCTCCTGGGCCAGCGCGGGCAGGTCCTCGGCGGGCAGGGCCTTGAGGTCCTCGGGCCCCTTGATCGTCTCGAGCAGCCCCATGCGGGGTGGCCTCCTGTGTCGCGGGGTCGAGCGTGAACGGACTGAGCGAGTGTAGGAGGACCCCTTCCCGACGTCGGCTCGCACTCGCCCGTTCGGACAGAGCGTTCACAGGCGCGGCACGAACTTCTTCCCTCGCAGCGCCTGCTCGAGCAGGTCGACCGCGCGCGCCACCCTGCGCAGCCGCAGTTCCTCGCGGTCGAGCACGTCGAAGACCTGCGGCCCGACCTCGGGGGGCAGGTCGGCGGCGAGGTCCCGGCGGGCGGTGCTGCGCGCGCGCACGACGGCCTCCTGCTGGGCGCTGACGTGGTGGCCGACCAGCCAGACCAGCAGCAGGGGGTGGTGGCGGACGGCGGCGTAGGAGCGGAACTCCGGCGGGGCCTGGTCGAGCAGCCAGGAGGAGGTGGCGACCTGCCAGTCGTCCACCTCGGGGGGCGGGACCTCCTGCGGCCAACCCGGCGGGCCGTGCCGCGAACGTCGCTCGAACATGCGTTCGATGCTACGACGTCGTGGCGGGGAAGCGGATGTCATGTCACAGGACATCGGTGACAGTTCCGCATCAGGACATCGGTAACGCTTCTAGCGGTCTTGGTGGTGACACTTCCGGTGCCTGAACCGCCAGCGGCTCGCCCGCGGTGACCAGACTTCACGGCCGGGACTTCACGCTCATGTCGACGAGCGGGACGCTCGGTCATGACGAAGACCGCGCTGTCGGTCTAAGTGTCTGCGGCGTCGTGCCTGGGCAATCGTCGAATCATGCTGACCCGCGGCCAGGCATCGAGCCCGAGTTCGCGCTCGTGACGTCTGACCGCCACCAGGCCCGGGCCCAGGTCGACCTCCGAGATGACCGAGAAGCCGAGGCGGGCGTAGTAGGGCGCGTTCCACGGCACCTCCGCGAACGTCGTCAGCGTCATGGTGTCGAACCCCTGCTGGACCGCCCAGCTGGCAGCGGTGTCGATCAGCTGTCGGCCCAGCCCTCTGCGTGCGAAGGCCGGGTCCACTGACACCTGCTCAATATGAGCTGCCTCATCAACCACGCCGACGAGGAGGTAGGCGACCGCGATGTCGTCCTCGGCGGCGTCGACAGTGGCTACCCACGCACGCCCTCGTGCCTGGTGAATCTCCAAGTCCGCTAGCGCGGGCGGATCGTCGTCAGCGATGGTCGCCATGTCGAGATCGCGGAAGGCCGCACCTGCGGCGCGCTCGATGTCCTGGAGTCGTTGCAGGTCGCGGGGCTCAGCTCGGCGGATCACGCGGCACCGTTGCACATCGGAGGAGGCCTTCACCTCCCCTTTGTGTGGCCTGATCAGACCAAGACAGCACACGGTCATGGCGCAGACATAGCGATCTTGACGATGCCCGCCCGGTCAGCGTTCGCGTTCAGCGCACGCTCCACGACTGGTCAGCACGGTGATCCAGACACCACAGTGACGACGTGAGCGAGCACCCGATCCACGTCTCTCTGCAGGCCTCACCGCAGGACGCCGCGTCCTGGGTCGACCTCGCCCGCCGCTGCGAGGATGCCGGGTTCCGCGCCCTGCTGGTCTCCGACCACCCCGGCAGCGGCCCTTCCCCCTTCATCGCCCTGGCCGCAGCAGCCACCGCCACCGCCACCCTGCGACTCGGCACCTACGTCCTGAACGCCGGCATCCGCGACGCCCTGCTCATCGCCGCCGACACCGCCACCCTCGACGTCGTCTCCAGTGGTCGCGCCGGAGTCGGCATCGGAGCCGGTCACACCCCCGCGGAGTGGGAGATGACCGGGCGCACCCGCCCTGACGCCGCCGGTCGCATCCGGCACCTGATCGACGTCGCCGGCGCCGTGCGCACCCTGCTGGACGGCGAGACGGTCCCCGCCGCCGATGTCGGTGCCGTTCGTGACCTGGTCCTGTCCGGCCCGCGGCCGGTGCAGGAGCGGGTGCCGTTGCTCGTCGGGGGCAACCACTCCGACCTGCTGACCTGGGCCGGTGCCCACGCCGACGCGGTGGGCCTGTCCGGGCTGGGGCGCACCTTGCCCGACGGGCACTCCCACACCGTGTCCTGGTCACCAGCGCGGATCGAGGCGACCATCGCCGCGGTGCGCTCCGGCGCCGACGCAGCCGGTCGTGACGTGCCACCCCTGGAGGCGCTGGTACAGGTGGTCACCCTCACCGATGACCGACGCGCCGCCGTCAGCGACATGGCGCAGGAGACCGGGACGGACATAGAGGACCTGCTGGCTGCGCCCTACCTGTGGGTCGGCACCACCGAGGAGATCGTCGAGCAGGTGCGGGTGGCTCGTCAGCGGTGGGGGATCAGTCGTTGGGTCGTACGCGAAGGAGCCTTCAACACCGCAGGTGAGGTCATCGCCCGTCTCGGAGCGAACTCCTAGCCGAGCAGGAAGACACCGTCGCCACCGTCGACATCGCGGTCATGGGGTGATCCGCACGGTCGGCGACCCAGCGGTCATGTCAATGTCCGCCCGTCTGCGCTCACCGACCCCGGGCAGGATCGACCATCATGTTCCAGTGCTGAGCACCCGCGACCAGAGCGTCCTCGACGCCGCCCTCGAAGCCGCACGCCACCTCGAGCAGCGTCGCCCGACAGGCGACTACACCCACACCGTCGCCTCCTCAGCCATCGACACCAGCGGCCGCATCCACACCGCCGTCAACGTTCACCACTTCACCGGCGGACCCTGCGCCGAGCTCGTGGTCATGGGAACCGCCGCCGCAGTCAGCACCGACCGCATCGACACCATCGTCGCCGTGGCCAGCGTTGACCTCAGCGTTCTCGCTCCGTGCGGTCGGTGCCGCCAGGCCCTGCTTGATCTACACCCCGACGCGCACGCCATCGTCACCGACGAGCAAGGTCTCGTGGCTGTTGCGGTGACCGACCTCATGCCCTACGCCTACCGACAGCCGACGGACTGACCCCACCAGGTCCACGCCCTCCTGAGGTCTTCGACCTCGCGGTCATCCCGCGTTGTGCGCTCTGTCGCCGCGGCCCGCGACGTCGCGGTCGTGGCGAGATGCGGGAGATCACTGATGCTCGCCTTGTGGGCTCCAACACTTCGAACTGGCTACCGTCGCCAGCGTGCTGGCCCCCGACTTCCCTCTCCACACCTCGCGACTGCTGCTGCGCCCCTATACCCCCGCCGACCTCGACTTCCTGCACCAACTGGAGTCCAACCCCGAACTACTGCGCTATGTCTCCTGGCTACCCCGAGACATCGAACAGGTCCGGGCGTCACTGGCTGAGAAGACACAGCAGACCAGCCTGCGCCACGACGGCGACGACCTGACCCTGCTGATGCTGCTGGCCACCACCGGCGAGCGGGTCGGTGACGTCCAGCTGACTTGGGCCAGCACCGAGCACCGCCAAGGCGAGATCGGCTTCATCACCCACCCCGACCACACCGGCCGCGGCTACGCCACCGAAGCCGCCCACCTCATGCTGCGCCTGGGTTTCGACGACCTCGGCTTGCACCGCATCAGCGCCAGCCTCGATGCCCGCAACACAGCCTCCGCCCGAGTCGCCCAGCGCCTGGGCATGACCCAGGAGGCGCACCTGCACGAGAACACGTTCCGCAAGGGCGAGTGGACCGATGAGGCCATCTACGCCGTCCTCGCCGATCAGTGGCGCGGCCCGCACCAAGCTTGACCATCGACCCACCCCAACGACTGCACGGTCATCCCGCCGTCCGCGCGGTCGCAGGTACCCGGCGACGTCGCAGACATGGTGAAAAGTGCGCTACTTACGTCGGAGCGCTGTTCGAGTGGTGCCCTACGTCAAGTGAGCAACGAGGGGCCATCACCTAGCTCAGACTGTAGGAGTGAACGCCGAAGATCGTCTGTCCACGGGCCACTTCCCCTGGCCACGAGTGCTAGCAGCGCTCGTCCTCGGTTGCATCGTCGGCGCAGTCGGGTTCTTCTTCGACATGTCCTGGATCGGAATAGTGATCACCGCCCTGATCACCATGGCAGCTTCCTTATCGCCTTGGCCGCACCGTCGGTGACGACTCGCCACGCTAAGACGCACGGCAAGAGACCCACCTTCCGGTCATCCCGCCGACCAGGAGGTCGTCGAGCGCGCGATCTCGTCGACCGGCTTGATGTCGCGGTCTCAGACCAACGCTGTGAGCATCGACCTCATCGCTCTTGACAGCATTCAAGGTCCTCGACAGGTCGGCGCAGCTCGTCGAGGTCTTCATCCAGTCGCCGTGAGACCGCTCGGCCAGCCCAGTACCGCGACGGGCCTCATCCCCGCGGTTCACCACGTAGGTCGTACGCAAGACCGCGGTACTGCATCACGCGACGCAGGCCCGTGGGGTAGATGAAATGGGGTGCACGTCATGTTGAGAGAACTGAGTGAGTGGGAGACGAGGGTCCTCGAAAAATTACTGAGTGAACTCTTCAAATCTTCTGGAAGGGCAGTTCCCTCGCTGGAAAATGTTCGGGCCGACCCGTTTGACGACCTCAGTGTCGGACTTATCTTTGATGACGGTTTTCAGACTGGATCATTGATGACAGTACCGGTCGTAGGTGAGGGGCCTGACCTTGATGGAGGAGCGGTTGCAATTCTGCTTCACTGTAGAGCGGGTGTCCCTGTGGACTGGAAATTTATTGCCCAGACGGGAGGGAGTCGAACAACTATCCAGCACTAGACGAGATAAAGTACTTTGTGGGCGACGGGAAGTTTAGGGGCTGACATACATTGAAACTTTGTCGGTCGTGGTCATCCGTTACTGACAAAGCTTTAATGTGATGTCGCGGTCATCCCGCGCTCAGCGCGCGATCGGGTCAGGCGCCGGACGTCCTGACATGACGATGACCGAGCTGGCCGACGACACCGTTCGAGCACTCTGCACACTGTTGATTGACCACTGAGTGCCGCGGAGGTTCAAGTCAACAGACCGCCTGCCGCGGCCAGCTCCAGAGCTGCCTGCGGACCTCGACGGGTTAGCAGTGCCATCCGGAAGACCCGCCCCTTGAAGGGGCTCAGCCACGCCAGGTGCACCACACCGGAGACATCGACCTGGACACCCACCTCACAGCCCGCCAGCACCACAACGGCGTAGTCCTCACCGCCGCCGTCCCCACGACCAGGGAAACGCTGCGGCCACGTCTTGCGCCGGCGCGGGTCTGCGTCCTGAGCCATGACCAGCACGACCGAGCCCCCCTCCTGCACAATCGGCCACATCGGCGCTTCCTCCCAGCCCGACCCAGAAGGCGGGTAGGTGATCTGCAAGCTCTGCAGGACCGGCCTCGCGTTGGCAGGCGACGCAGTTAGGTCACCACCAGGCATGACCAGGTGGGCGGAGATGCGCTCGACGGCGCCGGACACCCGCAGCGCAGGCAAGGTCGGCACCACAGCGCCAAGCAACTTGGCCGCCTCAACTTCGTCTACGGCTCGGAACCGGACGGCAGAACCGCGGCCCCCTCGACCTCGAGCTCCCAAGGTGAAGGTCTCGCGAAGGGAGCTGCGAGGTTCCAGCGTCCTCAAGACGTCGGTCACGTCTATCGGCAGTGTCGTCTCCCCATCGCCGCCGGGGGGAGGAGCGGGGAGCGTCATCCTTCAGTCTCTCCTCCCGACGGCCCGTGCTCGGTCCCATCACAGGATGTCCGGTCATCCCGCGTTGTGCGTGGTCTCAAGCGGCTGGCGACGTCGCGGTCGTGGCGATGCCCGAATGGCCACGGGGTCGCTCTGGGCTCCTACCGGTGGTGGTCCTGTAGAGAAGTTGATCAACGAATCGAGCTGAGCTCAGCACCAACCGATGCTGAAAGCACCTCAACAGTTCAATCCTCCGCACCCCCTCTCACCGCCCAGGAGCCACGCGTGCTCAACGGCTCGACCCTGATCCGCCGCTCGATAGGCGGGTTCATGGTCCTCACCGCCCCCTTAGCGCTGCCGTTGCTGTTCTTTCAGGCCGGCCTCTTCGGCATCGAGAGCGACTTCTGCGTCTACAAGGGCGTCAGCCCGCGCGTCCCCCTTGAACAGCGTGTCCTCGAGCGCGGCGTCGACGTCCGCCAGCACTGGGAGTGGTTCCCCATGGGGGTGCGCTGCGACTGGTTCCTGCGTGATGGCAGCTTCGTCACCACCACGGCCGCCACCTGGGACCGCGACGCCCTTGCTGCGGGCGCGATCAGCTACGGCCTGCTGGGCCTGACGCTGGTGGCGGCACCCCGAATCAAGATCGGCGCGGACGCCTAGCCGATCCCCAGCCTCGTCACCCGCCGGAGAGGGCACGCACGACGTCACGGTCATCCCGCAGATGGTGAGGCCTTCAGTCCTTCCGACCCGCCCGCTCCAGGTAGGCCGTGAGCTCAGCGAGCTCGACGTCCCCCACCTGCGGCGCGAAGTCCAGACCCTCCGTCGCCACGATGCCCGTGCCTCTGCCGGCAACGGTGACGAACCAGGCCCCCTCTGCCCCGAACCAGTGCGCCTACCCCAGCGCCCCGTGGTCCTCGGGCACGTCCCGGCTGGTGATGCGCACCAGCTGCCCATCGCGTCCGTAGGGCGGACGCGGCACCACCAGCTCCACCACGACCTGCTCCAGCGGCACGCTCAGCAGCCGGGCCGCACCCTCCTCGGCCACCCGGTGCAGCTGCCCGGTCTCGGTCGTCGTCGCGACCTCCACCTCCCCGGCGGGGCCGAGAACGAGCACGGTGTACGAGTGGTCCTGCTCGTGCCGTACCCGTGCTCTGACGCGCGTCTCCTCAGCCATCTCCGCAGCATCTCCCGGGGGGGTCTCCGAGCACCATGGACTTCACGGTCATCCCGCGTTGTGAGCGCTGTCGCCCCGGGGTTGGCGACGACCGGATCTTTCGATGACCGCTTTGATCGCAGGCTCAGCGCGAACACCCCCACAGCACCACGATGGCCTGGTGGACGAACCCGAACCCTCCATCGACCTCACCCCCGCAGCCACCCACGCCCTGACCCGACTACAACCCTCACCCAGCGGGAAACGCGGTGTGCACCTACGAACGGTGACCCCACTGCAGCAGTGGAGCCAAGCCGTGGACGGCGAGCAGCTCGCTGCCCACCTGGGCATCGCCCTACCCGTCTTCCCCGTACTTACCGCCCGCGGCTACCGCACCTCCTACCGCAGCCGCGAAGGAGCCCAGATCTTCGAGCACCCCGTGCCCTCCACCTCTCGACCACCCGCACCCACCGGCCCAGGCAGCAACAGCCACAGCGTCCTGATCGTGCACGTTGCCGACGGTGTCGACCCCGGGACGGTGACCCTCACCGACGCCGGCTCCCTCGGAGTGGGATGGATGCAACTGAACTACGGCCCGCCCCAGAAGCAACGCAGCCCCGAGGAGGCTGCAGAGATCGCAGCACTGGAGGCACTGCCACGCCCGGACCTGACCCGGCTGGCCTTCCGCGACGGCACACCGATCTGGGTTGTCCGCAGCCTCGAGGAGCAGACGACCGCGGGCTGGCGGTGCACAGTCAAAGACGCCACCTTCACCGTGACCGTCGTACTCCCACTGCCTCCCCTGCAAGCGGTGCAAGCCCTCGCCAACACCCCGGGGATCCCGCTGCAACCACGTTGAGGGCTCAGCCCAGGTTCAACCTCACGGATCTACCGGTCATCCCGCCGTCCGCGTGCTGAGCCACAGGAGGTTTCACACCTCACGTAGGCGAGCGGAAGATCCAACCATCGGCGACATCGTGACTACCCGGCCTATCCAGCGCCGCTGCCCCACCCCATACCAGTAGGTCATCACCGGCCCACACCACCGCCGGATACAGCGGATCGCCAGGCACGGCAGGCAAAGCCTGCCACTGGCCACTGAGGTTGCGAACCCTGATGTCCGCTCCCCCCACCAACGCCAGACGACCCGTGTCGGAGACGAGCAAATGCCCGTAAGAGCCGGGGTTGCCCAACGAGGTCACCGACCCGTCGTCGGGTTCGACCTCCACGACGTGAGCGAAGGAAGAGTCGTCCCAGGTCTGCCCAGACGCGGTGAAGTTGGCGGTGCCGTACACGCGTCCCCCACCGCTGCTCAGGTCCTGCAGACGGTGGGGGTACACGCCCAAGTCCGTCCACGCCCCGGTGCTGGGGGTAAAGCGCAGCAGGCGGTGGCAGCTCTGAGGGCCGGCGCAGACATCAGGGTTCGAGGCCCACACCATCACCAGCAGATCAGTGCCGTCAGTAGCGGTCTTGATGCTCTCCAGCCCCGGCGGCGGCAACGGCCACTTCGAGGTACGCCACTGAGCATCGGGGTCGTCCAGGTCCAAGCTGGCGGCCACGACCTGACCGATGCTGTTCAGCTCCCCCTCGTTGAGGTCCCAGCCGACCATGACCAGATCCGGGCCGATGACCTGGACCGGAGCGCGGACGTACATGGTGTTGAACGGGTGGCCCACCGAGATGCCGGTGGCCGGGTCGTAAGCGACACCGTCGTCCATCACTCGACCACGCGCCCACACTGGCGCCCCGTGCGAAGGAGGTGTCCCCTCCAGCTTCGTCCACGTACCCGTCACCGGGTTGTACGCGGCCGCCTCACGGGCCTCTGGTCCCGGCAGGGGCCCGGCCATGCAGGCGCTTTCGGAACTAAGCCCGGGGGGTGGGGTGGTGGCTTGACCACCCCACAACAGCACCTGCGAGCCTGTCCACAACGCCCACGTGCTCCCACGAGGTAGCAGCGGCGCAGGCGGCAACTCCTCCCAGGCCCCGAAGATTTCAGGCGCGTCCATTTCCCCAGCCTGCACCACGACCTCACGGTCATCCCGCGGTGCACGCGAAGCGCGCGGTCATCTCGCCGACCAGGATGTCGCCGACATCCGCACCCGAGAACCACAGGAAGTTCTAGACGGCGCGACTCATCCGACGACTTCGCACCCTCGCAACGCCCACAGCAACCACCATCGCCACCCCCACAAGAGCGACCTGGACCAGCGGCGCGAAAAGTAGACCGAGCACCGCGGTCGAAGAGTCCGAGGCCAAGACACTCCACAACGCCCACACCGTGAAGGCCAGCAACACCAGGTCCCCCACCAGCGCCACAGCCACAGCACCACGCCAATGCCGGCGCACGGAGACACCCACGACGACCGCGGCGGCGAACGGCAACAACGCCCACCCACTGAAGGCGATCGCGAACACCACCGCTCCGACGCTCTCGATGGTGAGTTCCCAACTCGTCAGGCTCGCCGTCGTCACCAGCGTCGTCACCGCCCCCACCGCAGGCAGCCCCACCAGAGCCAGCAAGAGGGGGTCGCGCAGCGACTATGGTCGGCGGGACGCAGTGCTCACACATCACGGTGACATCTACACGGTGTCCGTGGGGCGTTGCAGCTTGCGCTCATCAAGATGCGCGCGATCACAACCCAAAGGACTCGAGCGGCGACCCAGCGGTCACGACGATGTCCGGGTGGAAGCCGAGCAGCAGGGATCACCCGCATAGCCCCGCGGTGCGCTCGAAGCGCACGGTCATCCCGCGGTCCACACGACCCATCCCACCTGTCCCAAACAGCCCCTCCCAGTTCCTGGGCGCGCGTGAAGCCGTGCATCCGCGTGGAGCAGCGAAGAGCAGCGCATGACTCCCTGTGGAAAAGTTGAGCCGTGACCGAGCCTGCCGCTCTTGACCTGCACTCTCAGCAGGGTGCCTGGTGAGCCCGACCTGGGACGGCGTGCCCGCTGGGCCCCTGCCTTCCTCACCGGCGCCTTCCCCACAGGAGGCGGCGCGAGCGAGCTTGCGCGAGCTGGCCGCCGAAGCCGCCGGTGTGGGGACCTACGTCTTGCACCTGCCCCATCGAGAGCTGGTCGCTGACGACCGTGTCCTGGAGCTGTCCGGCCTGGACCGGGAAAGCTTCACCGGCCGACCCGAGGACATCTACGCCCACATGCACCCCGAAGACGTCGCCGACGTCATCGCCCAGGTCGAGCACACACTGAGCACGGGTGAGCCTTACAGCTGCGAGTACCGGGTCATCACGCCCAGCGGAAGGACCCGCTGGACCGCAGCGCGCGGGCGGGTTGTCACTGACGAGAGCGGCACCACCACCGCGCTGCTCGGGGCCCTGTACGACGTGAGCGCCATCCGCGCTGATTTCGCCCTCAGCACTCAGATCCTGGAGACGATGTCGGCGGCGTTCTACTCCCTGGACCACGACTGGCGTTTCACCTACGTCAACGCCCCTGCCGAAGCCCTCATCGGGCGCACTCGTCAGGAAACGGTGGGCCAGGTGGTGTGGGACCTGTTCCCCGCAGCCCGTGACAGTGACATCGAAGCGACCTACCGGGCCGCGGCCACCAGTGGAGAGCCGACCACGCTAGAGGCCTACTACCCCGAGCCGTTGAATGCCTGGTACGAAATCCGGGCCTGGCCCAGCGCCGAAGGCCTGTCGGTGTTCTTCCTGGACATCACCGCCCGCCGCAGCGCACAAGACGCTGTTGATCACAGCACCCGCACCCTGGTGGCCATCAGCGAGATCGCCACCGCTCTGGCCAACGCCCAAGACGTCACCGACCTGGTCACGGTGATGGCCGAACGTGGACTGGTGGCCCTGGGTGCTGACGGGGGCTCGGTCGCCGTTCCCGACCCCGTCGACCCCACTCACCTGCTGTCCTACATCACCGCCAACTTCGGAGAGAGCGCCCGCGCGGACTTCGCCCGCCTACCCCTAGACGCCGCTCTGCCGGTGACTGTGGCCGCGAGCACCGGGGAACGGGTGCTGCTGGCCGATCAAGGCGCGTGCGAGGCGTTTTCGGCTCACCTGGTGGCCGCCAACCTCGCCGCGGGCTGTCAGGCGTGGGCGTCCATGCCGTTGCGCGCCGGCAACCAGGTGATCGGGGTCCTGACCGCCGGCTGGAAACAGGCCCAGGTCTTTCCGGCTGAGCAGCTGGACCTGCTCGACACCTACGCCGCCCAGTGCGCCCAGGCCCTGCAGCGCATGAACGCCCGTGAGGCCGAGCGGGTCAGCGCTGCCCAGCAGGCCGCACTGGTGGCCGTGGCCCGGGCTCTGGGGGAGGCCGACGACGAGGACGGTGTCCTCACCGTCTTCGCGGCCCACAGCAGCTCCCTACTGCACGCCGACGGCTCAGCCCTGTGCCTGCGCGAAGCCGGCGGCACCCACGTGCAGGTGGTCACCACCGATGCCTACACCAGCGAAGTCCGCAGCCGCCTGCAGCGCCTGCCGGTGGACTTCCCCCTCCCTGCGGTCCACACCGCGGTCAGTGGCATCCCCTTCTTCCACCACGACCGGGCGCAGTCCCTGGCACTCTTCCCCGGGGCGCAGGAGCTCTACACCGCCGGAGAGGTCGAAGCATCGGCGGCGGTGCCGTTGCGCACCCACGCTCAGCTGCTGGGGTGCTTATCGGTGAGCTTCACCCGCCCGCGCAGATGGCCCCCAGCCGATCGGGACCTGCTGGAGGCCTTCGCCACCTTGATCGCTCAAGCACTGGGGCGGGTACAGGCCCACGAGGCCGAGCGGGCCGCCAGCGCGCAGGTCGCTCGCTTCTCAGAGACCCTGCAACGCTCCATGCTCACCGAGCCCCCGCAGCCGGACCACCTGCAACTGGCGGTGCGCTACTCCCCGGCCGCAGCACAAGCCGAGGTCGGCGGGGACTGATACGACGCCTACCTCACCCCCAGCGGCTCCACCAACCTGATCATCGGCGACGTCGTCGGTCACGACCAGAACGCCGCCGCAAGCATGGGGCAGCTGCGCAATCTGCTGCGCGGCATCGGGCAGGCCCTGGGTGACCCACCGGCTCTCGTGCTCAGCGCACTGGATCGCGCTGCCCACAACCTGGGCGTGGAGGCCCTGGCCACCCTCGTCCTGGCCCAGGTCGAACAACCCCCAGAACACCTCGCGGCCGGGACCCGGCTGCTGCGCTGGTCCAATGCCGGGCACCCGCCGCCGTTGCTGCTCGAACCTGGTGCAACCCCGCGCTTCCTGGACGCCAGGACCGACCTCATGCTCGGCGTCGACCCCGACACCGCCCGCACCGACCACGAAGTCGTCCTGGCCCCGGGCGCAACGGTCCTCTTCTACACCGACGGGCTCATCGAACGCCGCGGCGCGGCCCTGGACGAAGGCCTGGCGTGGCTGGCCCAGGCCGCCGGGGAACTGAACCACGGCACGTTGGATGAGTTGTGCGACGGGCTGTTGGACCTGGTCGGCGGACAGGTCGAAGACGACGTGGCCCTCCTTGCCCTCAGCGCCCATCCCGAGAACGCTCCCCGCCCGGTCGAGGCAGGGGCGAACCTCGACCCGCGCCAGGAACCGACCCTGGACAGTGGTGAACCAGACACCAGTGGTGAACCAGACACCAGTGCTGAACCAGACACCAGTGCTGACACCGTCTCCGAAGCAGGCATCACAGCGGGTGCCGGTTCTCCCAGCGCCCACCTCGACGGTGGTGGCGACGGGGTCCGCAGCACCGTCCTGCTCCTCGAGCCTGACCCGGCCTCGGTGCGCGCGGCCCGCACCTTCGTCCACGACTACTGCTGCCGGATGCCGGAGTGCGGGGACATCTGCGACACCCTCACCCTGCTGGTCAGCGAGGTCGTCACCAACGCCATCTCCTACGGCCGTAGCCAGGCCCGACTTCAGGTCAGCGCCACGACCACCGCGGTGCGGGTCGAAGTCAGCGACGACGACTCCCGACTCCCCGTCCTCACCCCTACCGATCCCGACGCCCTCGGTGGACGCGGGCTGGCGATGGTCGACCTGCTCGCCACCTCCTGGGGTGTTCGAGAAGAGGCCGTGGGCAAGACCGTCTGGATCGAGCTGCACGCCACCTGAAGGGACCTCGACGAAGTGATCCGGGCGCGAGGTGCACGACGATGTGGGCGTAGGACCGCAGACCGCACCCGCCAGGCAGGTAGGTCTGGTCCCGCGCGACCAGGGAACTCTCAAGCGACGGAGATCCACTGAGCCCATGGCCGACACCAGAACGGTCATCGTGGCGTCGATGGTCGGTGTCGATCCGGAGCTGTGACGCGGTGATCAGTTGGCTGGTCACAGGACCTCCCAGGGACGAAGGTTCTGCGAAGGCGCGCCACAGGTGACTGGAAGGGCGGCAACGCCCCCCCGGTCGCCGTCCTGGAAACGACCAGTGGGTGATCGCCTTGGTGCGCACGCCCATGAGGCCCTTGGCCTCGAGCTAGCGAAAGCCCTCGATCTCAGGACGGTCCGAACGCACGGTCATCCCGCGGTGCGCGCGAAGCGCACGGTCATCCCGCGTCATGCGCGCTCCTGGGCTGCCGGCGACGTCCCGGACATGGCGATGACCGAGCGATCGCCAAGAAGGTCTACGAACGCCTCACTCTGCCGGTGCGGTTGTTTCTTCGGCTCGCCGTGCGACTTCCTGCTGCGTGAGTCGCAAGTACGTCTCAGCCCCAGCAGCGAGACCGAGGGAGACGACGGTCAGCTCGAGCACCAGGTTCTGCCGGTCCGCACGTTGCTGAGAGCACGCCGGCCAGAGATCAGCGCTGTCGTTAACGTTGCCAGCGAAAGCGGAGGTGCAGCCGTAGTTGTGCAGCGGTAGGGGCATGGCGCCGAAGATCAGGCCACCTCCCAAGGCGATGGCACTTCCCACCTGCAGAGCTCGGACCATCGCTGCTGTGTGCACCTTCGGACCGTAGCGATACGAGGAGGTGGTGTCAGACAATCACCGGTATCACCCGTCTCGGAACGCACGGTCATCCCGCGTAGTGCGCGCCAAGAGAAGCCCAGGACCCATCTCGTAGCACAAGTGCTACCGTCATCCCATGACAGTCGTCGGTCTTCGCGAGCTGCGCCAGCAGGCTTCCGACCTCGTCCGCCGCGTAGAAGCGGGCGAAGAGGTCACCATCACCGTGGCCGGCCGGGCCAGCGCTCGACTCGTCCCCGCCAACGCCAGGTCCTGGCGCACCTGGACCGACGTCGAGGAACTGTTTTCCGGACCCGCCGATCCAGCCTGGGAACGGGACCGCGACCTCATCGACTCCGAGATCCGTGACCCCTGGGAACCGCGGTGAGGGCGGTCATGGACACCAGCGTTGTCATCGCCCGCGACATCGGCCCGCTACCTGGAGAACTGGCCATCAGTTCCGCGACCTTGGCCGAACTGCACTTCGGAGTCCTCGTGACGACCGACCCGGCAGTCCGTGCCGAACGCCTGCGCCGACTGTCCCTCCTCCAGCGACGATTCGACGCCCTACCCTTGGACGAAGCCGTCGCCGCCAGCTACGGGCAACTGGCTGCCGCAGTCGTAGCTGTTGGACGGCAACCGCGCGGTCGCACGATGGACCTGCTCATCGCTGCCACGGCCCATGCGCACGACGCTCGCCTCTACACCCGCAATGCGGCGGACCTCAAAGGAGCGGACGAGCTCGTCGAGGTCGTCTCCGTCTGACGGCTCTTCGCTGCTGCTGCGCCTGGACGGTCGTGCCGGCGGTGACCGCGACGTCGCGGTCATGCCGATGACCGCGCTGTCGCGCTCGTGTCGATGACCGGGTGCAAGTCCAGCGTGAAGATCACCCGCATATCCCCGCGATACGGGTAGTCCTGACTGTCGGCGACGTCGCGCCCATGAGGATGTCCGCAGGCGGACTGAGTCCTTTCGGTGAAGCAGCACTGCTCGTACCACCCCTCAGGTAGTCCACGTGTCGTCGTTCCCGGGGAGATCGAAGTGGGGTACTGCGCGCCACCACTGGTTGCGCGTCGTCTTCGCCGTCGTACCTGCAGTGGGACGGCCACTAGCGCGGCCTGAGCCCGTCGACCACGACGGTGAGCATGCGCTCCAGCTGGGTGGAGTGCTCCGGCGCGCCGGCCACGGACAACGTGCCGGCGAGGAGGCCCCCGATGTCGACCGGGTCGACATCGTCGCGCAGCTCTCCCGCGTGGGCGCCGGCATCCAGCAGCGTCTGCAGCACCTGCTGGACCTCGTCGCAGACGGGGCCGGTCCCGAAGCGCCCGGTGGCGCTCATGGCGACCAGGGCCTCGCTGACGCCGCGCCGTTCAGCCGCCCACCGCGCGAAGCGCAGCATCCAGGCGTGCAGGGCCTCCGCTGGTGCACTGGCGGCCAGCAACGCCTCGGCATCCTCGCGCAGCGGGCGGATCTGGTCGCGGTAGACCTCCTCGACCAAGTCCTCGCGGGTGGGGAAGTGCCGGTAGAGGGTGCCGCTGCCCACCCCGGCACGCTTGGCGATCGCGTCCAGGGAGATCGCCCGGCCGGAGGCGAAAGCCTCGGCGGCGGTGGCGATCAGGTGCTCGCGGTTGCGGCGGGCGTCGGCGCGCAGGATGGGCGGTGCCGTGGATTGAGCTACCGAGGGGGGAGTCATGGCGGTGGTGGCCTTCGCTGTCAGGGTCGAGGACCAGGTGCGATCCGGGGACATCTCCGGTTCAGTGTACGGTGAGCGAAACGGGGAGGTCCCCGCTTGACTCGTCCATCAGCTACCCCTGAGAGACCCCCGTGCCCACAGCCCTCATCACCGGCGGCACCACCGGCATCGGCCGCGCCACCGCCGAACTCCTGCACACCCGCGGCTACCGGGTCGCCGTCACCGGTCAGAACCCCGACTCCCTCGCCGCAGCGCGGCGCGAACTGCCCACCGACATCCTCGTCGTAGCCGCCGACGCGCGCATGAGCAGCAACACCGACGCCCTCGTGGAGACCGTCACCGAACGCCTCGGCCGCCTCGACCTGTTGTTCCTGAACGCAGGGGTCTTCCGCCCCGCCCCCGTGGGCGAGGTGAGCGAGGAGTCCTTCGACGATCACGTCGCCGTCAACCTCAAGGGCCAGTACTTCACCCTCCAGAAGGCCCTTCCGCTGATGAACGACGGCGGCTCCATCGTCATGACCGTCGGCATCGCCGCCCGCCACGGCAGCCCCGGTGCCACCGTGGGGGCCGCGACCCGCGGTGCACTGCTCGCGATGCTGCCCTCCCTGGCCCTCGAGCTGGCCCCGCGCCGGATCCGCGTCAACGCCGTGAGCCCTGGCGCCACCGACACCCCGCTGCTCGACAAGCTCGGCGTCCCCCAGAGCGGTCGCGACGCCCTGCGCGCCGCCGTTCCCTTCGAACGTTTCGCCTCCAGCCGCGAGGTCGCAGAAGTCGTCGCCTTCCTCGCCTCTGACGCCGCCGGCTACGTCACCGGGCAGGACATCGCCGTCGCCGGTGGCTACGGGCTCGGCGCCTGAACCCGCGCCTCACCCCCGAAACCCCCGAAACCCCCGAAACACAGGAGAACCCGATGAGTCTCACCCTCGACACCTACCGCCAACTCGGACGTTCCGGCCTGCGCGTCTCACCCCTCGCCCTGGGTGCTGCGACCTTCGGCAACGACTGGGGCTGGGGCGCCGAGCAAGATGAAGCACGCCGACTGTTCAACCTCTACGTCGAACGCGGCGGGAACTTCATCGACACCGCCGTCACCTACACCAACGGCACCTCCGAACGCATGCTCGGCGAGTTCGCCAAGGGCCGGCGCGACAACCTGGTCCTGGCCACGAAGTACACAACCCTGCGTCGCCCTGAGGACCCCAATTCCGGAGGAGCGAGCCGCAAGAGCCTCTTCGGCGCGGTCGAAACCAGCCTGCGCCAGCTCGGCACCGACTACATCGACCTGCTCTACCTGCACGTGTGGGACCCCACCACCCCCGTGGAGGAGATCCTGCGCGGTCTCGACGACCTCGTGCGAGCGGGCAAGGTCCTCTACGTAGCCATCTCCAACACCCCCGCCTGGCAGGTCGCGCGCCTGCAGACCATCGCCGACCTGCGCGGCTGGGCACCCCTGGTGGCTCTGCAGCTGGAGTACAACCTCATCGAGCGCACCGGTGAACGCGACCTGCTCCCGATGGCCCGAGAGCTGGGACTCGGGGCCGTTCTGTGGTCGCCGTTGGCGGGTGGGGTGCTAACCGGCAAGTACAGCCGCGCAGACCTCACCGCATCCTCGCCGACCGTGTCGCCGGCCGAGGGTGAGAGCGTCCGCAAGAGCTTCAACGTCGCTCTCGGGGGCGTGACCGAACGCAGCCTGGCCATCGTGGACGTGGTCAGGGAGATCGCCACCGAACTGGACGTCACCCCGGCCCAGGTGGGGCTCGCCTGGACCCTGCAGAACCCCGACGTCACTGTACCGGTCCTCGGCGCCCGGACCGTGGAACAGCTGCAGGAGAACCTGGGAGCCCTCGACGTCGACCTCACCGCGGATCAGGTGGCTCGCCTCGATGAGATCAGCTCGATCGACCTCGGTTTCCCTCACGCCATGCTCGCCAGCGACCACATCCGCATCCAGACCCGTGGTGACCTGAAGATCCAAGTACGCGCCTGAAGACCCGGCCGGTGCCGGGGGCGGCGTCACCACCGCCCCTGGCACCGGCCGTCGGTCGGACCTCGAAGGAGTCGGCGACGATGCTGCACTCCCGCGGCCGGACTTCACGGTCATCCCGCGATGTGCGCGCTGTCGCTGGCGGCCGGCGACCTGGCTCCCATGTCGACGCACGATGGTGCGCACGACGGGTCAGTCAGACGCGCACCTGGCCCTGCCCGTCGAAGGCTGCAGATCAGCGCGCTACCTCTGCCTGCTGTCCCAGACGCCGGCGCAGTTCCCGCGGCAGCCTGCGTCCATGACCAATAGCGAACGCGGCACCCCCGGCGAGCAACACCACGTAAGCCAGCACGGCGAGACCCAGGGGTAGCAGTCGATCCCCAACCCCAAGGCGGGCAAGGACGTTCATCAACGTGATCACCCCGCACACCAGGACGCAGCCGATGAAGACCAGCGTGCCCACGTCGTAGCGACGCTTGCGCTGCGCGAACTGTGCGGCGTACTGCTGTGCAGGCCCGAACTCATCGGCGGGCGCGATCTCCCCCTCGCAGCACAGTTCGTGCACCTCGGCCAGGATGCGCGTCACCTCGGCCTCAGGCAGGTGCCGCTGGCGCAGATGGAAGGCCAGGGAATGGTAGTAGCTCTTCGTGTCACCCATGGTGTGCTCCTCCAGGTTTTCTGCCTACCTGAACTTCTCCTGCGCCGTCTTCCCCCCGCACCGGTGATACCGCCGCGCCCGGAAGGGAACGTGAGACGAGCGGGACGAATCCACGCGGCAGGCGCTGCTCGAGCAGACGGCGTCCCGCCGCCCCTGCCGCCAGTACCACCGTGGCGACCACCAGCACCGCCCACCAGGGCAACAGCACCGCTTCCCCGCCACGAAGGCGAGCACCGCTGAGATGGGTGAACCCCAGGGCGAGCATCAACGCGAACCAACTCACCAACCACGGCAAGGGCCTGCGAGTTCGGCCCTCCTCGAAGCCGGCGGCGTAGTTCTGTGGCGGACCGAATTCATCCCGCGGTGTCCTGCCCGTGCCGGTGGAGAGGTCCTGGACCTCGAGGAGGACCTGGATGATTCGTGGTTCAGAGAGACGGCGACGACGCAGGTCGCGGGCGAGCTGGCGGTAGTAGGTCATCGTTCCTCCCGGGTGGCCATCGGGTGCGGATCGCCTGCTGGGGTGCTCGTGGCGGTCATGGCGGTGCAACTGCGGTGTTCACGGCGGTGTTCACGGCGGTGGTGACGATGAGATCCAAGGCCTGCCAATCACGTCCGAGGACACCCAGGTCGCGGCGACCGGCGTCGGTGAGAGCGAAGACCTTCCGCGGCGGTCCACCACTGTCCGGTTCCCAGCGATGGGTCACCCGGCCCAGTTCCTCCTGGCGAGCCAGGAGGGGGTAGAGGGTGCTGCCGCGCAGCGAACCGAGTCCGATCTCGCGCAGGCGTTGCAGCAGGACGTAGCCATGGGCGTCGCCGTCGTGCAGGACAGAGAGGACGACCAGGGGCAGGGCGGCGCGGATCCAGTCACTGGGCCAGCGCTCACCGTCCACGACTAGAACGTAGCACGGACTAGTTCGTGAGACAGACTACTCACGTCGGGAGACAACAGCCCTGCCTCGCGCTGACCGGAGGCCTACGTACGACGAAAGTCTCGACCCACCCCACCGTCAGGGTGGAACCGGAGAACCGTCTTCCCACCCCCGTGCCGCTACGTAATGATCACGTCAGGGTCAACATCACGAAGGAAGTCGATCATGGAGCCCTAGCTCGAAGCACTCACCGACAGCGACCACTCCTTCGTGCCCACCCTGGCCCTCGACTCCGGCTCCCTGAAGGCCGTCGCCACCACCTACGGCGTCTCCTACCCCACCGTCCGCGCATGCCTGGACCGCGTCATCGAGAAGGTCCAAGCGTCGGACGCAGCGCCCACCGATCCCTTCATCACCACCGTCTCCGAAGTGGTCATCGACGGCACCGTCTCCCGAACGTCGCCGACCGCGTCATCAGCGCCTACCAGGCTGCTGCCGAGAGGACGACATCACCGTGAACGACACCGCCAGTTACCTGCTCAGCCTGGCCGTGGGTATCGCGATCTTGCTCCTGCACAGGTTCGTGCTCTCCAATCGGCCCCAGGTCTGGCTCGGCGCCCTCCTGCCTGCCGCGCTCCTCGCGGTGATCGTCTCCTTCAGCGCGCAGGGGCGCATCAAGGGCCTGCGTGAGTGGGTGCTCTTCGGAGTCGGCCTCGCCGTCCTCTGCGGTGTGTGGGCCTCCGGTCAAGACGCACGTAAGAAGCACTTGCAGCGCGAAGACGAACGCACCGACGCGATCCACACCCGTCCGCGTCAAGAGACCCATGCCGCCCGAAAGGACCCGGCGATGCTGGACCTCGCGGTCATGGCGATGTCCAGGTAGGAGCCGAGCAGCAGGGATCATCTGCACATCCCCGAATGCGGGCGCGGCTTCCTACGCCAGACCCGCGATGACCGGTGCGAGCAACTGCTCGAGAGCGCGTGCATCTTCTCGCAGGCCGGTGCTGAGGACGACCTGCTGCTCATCGAGCACCCACCCCACCGGTTGCTGCAACGGCAGCAGGCGCAGATGCAGGGTGAAGGGACGCGCCGGCCGTTTCAGCTGGTGCTCGTGAGCATTGACGAAGCGCGTGAGGTGCAGCGGGTCCCCGCTGCCGCGCTGGCCGCGGTACCGATCGAGCTCACCCTGATCAGCCGTGTCGAGCCAGCTCCAGAAGTCGCGGTGATGGCGCTGCACCAGAGCGCGCACAGCGGGCAGATCATGCACCCCGTGCCACTCCGGGGGAGATGGGGGCGCCGCTTCCTGCGCCTCTTCGACGGTGGTCGCCGGCACCTGCTGCAGGGCCCGAGCCCACCACGTCGGCCACTGCTGGACAGCGGCACGCAGGTCGAGCGTTGCGTCGACGCTGGCCCCGGTTTGGTCAGTCGGCTGGGACAAGACGGTGGGGTGGAGAGCGCCGACATCGGGCTCGGTGACTACGTAAGGGTCCAATCCGGCGGCGTCCCGGATGTAGAGGGCCATCGCTAGGTGCTTGTCGATGCCTTCACGGATCTGCCAGCTGATCGTCCCGGCGCGGTGCATGACCTCACCTTGCTGCGGTCGTCATCACCAGGCAAGAGGCGGAGCAGGTCGCACGGTCATCCCGCGGTGCGCGCTGTCGTGGGCGGCCGACACCTGCTCAGCTCTGGGACTGTCACCGAAGTCCTGACACATCGACTGTTACCGATGTCTTGATGCGGAACTGTCACCGATGTCCTGAGACATCACTGGCGGGGGAAGCGGACCGTACGGGGACACCACGCCTGCCACCACCACTGCGACGATCAGGGCTGGCCGCGAACGACCGACGACGCGAAGGGGACCGCGACGATGCAGCACCTCCCGCGCCTGGACACCGTGACGTCCAGCTTCGCCGAGAGCTTCGACGCTCCCGTTCTGGACCCCGAACGCTGGGTGGACCACTACCTGCCGCAGTGGACCACCGCCGAACGTTCGCGTGCCCGGTACGACCTTCCGGGCCCCGGGCAGCCGCCGGGGTTGCGCCTGCGCATCGACGCCGACCAACTCGACTGGCGACCCGAAGATGCTCCCCTGAGGGTCTCCAACCTGCAGACCGCCGTGTTCAGCGGTCCGCTGCGCTCAACTCGAGGCACCCACCGCCACCGCCACGACGGACTGACGGTGCGCACCGAGGTCTCACTGCAACTGCTGTGGGCACCGCGCTCCGGTCAGGTCGATGTCACCGTGACCGCCAGCCGGGACCGGGGGTGCATGCTCGCGGCCTGGCTGGTCGGCACCGAGCACCTCGACGAGGACGACAGCGGAGAGGTCTGCCTGTTCGAGATCGACTCCGACGCCGTGAAGACGGGATCCACCACGGCCCGAGTGGGGATCAAAGCTCACCACGACCCCCGGTCGAGCGACGAGATGGAGGTCGTCGTTCCGGTCGGCGCAGGGCAGGCGCACACCTGGTCAGCGCACTGGAGTCCCGACGGCGTGGTCATCGCCTGCGAGCAAGCCGTCGTCTTCGCCTCGGCTCAAGTCTTGAGCTACCCGCTGCAGTTGATGGTCGACCTGTTCGAGATCGGTCCGCGCAACGGAGCCGACACCTACCCCAAGACTGCGGTGGTCCACGCTGTCACTGGTTCCTGACCCCACCGAGCTCGACCGCCGGCAGTACGCAGCCCCGCGAAGACGACCGAAGAGACAGGGCATCGAGCGGTTGCGGTCCGGGCCGCGCCGGAAGCGGCCGAACACGTTCTGGCCGTGCAGCAGGGACACGGGAAAGAGATCCGGGCGATCTGGGCCACAATGCTTGACTGACCACTCACTCATCCATATCGTGGTCGTCGTGGCCCGCGCGAGGAACCCCGCTCACCGCACCGCCCTCCTCGACGCGGCGACGCGGGTCTTCGCCGCCGAGGGCCTCGCCGCTTCCACGGCCTCCATCGCCCGCGCGGCCGGGGTCTCCACCGGCACTCTCTTCGTCTACTTCGAGACCAAGACCGCGCTGGTCAACGAGCTCTACGTCATCCTGAAGAGCGCGATGGGACGAGCCGCCACCGACGGCCTGAGGCCGGGGGCCGGACCGCGCGAGCAGTTGCGCTCGATGTGGGACGGGTGGATCGACTGGGCGGTGCAGGACCCTGACCGGCGACGGGCTCTGGCCCACCTCGCCGTCGCCGAGGACCTCAGCCCCCAGAGCCGACAGGCGGTGCAGGCCGCCTACGCCGGAACCGCCGAGGTCCTCGGACCGATCGTCGCCGGCGGCCCGATGCGCCAGGCACCGCTGCGGCTGGTGTCCACCCTCGTGTCGGCCATCGCCGACGCCACCATCGACGACCTCATCGCCCACCCCGACCCCACCGGGACCCGCAGTTCCCTCGCCTTCGAGGCGATGTGGCGGGTCCTGGCCCTCGACCACGCCGGCGAACGATCCCGCGACCCCACCCCGACCCAGGAGACCTCATGACCAGCACCCCCGGCGCTACCGCGGCCTGGGTCGTCACCGGCCCCACCTCCGGCTTCGGCCACGCCACCGCACTCGAACTCGCCCACCACGGCCACGTCGTCCTCGTCGGTCGCAACCCCGACAAGCTCGCCACGGTCGAGGCGGAGATCGAGCGGGCGGGCAGCAGCGCCACGAGCATCGTCGCCGACCTCTCCGACGTCCTCAGCGCGCGTCGGGCGGCGGCGCAGATCGCCGCCCTGGACCTGCCCGTGCGTGGTGTCCTCAACAACGCCGGGGTCATGCTCACCAAGCCCGGGGTGAGTCCGCAGGGCTGGGAACTGTCCTTCGCCACCAACCACCTCGGCCCGCTCGCCTTCACCGACGCTCTCCTGCCGTCCCTGGCCGACGGGACCAACGTCGTGTTCATCGCCTCCGCCTGCGAGGACCCCGAACGCGTCCCCGCCGTCCGGGCCGGCTTCCGTGGCAGCCGGTACCTCTCGGCCGAGGCCTCCGCGCGCGGGGAGTACGCCCCCGGTGGGTCCCAGCGCGCCGGCATGGACGCCTACGCCACGTCCAAGCAGGGCAACCTCGCCGCCGTGTTCAGCCTCGCCCGGCAGCACCCCCGCCTGCGGTTCCGGGCGATCGAACCCGGCGTGAACCCCGGTTCGAACCTGGGCAGCGACGCGTCTGCCGTCCTCAACGTGGTCTCGAACCTCCTCGCCCCGGTCCTGCAGTTCCTGCCGCACTTCACGACCTCCAGGCGCGCCGGGCGGGTCATCTCCGGCATCGTGGTCGATCCCTCGGAGGCCACGGGGGTCTACTACGACGAGAACGGCAAGGCCGTGCGGGCCTCCAAGCAGGTCAGCGACCCCGCCTTCGCGGACCGGTACGTCAGGGAGAGCCGGGAACTTCTGGCCTCGCTCTGACCCGGCGGCACCGCGGTCTCCTCCGGTGTTCAACGACGGCGTGAGCAGCCACTCCGTCGCGATCAGTTGTGTACCTACTAGTATGTACGGCATGGACGCTCGAGATCGCCTCATCTCTGCGACGCAAGAGCTGCTCTGGGTGCGCGGCTACGCCGCGACCAGTCCCAAGGAGATCCAGACGTCAGCAGGGGCAGGGCAGGGCAGCATGTACCACCACTTCCACGGCAAGGAAGACCTGGCGGTCGCTGCGCTGCAACGAAGCGCACGACTGCTGCGCGATGACTCCGAGGCCCTGCTGCAGGCTCCGGGCACTGCCGTGGAGCGACTGACGAGCTACCTGCGTCAACAGCGCGACAGCCTGCGGGGGTGCCGGATGGGCCGCATGACCTACGACGCCGACGTGCTCGCGACCCCGGCCCTGCTGGAACCCGTGACCGCGACACTGGACTGGCTGGTGACCGCCATCGCCGAAGTGATCAGACAAGGCGTCGAGGACCGCGAACTCCAGGCCGACACCGACCCCGAGGCGTTGGCCTGCACCGTGGCGGCCGTGGTGCAGGGTGGCTACGTCCTGGCCCGCGCGCACCACGACACGTCCCGCTTCGATGCCGCGGTCGAGGGTGCCGTCGCCCTGCTGAACCAGGCGCACCGTGGGTGATCCGGCGGTGTTCACCGGCCACGTCACCGCACGAGCACTGCGCGTCCCCGACGGGCGGACGCGGCTGGCGGCGTACGAGGTCACTTTCGCTGCGGGTGCTCGGACGCACTGGCACTCCCATCCACACGGACAACTGCTGGTCGTGACGGCCGGCGTCGCCCGCGTCCAACTCCGAGGAGAGGCCGCCGTCGACGTCGCCACCGGGAACACGGCGTGGATCCCACCAGGAGTCCTGCACTGGCACGGCGCCGGACCGTCGGGCTCGATGACGCACATCGCGGCACAAGAGGCAACGTCCGACGGGCGCACTGTGACCTGGGGCGTTCCTGTGTCAGACGCCACCTTCGACAACCACCGACCGCCCCGCTGAGAGGTCTCCTCCGATGTACGCCATGCAGTACGCGGTCCCACTGCCCGCCGACTACGACATGCAGATCATCCGCGACCGGGTCACCCGGACCGGCCACCTGCTGGACGGGTTCGCCGGGCTGAACTTCAAGGCCTACCTGGTGCGCGAGAAGGGCAAGGGGTCACCGGTCAACGAGTACGCCCCGTTCTACGTCTGGGACGACATCGACGGGATGAGGGCCTTCTGCTGGGGGGAGCCGGGGTACTCCGCCATCGTGCGTGACTTCGGCCGCCGCCCCATCCAGGACTGGACCGTCGTGGGCATCGGGCCGGGGCCTGGCAACCTCGATCGAGCCCGCAGCATGACGATCTCGACGCAACCCCTACCTGCCGGCCTCGCCCCGGCTCAGGTGATCGAGGACCTCACCGGAGTCTTCCTCCACTCGCCCGGCCCCTCGACCGTGCGACGGGTCGCCGCCGTGGACGTCACGACCTGGACCCTGCTGCGAGCCGAGCTGAGCACGGACCGTCCCACGAGCGGCGAAGGCACCGAAGCCGTCGAGTACGAGGTGTTGCACGTCTCGCCGGGACCACGCGGGTGAACACCGAGACCAGGGTTCACAGCCCCCGAACCCGACTCTTCGGATCTGCGGGGAGGTAGCTCGGTCCGGTCCACGGCGACGTCGTCACCCGTGAGCCGAACAGAATTCTTCTCGATGATGAGGCGATGGCCTCCGCCCCGTCGTGGCTGGTTCCGCAGCGACGCGGGTCGTCGTCGAAGCAGGTCAGCACCGCAGTCCGCCACGACCGCGACGTTCGACCCCGCCGGGTGATCTCCGGGTTCGGGAAACTGGGGAAACCGTCGAGGACCCGGTCGGCGATGGCCCGGCCGCGGTCGACGAGGGTTTCCTCGAGCCGTGATCAGCAGCCAACGGATGCGCTGGAGCGGGTCGTCGCGGTACCCGTGCCGCCCCGAGGTCTTCTGCGGGACGCGGCGGCGGATCTCGTCCACGCCGTGGAGGCGAGCTCCGCGACGAGGAGGGCGTCCAGCACCGTCACCGTACCGCCGGGGGTTTCGGTTGTCCTGGACCGTCGATGGGGTGGAACGGGACCGAGCTGGCGGCCAGGTTCGAGATCGAGGAGTCGTGCAGTGCAACGACTCGATCGCCCAGGTTGCAGCCCGAGTCGCGAGCTTCGCCCGCGCGGGGAGGACAGGGTGGTTCGAGGTACCGCCAGTGTCGTTCGCACCAGATCAGCAGCTGCAGCGGGGTTCCGGGGCGAGGTGCGTCCGTCAGCTGATGCTCGCGCCGGCCGTGGCTGGCAGCAACGACACGCGAGCGATCACAGGTGATCACAGAGGGGCGAGAGGTTTCGGGGACGAGACGTGGTTCTTCTCGCGGTCGGTCGCCGTGACGCCCAGACGTTCAACAGCATCAGGTGGATGTCGTTCCCGAGAAGATGGTCTGCAGAGCGAGCTCGGAGGGCAGCCGTGCGTCTCGAGTCGTGTGCTTCCTGGCTCGAAGAGTTCAGCGCGGGGCCGAGGTGGCGACCATCTTGACCGCGAAGACCGCCAGAACGCTGCCCGCCGCCACTCGCTGCACCCGCATCGCGCGCGGACGGGCTTGCAGCCAGGTGGACAGACCGGCCGCGCCCAGCACGATGGCGCCGTTGGCGGTGACCGCGACGGCGATCTGCAGCGCCCCCAGCTGCAGGAACTGCTGCCACACCGGGCCGGCACCGGCGGTGACGAACTGCGGCAGCAGCGCTGAGTACATCAACACGATCTTGGGGTTGAGCAGGTTCGTCGTCAGCCCCGTGAAGAACAGTCGCTTCCCCGAGTGCGGGGTCAGCTCTCGTGGACTGAACGGTGACCCACCACCGAGGCGCAGCATTCGCCAGGCCAGGTAGAGCAGGTAGCAGGCACCGACGACCTTGACCACGTCGAAGGCTGCCGGCACCGCAGCAAACACCGCAGACAATCCCGATGACGCCGTGATGAGGTAGACCAGGAACCCTGCCGCGACGCCCATCAGGGAGACCAGGCCGGCCCGCCGTCCTTGGGCGATGGAGCGTGAGGCCAAGTACACCATGTTCGGGCCCGGAGTGAGGACCATGCCCAAGGCGATCACGACGACCCCGCCTGCAGCTGACCAGGACACCACCACGTACTCCTCGCTGCCGCACGATTGAGACGACCACCCGGGACCCCGGCTCCCGCCGCGGACTGCTGCAGTCTCCTACCGCGCTACCTTGGTCGTCCATCGCACGATGGTGGGGTGGAACGTGAAGCGCGACAGGACGAAAGGTCGTCGTGGACGAACTGGCGTGCTTGCGGGCCCTGGCGGCGGTGCGTGCCCACGGCACCGTCACCGCCGCAGCCGGGGTGCTGCACCTCAGCCCCTCCGCGCTCAGCCAGCAGATCAAGCGGCTGGAGCGGACCAGCGGTCGTGTCCTGACCGTCGCCAGCGGCCGCCGCGTCGTGCTGACCCCGACGGCCCACGCCCTGCTGGAGGCAGCACTACCTCTAGCCGACCGCCTCGACCGCGTCCTGGCCGGTTCGGGCCTGAGCGGAGGCGACGCACCACAGCACGGACACGTCGTCGGGCACGTGCGCATCGCCGCCTTCGCCACCGCCCTGCGCGCCCATGTCGTTCCGGTCCTGGCCACCTTGCGCCAGGAACACCCTGCGCTGACCTGGTCGTTGATCGAGATGGATCCCGACCGAGCGCTGCCCGCCCTGACCGCCGGCGCTGTCGATGTCGCCGTCGTGCACCACTGGCAGGGGCGTCCCGCCCCGATGGATCCCGGCCTCACCCTCGTCGAAGCCTGCCGAGACCCTGCTGACGTCGTCTGCCGCCGCGACGATCCGCTCATCGGGGTCGCCGTCGCCGCTGACGGAGGTGACCTCCTCAGCCGGGAGGCGCTGACGGCTCGCGGCTGGGTCTCCACCGGAGCAGGAACGGTCTGCCACGACTGGCTCCTGCACATGTTCGCCCAGCACGGCCAACGACCCGACATCGTCGCGGAGATCCCTGACTTCACCTGTCACCTGGACCTGGCCCGACACGGTCTGGCGTGGGCTCTCGTGCCGCGGATGGGGCGGCCACCCCTGCACGAAGACCTGAGCACCGTGGCCCTGAGCGATGCGCCTGCTCGCCTCGTCAGCATCGCCCACAGGAGCAACCAGGACGATGACCCCGCCATCAGCGTGCTTCGCGCAGCTCTCCTCGCGACACTGCAGTGATCAGACCGGAGGTCAGTCCTCAGAGGTGGTGCACGACGTTCGCCGGGTAGTGCTCCGTGCGGTCAGGCCGTCGAGGCCTGCATCGTGAGATCGGGGTGCACCTCCGCAGCACTCCCGCAGGTGAACTCCGCTCCGCCGGGCATCGCGATCAGACGGCAGCGACCGAGCAGGTCCAGACCGAGGTAGGTGGCGACGGCCTGCGGTCCACTCGTCGTCCTGCCCGGCCAGAACAGCCCCCACCCGGCGGACCGGAGGATCGCGATCGGGAAGACGCCCACGACGTCGCTGCGCGGCGGATCTCCCGGTTCGACCGCTCCTGCGGGGCGTCGGACCAGGCCCGCCGCCACACCTCCTTCGGGAACGTCGTGAACGCGAGAACCTCAGCCCGGGTCGTAGACGCTGCACGGCAACGTCTTCACCCTCCCCTTCGGGGCTCCAGGTCTGGGCTGGGCCGGCCTGGGCGAGTTGTTCGTCCAGAAGTGGGTGTGGTCCACCAAGGGGTCGGCGGTCATCGCGTCGACCTCCTCCAGAGGCACCGTGAGAGGCCCTCCGAAGCAGCGCGCGTGCCGAGGGGCGCACCCGGAGCGGAGTCTGAACGGGACCTGCGAACGGGGCACGAGCGCTCGACCTCGAACGCCGACCAGGACCTTGCGTCCCCGGGCGCGACGTGCTTCCATCCTCATGTAGACGAACTAGTACGCCTACGTCATCGCTCCGGAAGGCACACCATGTCCCGCACCGCCCGCTCTCGCCGCCTCACCGCCGCCGCCGTCCTCCTGCTGGCTGGCTCTCTCGCCACCGGCACCGGCGCCGCCGACGCTGCCACCCACCCCAGCACCAACCACACACAGGCCAAGCCCACCGTCGTCCTCGTCCACGGAGCGTGGGCCGACGGCGCTTCCTTCGGCTCGATCCAGGCACGCCTGACCCACGACGGCTACACCGTCCTCACCTTCGCCAATCCCCTGAAGTCCCTCCGCACCGACAGCGCCGACCTGAACTCCTTCCTGAAGGTGAAGACCACCGGACCCGTCATCCTCGTCGGGCACTCCTACGGCGGCGCCGTCATCACCGAAGCCGCCACCACCGATCCCCGGGTCCGCGGCCTGGTCTACATCGACGCCTTCGTCCCCGACCAGGGCGAGAGCGTCCTGGGTCTGGCGACCTCCGCGACCCCCGGCGACCCGTCCGCGGCGTTCGACGCCGTCCCCTACGCCGGGGCGCCGGCAGGCGATGCGGAGCTCTACCTCACGAAGGGCGCCTTCGACGCCACCTTCGCCACCGGCCTGCCCAAGAACCAGCAGCAGGACCTCTTCGCCCGCCAGGAACCGGTCACCCTGGGCGCCTTGA
Source organism: Kineococcus sp. GCM10028916 (assembly GCF_042674865.1). Classification (NCBI taxonomy): domain Bacteria; kingdom Bacillati; phylum Actinomycetota; class Actinomycetes; order Kineosporiales; family Kineosporiaceae; genus Kineococcus; species Kineococcus sp. GCM10028916. The sequence continues at coordinate 156,944 of NZ_JBHTFM010000021.1, read as the reverse complement.
GCCAGAAGGCCACCGCCCCGGCCTGGAAGACCCTGCCGTCCTGGTACGTGGCCGGCACCGACGACAAGAGCATCCCTCTCGCCCTGCAGCAGAAGATGGCCACCCGGGCCCACTCCCAGGTCACCACCGTCAAGGCCGGCCACCTCGCCATGCTGCAGCACCCCGCGACCATCACCCACGTCATCGAGGAGGCAGCCACCTCGACTCGCTGACGGTCAACGGAGCCGGTGCACCCAGGCGCCGTCGGGCACCGCCCCGAACCCTCCGCGCCGCGCCCTGGCCCCGCCCACGGAGAACCGATCACCCTCGCAGCGCGGGCGTGCGGGAGTCACTCCCCGGAACGCTGCCGGTAGGCGGCGACGAGGGCGTGGAACATCGTCGTCAGGGTCCCGGCCACTGCTCGCGCGTCCGTCAGGTAGCCGCTCACCATCGCCCCGTCGCGCAGCACCATCGCCGCGTCCGTCGCGTCGTCCAGGCGAGCCACGTCGAGCTCACTCAGCAGCCGCCGGAAGAAGGACAACATCCACGCCCGGTGCCGGTCGATCACCAGTCGGACGGGGCTGTCGCGGTCGGCGTACTCGGCCGCCGCGTTGATGAACGGACAACCCCGAAACCCCGGGCGGCAGCTCTCCGCCCCGATGCCCACGGCCAAGAGGTCCAGCGTGGCCATCGCATCGTTGCCCGTCTGGACGTAGGCACCCTCGAACGCCTCGCGCTCGATGAGCGAGCGCTGCTCGAGGAAGGCGACGACCAGGTCCTCCTTGGTCCGGAAGTGGCGGTAGAAGGTCACCTTGCTCACGCCGACGACCTCGATGATGCGATCCCCGCTGATCTCGTGGATCCCGTTCTCGTAGAACAAGACACTCGCGGCGTCGAGGATGCGCTCCCGGGTCATCGCCCCGCGGCCCGTGCCCTGGCCACCGGAGTGCGGCGCCGACGACCTCGGTGGGGCCTCCCCCATGGTTCCTCCCGCTCGTTCACCGCGCAGACCGGATCACTGCCGCAGCGTCCAACTATCACCCACACGTACTGGTTCGTCTACTCAAGGAGCCACTCATGTCGATGCCCATCCCCGTCGTCTTCATCCACGGCCTGTGGATCCACGCCTCCTCCTGGGACCCGTGGCTGAACCTCTTCACCGAACAGGGCTACGCCCCGACCGCACCCGGCTGGCCCGGCGAGCACTCGACGACGAACTCCACACGGGCCCAGAACGCCGAGATCGCCGGCCGAGGCATCGTGGACGTCACCACCGCCTACGAGCAGCACATCGACAGCCTCACGGCCAGACCCATCGTGATCGGGCACTCCTTCGGTGGCCTCATCGCCCAGAAGCTCCTCAGCTCCGGCCACGCCCGCGCCGCCATCGCCATCGACGCCGCCGGCATGAAGGGGGTCAAGAAACTGCCCCTGGCCCAACTCCGCACCGCCCTGCCCGTTCTGTCCCGACCGGCCAACAGGACGCGCGCCGTCTCCCTCACCCAGAAGCAGTTCGCGTACAGCTTCGGCAACCGCCTCACCCGTCAGGACTCCGACGACCTGCACACCCGTTTCACCATCCCCGGCCCGGCTCGCGTCCTCTTCGAAGGTGCCGCCGCGAACAAGACGCAGGACTCCCCCGCCACCGTCGACGTGGCCCTCGGCGACCGTGGCCCCCTGCTCATGGTCGCCGGCGGGAAGGACCACACCGTCCCGGCCTCCGTCGTCGAGGAAGCCCACAATCTGTACGCCCACTCCTCAGCGGTCACCGACCTCGTCCACTTCCCCGACCGCGGCCACTCCCTGGTGTTCGACGCCGGATGGCGCGAGATCGCCGAAACCACCCTCAGCTGGCTGCGGACACAGGGCCTGTGACCACGTTCCCCACCCGGCTCGCGCCGTTGGCCGCCGGCGGAGGACACACGCGGTGAAACACATCGTCGGCGCCGTCGACACCACCCTGACCGTCCGCGAGGACCTCGCCGTGCGAGGCACGCTGCGAGCCGGCACGGCCGTCGCCGCAGGGTGCACCCTCATGGTGCACGGCGACGTCCGCGGCACCGTCACCCTCGGACCGGACAGCCGCCTCGTCCTCGGCGGCACCTTCGGAGCCTTCATCGACGAGAACCAGGGAACGTTGTCGATCGCGGGGGTCGTGGCGACACCGATCGAAACGATTCCCGGAACACTGTTCGTCGCAGCCAACTCCGCCGTCACCCTCGCCGGCCGAACCCGATACCTCGGCCCCGACGGATCGCTGAACTCGATCCTCGACGTGCTGAACATCTCCCTGTCGCTCCCCCGTGCTCTCCGGTGGAACTCGACCACCGCATCGTTCTACCCTGAACCCTTGGAGGACTTCGTCGAGCTCGCGGAGCTGGTCTGGCCTGGACATGGCGAGTGACGACAGGTTCTCATGGCGGGCGAACTGGGCCATCGAACCACCGGCCGATCCGCATCCGCAGGTCACACGGCCGACTCCGAAGGTCAGGCAATCGTCTGTGGCGCACCGTTGTCAGCCGTGGTCAGGAGCAACGCACACGCATCACCCGACCGGGCACTCAAGCACCGGTGAAGATCGGTTCGGTCGGTGAGCGCGACATCCTCGGAACGAGTGACTCGCCCTCGCCATCGAGGTAGCACGGCCTCTCAACCCGACAGACGAAACCGTCACCCATCCCACTCAGCTCGTCGCAGCGACGCTCACCCGTCGGCTCTTCGAACCAGTATGGGACGGGTTGTCACCCGCCGAGTGAACTGCTGGGTGATACGGGAAGGGAATGCGCACCGCCTGGTCGCGATGGCCGGGCCCAGTCGCCCACGTAGGTCCGAAGTTCAAGGTTCCCAGGTACCTACCAGTCGGGTGAGCCAAGATGGTTCCCGTGGTTGGCAGGGCGGGGACGCTCTCCTGACTCCCGTCGGGCCGTCCCCACGGCACTTCATCCGCGGACACGACACCGGCGCCAGCTCCTGCCAGTCATCGCAGCGTCCCGAAGGGTCGCCGGCAGAGCGCATCCGTCCGACTCCACCCCTTCGAACTCCTCAGACCCACAGCACCTGGAGAACTCCTCATGAACGTCCATCCCGACTACATCGTCATCGGAGCCGGCTCCGCCGGCTCAGTCCTGGCGCGCCGGCTCACCGACGACGGCTCCGCCACCGTGCTCCTCCTCGAGGCCGGGCACGACGCCCGGCCCGACGTCATCCGCAACCCCGCCCACTGGGCGTCGCTCATCGGTTCGGAGTTCGACTGGGGTTTCGACACGCAGCCCCAGAGCGGACTCGACGGTCGCGTGCTCGCCTACCCCCGCGGCAAGGTGACGGGTGGCTCCAGCAGCACCAACGGGGTCGTGCACATCCGCGCACTCGAGTCCGACATCACGCCGTGGGTCGAGCGAGGCGCCACCCGCTGGTCCTACGACCGCCTGCTGCCGTTCATGGACCGCAGCGAGCGCAGCGAGGCGCCGGACGCCCCCGATCGAGGTGGAGTGCACGTGTCCCGGCCGTTCCCGCCGTCACCCGTCGTCACCGCGGTCGAACGCGCGATGGGCGAGGACGCCCGCATCACCCACGTGGGGATGCACCTCATGAGCGTGCAGGGCATGGACCGTTCCAGTGCCGCCGACGGCTACCTCACCCCCGCGACGAGAGAACGCCCGAACCTGACCCTCCGGGCGGACACGACGGTCTCCCGCCTCGTCTTCGAAGGTCTGCGCTGCGTGGGTGTCGAGGTGCTCGGGCCACACGGCACCGAGGTCCTCCGCGCCCACCGCGAGGTCATCCTCTCCGCCGGTGTCGTCGGGTCGCCCCACCTGCTCATGGTCTCCGGCATCGGCCCGGCGCAGCAGCTGCAGCCCAGCGGCATCGAGGTCCTCCTCGACGCGCCGGAGGTGGGCGCCAACCTGCAGGACCACGCCCGCGGAGGCGTCTCCTGTTCGGTCGACCCCGGCCTGGAGTACGTCGGCGAGGGCCTGTCCGGCCTCCTGTCCGTCGACGGCAGGCCAGTCCAGCTGCTGTTCACCGGAGTGCCGCAGTTCCCCGCGGAGATGGACGGGCCGGGCCACGGCTTCACCCTCACCGTCACTCCGATGCACCCGACCAGCCGCGGGACCCTCGAACTGACCGGACCCAGCATCACCGACGCACCGCGCATCGACCCGGCACTGCTCGCCACGAACGAGGATGTCGACGACATGGTCGCCGGGATCCGGGCCGCCCGCGAGATCATCGCCCGCGCCGGCCTGGACGCCTGGGACACCAGGGAAGTGCTGCCGGGAGCGGCGGCGACCAGCGACGAAGACCTCCAGCGGTACGCGCGCCAGGTGACGCAGACCTACTACCACGGCATCGGGACCTGCCGGCTCGGCGGAGACGACGGCTCCGTCGTGGACCAGGAACTGCGGGTCCGCGGCATCCAGGGCCTCCGCGTCGTCGACGCCTCCGTCATGCCGTCCCTGCCGTCCGCGAACCCCAACCCGCTGGTCTACGCCATCGCCGAGTACGCCGCATCCATGATCCGCGACGCCACGGCGTGACTCCCAGCACCGCACCACCGTCCTGACCGGGCCCGCACGCGGCCGCATGGCCACGACGGGCTGTAGATGCCGGAGGGCGACGGCACCGGGTCACCGCCCGGTGCCGTCGCCCTCCGCCTTGTCAGCTCGTCACTCCGACAGGGTGAACGGCGCTGTGTACTTGCCTCGATCCCTTTGCGAAGCGACGGCTGACGCTCTCGATGGGTTCTGATCTGGGGTCTCCTCTTGCTGGGCGGGCGCTATCCCCGCGTCTGCGCGGCTTCTGAGGCTCCGGTCGTGGAAACGTTGGTGAAGGGTCGAAGGCTGAAAGCGGCGAGCCGGCGGTGTCCCGCGAGGATGGCGTCGGACCAGGACCAGTCCTGCGGCAGGCGCATGAACCGTCGCCGGGCGGTGCGGACGATGCGCCCGGCCACCAACAGCAGTCGAAGGCGCACGTGTTCGGGTTCCCCGGTGCGGGCAGCAGTGCCGGTCAGGGCCAGGTGCTGGGTCAGGCGAGCAGGTCGTTGGCTAGCGCGGTGACTTCCAGCGAGGTCTCGTTCGCAGCGAAACCTGCAGCGGGAGGCTGCGCAGCCCGGTGTCCTTCAGGCAACGGACCCGGTCCTCAGCCCGAGCCCGCAGCCGGTGCAGTAGTTCGTGCTCGGCGACCTTGCCGCCGACCACGTTGGTGGCGAACACAGTGATTCGCCAGCCGTCGGCTGGGGGCACCTCCCGCTTGCGGGGGATGGTGATGCGCAGTTGCGCGCGGGGGTGAGGTCGCTCCCGGTGGGCGATCACACGCTGGGGACCCGAATCCCCGGCGGCCAAGGACTTTGGATGATCGGACGTAGCGGGTCAGTTCGGCGACCTGGGCGCCGTCGCGGGTGGAGCCGTCGGGTTCGATGGCCAACACCCGATCGATACACCAGTCCGACCTGGTGCAGGTGCCGGACGAAGGCTTGGACTTCAGCGCCGGCGTCACCGCGGATCAGCACCCGGGACCGCTCGTTGTCAGGTGATCGCTGCAGCGCCTCGGTGAGGACGGCGATGTGGGCGCCAGCATCGTTCGCGGTCGCCTTGCCGATCCGCAGCATGCCGCCGACGTACTCCCAGGTTCTGCCAGTCCGTGACACTCGACGGCCCGAGGAACGCCAGGAACGGGTGGAACCCGAACGTCCGTTTCTCTCCGCAAGCGGGAGGTGCCCCTGGTCGGGGCCGCGCCTTCCTTCTCCGAGTGCGCGAGCACGATGGTGGCGTCGAGGTCGATACGACGTCCCCTCGGTGGGAACGGGCGACCTGATCTGCCAGACCCGTTCACGGGCGGCGGCTCGGGCCTGACGCAGCGCGGCCAGGGCGGCGGGCGCATCGGCGGCCAGCTTCGCGACCAACCGGGAGAGCGTCGGGTCGGAGAAGGTCAACCCGAACAACTGCGGTTGAGCGCGGATGATGCCGACGTCGGCCAAGCTGTCCCCACCGAGAGCAATAGCCATCGCCAAGGCGAGGACGATCTTGCCGGGGTCGTAGACCGCGCCGGGCCCGCGCCAGGGCGACAGGGTCCGGCTCAAGGTGGTGTTCAGACCGGTGAGGCGGGCGGTGTCGATCAGCAGGGACGCGCCTGCGGAGGAGATCAGCGACTCGCCGTTGCTGGTCATGGTCAGTCGGTGGGGCGGGGTTTGGTCTTCACTCACGAAGTGCCTCCTCGCGTGGTGACCATGTGCCTTCGCAGCAGCTTGATCACCTGCAGAGCAGGCACTGCGGCGCATCTACGACCTTTCTATGCATCCCGGGTCAGGCTCTCCGCGAAAGGGTGAGGCTAACGGGCTGGCCTGGCTCTGGTCCGAGGCCTGCACGAGGCTGTTTCAGCCCACAAGGCTGTGGACGACGACCGCCGCTGCCCCACGCGCCCAGTCGTCGAAGGTGTGAGGCCGGACAACGATGCGGCACCGGGCCGGCCGCGCCGGGAGGGGCGTCGCCTGCGGGTACGTGTCCTCAAGACCAGCCTCCTGCAGCCAGATGCCCCCATGACTGCTACCTGCTGGACCGGGGCCTGGACCGGGCGGTCGAGGTCTATTCAGGATGCGGGCGTCAGTGAAGGATGTTGACGGAGCGGGCGATGACCAACGCCGCGATGCACAGCGCCACAGCGCTCTGGGTGAGCATCAGCATCTTCGCCCACCGGGTCCAGGGCACCGTGTCGGTGGGGCTGAAGGCGGTGGAGTTGGTGAAGCTGAGGTACAGGTAGTCGGGGAAGGTCGGTTCCCAGTGCGGGGAGGCGATGTCCGGGGAGGCCATCTGCGGGAAGAGGAAATCCACGTCGGTGTCGCTGCCGGCCGCGCGGGAGAAGGGGCCACCTCGATCCAGTTCCCAGTACCACAGCGCGAACGTCACGACGTTGGTCAGGTACACCGCGCCCCCTTCGGACAGCAGCCCGGTCGGGCTGGACGTGGCGTGGCCACCAAGGAGGTGGTCGATGAGCAGGAGAGCACTGGCCCCGTTGGCCAAGCTGGCGACGGCGACCAGCAGCAGACTGGCACGACGCACCCACCGGTCGGCCCGGTCCATGCGCACCGGGTTGGCCACGCTCAGCACGAGCAGCAGCGCCGCCTCCACCGCAGGCAGCGCCCACCGAGCCCCCAGGGCCAGGTGGGCGGGCAGCCACAACTGCAAGGCGATGAGTGCGAGCACCGTCACCTGAACCGGCCAGCGGCGCTCACCTCTGGTCGCGCGCTTCCACGCCGGGACGACCTCGCCCGTCAACCCTGAACCCTGCGAACCCCGCTGCTGCCGTCCAGCCGGCGTGGAGCCCATCCCTGTCGACGCTACCGACGCCGTCGACGCGCAGGTTTCGACGGAGGACACGGCCGCCGGGAGCGGGTCGGCGTCGGAGGCAGGATTGCTCACCCGCTCACCGTATGGCGTCGCCACTTCGTCGATGAGCCGCGTCCAGGAGTGTGACCCCCAGCACCAGGTGACGCCTCGAGGAACCACCCGGCTGATCACGCCCGCCAGCCCCGAAGGTGGTGGACCTGGCATCGACGATGCCAGCGCCAAACGTGTGTCTGCCGCTACCGACGTCATGACCGCATTCCACGGTGGGTCTCGTTGCAGCCGTGCATCTCGGTCCTCTTCGACCACCACCAGCCTGCGCACGATCAAGAGGGCGGACCGGCCCAGGCAGGTTGGCCCCGACTGGCGAGGGCAGTGAGGATCAGAACGACGCCAGTGAGGGCCGTCACTGCGCTCAGCCCCGCGCCGACACCTGAGTGCAGGACAACGACAGCACCGCCGAGGGCACCGGCAAGCATGCAGACAACCGAGGTGCCGCGGCGGACCGCCGTCGGCACATCACGCCGGCGGAGATCGGCGCCGATACCCGTCAAGGTCATCGTCAGCACCGTGGTCGTCAAGTCCGGCACGGCGAGGTGACGTACCACCGAGTTCTGCAGACCCAGCGCCAAGGCCAAGGCACCCAAGACGGCCAGCTGAGCGTTGATCGCGCCCAGTAGATGCCACAGGACGAGACCGACGAGGAGCAGGCCGAGTTGCACGATGAGGGCGTTGCGCAGCAGCCGCCCGCGATGCGCTTCGAACCGTGTCACGACCACTCCCCCGCCGGCGGCACCGAGCAAGAAGGCGACCAGCGCCACGATCGAGCCCCACAGGGAGAACCCTGGGGCATGCGCGAGGGCGAAACCGATGAAGACGACGTTGCCGGTCATGTTCGCCACGAACACCCTGCCCAGTCCCAGGACGCTGAGCGCGTCGATGAGCCCGGTTCCGAACGTGAGCAGCAACAGGATCGCCGGTATCGGCCCGTGCCGCGGGTGGCGCAAGAAACTGGCGCCTGCGCCGTCCGGTGCGTCGCCACCGGCGGAGGCACCTCGAGGCCGGATCTTCACGAGTCGCACCCCTTGCGCTGAGTCAGCAACACGGACCGAGCGACGCCGGGTCCCGACAGAGAGCACATCACGGTGTCAGAATTCCACGACCAGCTGAGACCAGTCTGATCGCACGCTGGAAGGAGGGTCTGCTGCACAGATCGGTCACAACCGAGTCCGCTCTGAACCACGTCAACTAAGCAGATGGAGCTTGACCCGGTTTCCCGGGCAGGCGGGTCACGATCAACCTGCCCGAGAAACGGGGTCAAGCTCCGTACGTCCTGATTGATCTATGGAACCGACGCTCAGGGAATCTTGTACCGGTCCGGCTGCATCTGCAGGATGCGGCACTGCTTCAAAGCGGTCATCGTTCGCTGGAACGCCTCGGACCGCCCGTGCTCGTTCAGCAGGTGCTCGTCGTGCCACAGCTCGATCAGCTGGTAGCGGCCGGGATGGTTGATGTCGTGGCCGACGCTGAACCGCAGGCAGCCGGGGTACGTGTCGCTGGCCGCCGCGTGGGCTCCTGCAGCTCGTTCGAACGCGGCGCGGTCGGCTTCGGCGATCTCGTAGGTGACGATCATCAAGATCTTCGGTGAGGTGCTAGGCATTGGTGGGGCCTTCCTGGGAACTGTCTGGGGACGATCGTTTGGCTGGTGGGCGACGGCCGCCGCAACAAGGCGAGGGGCCGCAGCGCCTATTGATCGGTGCCTACGTTTCGCGAGTGAGGCGACCTTCAGAGTGCTCTTTCTCCCAGACGGCGAGGGCCAGCAAGACGGGCAGAAGAGATCGGCCAGTCGTTGTGAGGGAGAAGACCACCCTGAGGGACGCGTCGGGGCGAACGATGTGGGTGATCAGTCCTGCTCGTGACAACTGGCTGAGGCTGCGCGAGAGGACAGCCTCGCTGATACCGGCGAGGTCACGTCGTAGCTCCAGAGCACTACCCGGTCCGTGGCTGAGCACAGCGAGGACGTTGTGGCTCGGGCGCTCAGCCACGATCTCCAGGATGTTGACCAGAACCTCTTCGTGGTCGGCAGCTTCCTGACCTGACGAAGAACTGCTCGTCTTCAACTGTTCATTCACTAATAGTCACCTCAAGATCCATGGGGAACATCGTCGACCTTGCAGACTGGCTGCGGGGGTCTCAGACCAGTCCCACGACCTGCTCTTGGATCCGCAGCAGGGAGCGGGCGTAGACATCAAGGCTGATGCCGGGGACGAACATCGGTTGGCGGCAGAGCACCTCCACGTCGCGCCAGACCTGCTGCACCGGTGAGGACAGGGCGAAGGTCCGAGCACCACCGGCGTCGAGCAAGTGGCCCATCGCCTGACGGACGGAGGCGCTGATCGTGGCCAGGTCCGCCCGGATTCGTGCGCGCGTCGCGAGGTCCAGCTGCCGGTCCTCCTCCACGCCGCTCTGAACGTCGGCAGCCGCCCGGGCCAGGTGCAGGCCAGCGGTGTCCACCAGCTGGGCGGCCACCGCCACGTCCCGCCGCACGCTGGGGGCATCACGAGCATCGGTGTAGGTGGAACCGGCTACGGCCTTTCCACGGCTCAACGCGGTGAGCGTGTGTTCCAGCGCCGCGCGTCCCATGCCCACCAGGACGGCGCCGGCGCCCACCGTGCTGAAGGAGTAGGCGGTGGCTCCCAGCAACGGCTCGACCGTGTGTTCGCCCTTGCCAGCGCTCAGCAAAGCGGCGAAGGGTGCGACCAGGTGGCCGGGCACGAAGACGTCGTCGGCCGTGGCGCTATCGCTACCGGTGGCCGCCATGCCCGCCATGCGCCAGGTGCGCTCGATCCGTAGGGCCTGCACGGGCAGCGCGGCCGCGACGACGCCGGGTGAGTCGTCCGCCCCGCCTCGGACGACGACGGAGGACAGCAACCAGCGTGCCTGGTGGATGCCGGAGACGGGCTGCCAGGTCCCGGACACGCGCAGGCCGCCGGGGACCCGGCGACCTGTTCCGGTCGGTGCGGTGCTGCCGCACACGCCGGCACGCGGATCCTCGGTCCACAGCTCATCACGCCCGGCCTGAAGGAAACGGCCAGAGACCAGACCACCGGTGGACAGGATCGATGCGCACCAGGCGGCGGCGCCGGATCCACGCGCCAGTTCTGTGTACACCTCGACGGCCGTGCCGATCGGTGCGGCGATCCCACCCAGTGCGGCCGGGACGTGCAGGCCGAAGAAGCCTGCATCGTGCATCGAACGGGCGATCTCGGCGGGCAGCTGGCCCGCACGCTCAGCCTCCTGCGAACTGCGCCGCAGGGCCGGCACGAGGTCGCGCGCGGCGCTGACCAGTTGCTCGCGGCCGCTCACCTCCCCACCGGCAGAATCGGGAAGCATTGAGGTGGTGCTCATCTAGTCCTCATCGTGTCGTGTCGATTGGTGCGATTTCTTCGCCGGGTACTGGAGCTCCCGGTGGTGGGGGGCCGATTCCATCGGCCTTCATCGTGATCGCCGCTGGACCGCCCTCGAGCACGAAGATTCCTGGCCTTCCGCCCGGCGCGGCTCGTCGTGCGGACGAGTGGATCACTTCCCCTCCTGGCCGTGATCTGATCCACCTGCTCCGCGGCCCGGCGGTCCGTTCGTCTGTGATCTCATGGCCGCGAGCGGAAAGCTGAGGGCTGACCTCGACGTCGCCGCAGCCCTCGGTCACGCCTCGACCCCATCTACGACTAGCTGCTTCTGGGAACGTTCAGCTGAGTGGAGACCCCGCCCTGGCAGCCGTGGACCCGTTGCCCGCCAGATCACCCACCGTCGATGATCTGTGGGGTGTGAGTGAATCCTGAGCCGAGTCCTCAGACCGTGGATCCACGCCTGGGCGGTGCCGCCTCGTCCGGAACCTGGGTAGGAAGGAGAAGGACGATGCGCTGTCCAGTCGGCGCGACCTGCGATCGTCAACGCCGGTCGCGGCCTTCAGCTCGCGAATGGATCAGCAGTCAACACGTACACGCTCTCGAGGTACTCCTCGATGCCCTCGTGACCGCCCTCACGTCCCAGGCCCGAGGCCTTGACGCCGCCGAAGGGGGCGCTGGTGTTGGCGATCACCCCCCGGTTCACACCGAGCATCCCGGTCTGCAGACGCTCGGCCAGTCGCTGGGTCCGGGCTAGGTCGCGGGTGAACGCGTAGGCCACCAGCCCGAACTCGGTGTCGTTGGCCAGCCGGACGGCCTCCTCCTCCGTGCCGAACCGCGTGATCGCCGCGACCGGACCGAAGATCTCGGTGGACAGAACTTGCGACCCGGGCTGCACGTCGTCGAGCACCGTCGGCTCGAAGTACGTGCCGGGGCGGTCGACCACCGCGCCACCGACGAGGACCCGGGCACCTCTGGCCACGGCGTCCTCGACGAGGCGACTGGTCTTGGCCACCGCACGGTCATCGATGAGCGGGCCCATCGTGGTGTCGGGTTCGCTGCCCCGCCCGACCTGCAACGCCCGCGCCGCCTGTGCCAGGCGCGCTGCGAACTCATCGGCGACGCCTTCCTGCACGTAGAACCGGTTGGCGGCCACGCACGCCTGACCGGCGTTGCGGAACTTCGCGAGCACCGCTCCGGCGACCGCGGCGTCGAGGTCAGCGTCCTCGAAGACCAGCAGCGGAGCGTTGCCCCCCAGTTCCATGCTGGTCTTCAACACGTTGTCGGCGGCGAGCTTGAGCAGGCGGGTCCCGACCGGGGTGGATCCGGTGAAGGTGAGCTTGCGCAGGCGCGGGTCGGCCAGCAGCAGCGACGACTGAGCCGGCGCATCCGAGGTCGGCACCACGTTCAGCACACCGGCCGGCAACCCCGCCCGCACGAAGATCTCCGCGAGGAGGAGGGCGGTCAAGGGGGTGAGGTCGGCCGGTTTGAGAACGATCGTGCACCCGGCGGCCAGCGCCGGGGCGATCTTCCTGGTGGCCATCGCCAGCGGGAAGTTCCACGGGGTGATCGCATACACCGGTCCCACCGGGCGTTTCAGGACGATCGCGCGGCCGGTACCTTCGGGGTTGGTGCCGTAGCGGCCCGCGACCCGGACGGTTTCCTCGCTGAACCAGCGGATGAACTCAGCGCCGTAGGCGACCTCGCTGCGAGCCTCGGCGAGGGGTTTGCCCATCTCCAGCGTCATCACCGCGGCCACGTCGTCGCTGTGCTGGTGGATCAGGTCGAAGGCGCGGCGCAGGATGTCGGACCGTTCTCGCGGTGCGGTCGCGGCCCACGCGTCCTGCGCGGCGACCGCGGCGTCCAGGGCTGCCTGTGCGTCCTGCGGGCTCGCGTCGGCGACCGCGGCGATGACCTGGCCGGTGGAGGGGTCCTGGACGTCGAACGTGCGACCGGTGGAGGAGGCGCGCCACCGTCCGTCGATGAACAGGCCGGTGGGTACGCCGGGCACCGTGAGGGTGCCGTCGGTGAGCGTGGTGGCCAGGCCCGTCGGGTTCACCGGGTTCACCGGGTCGGCCGTGGTGGTTGCAGTGGTGGTCATGGTGTGGCTCCCCTGTCGATGGTGGGTGGTGCGGTGTGGTGCGGGTGGTCTGGGCGTCCTGTGCGCCGTGCAGGGGTTCCTCGTCACGGGCGCGGGGTGGTCCCGGCCCGGCGGGACCACCCCCGTGACACCGCCACCGCGGCCGCCGCCATGAGGACCCCTGCTCCGGCGGCCTCCCCGAAGACGGTCCCGTAGCCGTGAGTCGTCTGGGCCGCCGTGAGCGCGGTCGCCAGCGAACTGCCGACGAAGACGGAGCAGACGAAGAAGGACACAGTGGTGGCCCGTGAGGCCGGGGTGAGCTCGGTCGCCAGCCCTTGCAGCGAGGCGTGCAGCAGCGAGTTGCAGAGCCCGAGGAGCGCTGCGGTGACGGTCAGGCCGGCGGGGGTGTGGTGCAGGCTCGCCACGAGGAAGGCCGCCACGAGCAGCGCGCTGCCCGTGCCGATGCTCGTGGTGCGGTCGATGCGGTGGGCGATGCGTTTGGACGTCACCGCGCCGACGACGATGCCGACCCCGTACGCCGACGCGAGGACGCCGGCGAGCGACACGCTGACGCCGTCGCGTTCCAGGGCGGGCAGGACGTAGGTGAACATGCCGAGGAGGAGGCCCCCTTCGAGGACACCGACTCCGTAGAGGGCCAGCGGCCAGCGCGTGAAGGACTGCCGGAACGCGCGGACGGCGACGGGTGCTGCAGGGTCGGCGAGGCGCGCCGCGAGCACGACCAGAACGATCGCCGCGATCCCGGCGAGGGCGAACACGAGCCGCCACCCCAGGGCGATCGCGATGGTCCCGGCCAGCAGAGTGGCTCCAGTGGTGCCGAGGGCGGTGAACGTCTGCAGGTCGGAGATCTGGCGCGAGCGTTCCGTTCCCACGTACCGGTCCCCCAGGATCGTCAGCGCCGTCGGGAAGAGGGCTCCGACGAACAGGCCGGTGACCGTCCGGGCGACGAGGAGGCCGGTGAAGGTGGGGGCCAGAACGCTCGCACCGCTGCCCGCGATCATGCCGGCCAGGGCGGCGATCAGGACCGCCTTGCGTCCGATGCGGTCGCTGACCACGCCCCAGACGGGTTGGCCCAGGGCGCAGGACAGGGCGTAGACGGTGACGAGCTGGACGGCGGTCGCCATCGGCACGTGCAGGTCGCGGACGGCCAGCACGAGGAGCGGCGCCGTCGAGAACCGGTCGAAGAACGACAGCAGGCCGATCGTGCGCAGGACGCCGGTCCCCGACCCACCAGGGCCCGTCGCCTCTCCCGGGTGGTTCGAACGAGTCGTGGCCAGTGCCATGTGCGGTGTTCCTTTCCGGTCGTGCTTCGATCATGCGACCCGCGCAGAACCCGGGGAACCGGGGCGAACCCTCTGCTTCCCATTGGCGGTGCCTATACCGCCCTCTCGATCCCGTCCGATGGGGGGACGCACCGAGGGTTCCGCCCTCGCCTGACCTGTGTGGCCGGAGTTCCCGACAAGTTCAGGTCTCCGGCTCACCCAGATCGGCTGTTGCAGGACAGAGGTTCTCATTCTCCCGGGTACATCTACCGGTCGGGTGTCGAGCGGCAGGCGGGCCAGGGGAAGGCGGTTCGATGAACTCGCCTCGGACCACCGAAGAGGTGGACCATCCGCCCAGGAGCACCCCGGGGAAACCCGCCGGCAGGACGTCGACCGACTACGTCGTCGGCGCCGGGAGCGCCGGACCGGTCCTGGCCCGGCGGTTGAGTGACGAGGGACCACGCGCGTCGTCCTCGTTGACGCAGTGCCCGACGCCCGACCGGAGGCGATCCGCGCACCGCATCCGTGGCGGACGCTGATCGGTTCCGAGTTCGACCGGGGTTTCCCGACGGGCCCCAGTCCGGTCTCGGTGGGCGGGCGCTGGCCCACCCTCGCGGCAAGGTTCTGGTCGGGTCGAGCAGCATCAACGCCATGATGCACACCGGGGCTGCGGGAGAACGTCGACGCCTGGGTGCGAGGGGGTGCGACGCGCTGGCCTGAGGAGCGGTTCCTGCCGTTCACGGTCAGGAGCCAGGACAGCGGCGGCGGTGACGGTGGGATCCCGGCGTCCCGGCGGAACGCCCCTCGGAGTTCACGACGACGGTGCGCCTCAGCACCCACCCGCGCCGGCCGGACCGGAGCGGGGTCTCACCGTCGGCATTGGCCTGATGAAACCCCGAGAGCATCGGCAGCGTCCGCCTCCCTGAGCCCGGACGTTGACGTCGCCCGCCGTCGACCCGGGTTTCCTCACCGCACCGGCCGACGTGCAGCGCTTGATCGGCGGCCTGCACGCCGCACGCCGGCTCATCGCGACGACGCACCTGAACCGGTGACCGGTGAGACGTTCAGGAGGTCCTAGCCCGGGCCGGACGTCACCGGGGAGGAGGATCTCGCTGCGCAAGCACGGGTCGCGGCGATGGCGTCCTGCCACCCGAGCGGCAGCTGCCGCCTCGGCAGCGACGACGCCTCCATCGTCGACGAGGACCTCCGCGTTCGCGGCGTCGCCGGCTTCCGCGTGATCGACGCCTGCGTGATGCATTCGCTCACCTCCGGAGCGGCCGGCGGCTCCCGCTGACCGGTCCTCGCACCCAGCTCACGCGGGTCACCCATGCCATTGATCTGTTTTGGCGATGCATTTCAACTGAACCTTTCGTTGGACACGCTGAGACCGGCGAACGAAGCTCGGGTCATGTCATCCACCGCCCCGCCACGCCCGGCGTCTCGCCCCCGCAGTCCCGGTCAGCACCGGTCAGGGTTCTGGATCATCGCGCTGAGCTTCCTGCTCACGATGGCGTTCGCGACCGTCCCGGCTCCCCTGTACGCGCTCTACCAGCGAGCCGACCACTTCCCGACCTTCACGCTGACGCTGGTCTTCGGCGCCTACGCCGTGGGGGTCGCTACTGCGCTGGTCCTCATCGGCCACCTCAGCGACGTCCACGGCCGCAAGCGATCGGTCCTGCTGGCCTTGGCCCTCGCCCTAGTCTCCGCCGTGGTCTTCACCCTCCGGACCGACGTCGCCTGGTTGCTGGCCGCCCGGTTCACCTCGGGTCTGGCCGTGGGCACACTCACCTCGGCGGCGACCGCGTTCCTCACCGAACTGGAACTGGGCGCTGCGACCGCGAAGGTCGGCGCAGCCCGTGCGAACGTCATCGCCGGGGTGGTGAACCTCGGCGGCCTCGGCCTGGGTGCTCTGGTGTCCGGGGGGCTGGCGGACCTGGTCCGGAGGCCGCTGCTCATCCCCTACCTCGTCTTCGCGATCCTCTTCGTCGTCGCCCTGGTGGCCGTGGCCCTGGTGCCGGAGACCGTCGAGGTCACCTCACCGGCTCCGCCCTACCGGCCCCAGCGCGTGCGCGCCCCGGAGGGGGGAGCCGCTGAGTTCCGCGCTGCCGCCACGGCGGCCTTCGCCGTCTTCGCGGTGCTGGGTCTGTTCACCTCCGTCGCCCCGACGTTCCTCGCCTTGACCTTCGGGGTCACGGACCGGTTCCTCGCCGGCGGCGCCACGTTCGTGGTCTTCGGAGGGGCCGCGCTCGCGCAGGTCGTCTTCGCCGGGCGCAGCCTCGCCTCCCACGGCCGGTGGGGCGTGGCCGGTATCGCGACCGGGTTGGTGCTGCTCGGAGTCGCGGCTCTGGTCGTCGAGGCCTGGCTGTTCGTCGCTGCCAGTGCGCTCACGGGGATCGGGGTCGGCCTGCTGTTCCGGGCGGCGATCGGCACCGCTGCCTCTCTGGCGCGACCGCACGAACGCGGGGGCATCCTCGCGACCACGTTCCTCATCGGTTACACCGGCATGGTCGTGCCCGTGGTCGTCACCGGCGCCCTGCTGCTGGTCCTCCCGGCCACCACCGTCCTGATCGGTTTCGTCGTCGTGGTCGTCGCCCTGGCCTCATGGGCCGGGCGGCGCCTGGTCCTCAGCCTCGACGCCGGGTGAGGAGCCGGTTCCACACCTGCCACCACGGACCGCCGCCCGGTGCGTCCCGCCCACCAAACCCTCAGGAGGACACCCGTGAACACCCCCCACGACTCGACCCGCCCGGCCACGGCGAGCGGAACCTTCCGCATCGGCGGTGACCTGGAGGTCAACCGGCTCGGGTTCGGCACGATGCAGCTCACAGGCAAGGGAGTCTGGGGTCCGCCGGCCGACCACGACGAGGCCGTCCGGGTGCTGCGGCGCGCCGTCGAACTGGGCGTGAACTTCTTCGACACCGCCGACAGCTACGGCCCCTACGTCGCCGAGGAACTGCTGCGCGAGGCTCTGCACCCCTACGGCGACGACGTCGTCATCGCCACCAAGGCCGGGTTCACCCGCAGCGGTCCGGACGAGTGGTCGGTGCTCGGTCGCCCCGAGTACCTGCGCCAGGAGGTCGAGATGAGCCTGCAACGCCTGGGACTGCAACGCATCGACCTGTTCCAGCTGCACCGCATCGACCCGCAGGTCCCCCTGGAGGACCAGGTCGGGGAGCTGAGGGACCTGCAGAGCGAGGGCAAGATCCGCCACATCGGCCTGTCCGAGGTGTCCGTCCACGACGTGGAGGCGGCCCAGCGGATCGCCCCGATCGTCTCCGTTCAGAACCTCTACAACCTAACCGACCGCTCAGCCGAGGAACTCCTCGATTGGGCGACCGAGCGGGGCGTCGGGTTCATCCCGTGGTTCCCGCTGGCCACCGGCAAGCTCTCCGGTGCACGTTCCCCCCTCACCGAACTCGCGGAGCAGCACGACGCCACTCCGTCGCAGCTGGCGCTGGCCTGGTTGCTGAGGCGCTCCCCCGTCATCCTCCCGATCCCGGGCACGTCACGCGTGGCGCACCTCGAGGACAACCTGCGGGGCGCCGCCCTCGAGCTGAGCGAGGAGGAGTTCGAGACGCTGTCGGCGTCCGCCGCCTGACCTGTCGGGCAGCACCTCGCGGGCCGCGGGGGCACCTACGATCAGAGGGTGGAACTGCGTGCGCTGGAGTGCTTCGTCGCCGTCTCGGACGAGGGGTCCTTCAGCCGGGCGGCCGAACGGCTGGGGATCGCCCAGCCCTCGGTGAGCCAGCAGGTGCGCAAGCTGGAGGCCGAACTCGACCTCGTGCTCTTCGAACGCGGCAGTCGCGGGGTCGTCCTGAGCGCGGCCGGGGCCGATCTGCTGGCGTCGGCCCGTCGCGTCCTGACGGCGAAGGGGGACCTGCAGGCCGCGGCGTCCGAGCGCGCCGGGCAGCTCACCGGCACCCTGGACGTGGGGGTCGTCGACGGGCTGGAGGTCACGGCGCTGCCCCAGGCCCTCGGGGTCCTCCGGAGCCGGCACCCCCTGCTCGAGCTGCGACTGCAAGACGGGATGAGCCGCGACCTGCTCGACCGCCTGGCGAGTCGGCACCTGGACGCGGTCGTCATCGCCCAGCCGCCCCGGGCCCTGCCGGAGCAGCTGGGGAGCCGGCTACTGCTGGAGGAGGAGGTCGTCGTCGTGGGCGCGGGTGCCGCGACGGCGGAGGACGCCGGTGACCCCGAGCGGGTTCAACTGAAGGCCGTGGCCCCGCAGCTGACGGTCTCCTACCCGCCCGGCAGCGGCGTGCGGTCGTTGATCGACGCTGCCGCGCGAGAGGTCGGGGCCACTCTGCGCTTCCCGTACACGAGCAACGACCCGGCGTTGCACACCGCTCTCGTGCGAGCGGGGCTGGGCGGAGCGCTCACCGTCGGCTCCACCCACACGCGGGCCACGGCCGCGGACCTGGGCGTGCGTGGGCTCGAACCGCCGATCGTCCTGCGCAAGGTCCTGGTCTGGGTCCGGGAACCGCGACCGCCGCGTACGGTCGAAGAACTCGTCGCCGCCGTGGACTCCGTGGACTGAGGGGGCCGCTGCGGCTCCGGTCACGAATCGGTCCGGACCTCGGCCCAGATACCGGCGCGGGCGATTTCGGCCAGTCGTGAGGCCGCCGCCCCGAGCCGGCGGTCGCGGGCGGTGGCGATGCTGACGGACATCACCAACGCGGCGTCCTCGATCTCGACCCAGTGCACGCCGTCGTCGTCCTCGACGAGGTACTGCGGCAGGAAGGCGACGCCCAGGCCGTTGCGCACCAGGGCCGCGGTGTCGTTGATGTCGGAGGTCTCGATCCTGACCTCGCGGCGCAGGCCGCGGCGGTGGAACTCGACGTCGGCCAGCGTCCGGGTCGCGAACCCCTCCCGCAGGTCGGCGAACCGCAACGCGGCCGTGTCGGCCAGCGCGACGCTACGTTGCCCCGCCAGGGGGTGGGTACGCCCCACCGCCAGCCCCAGGGGTGAGGTGGCCAGGACGTCGACGTCCAGGTCGGGGTAGTCCAACGGGGAGGCGGACAGGAAGGCGAGGTCGAGGTCACCGCGGCGCAGCGCTTCGGCCAGGCCGGCGGTGCCACTGGCCGCGGGCGCGAGGTGCATCGTGACGTCGGGGTGATCGATGGCGAAGCGGCCGAGCAGCCCGGGTACGTCGAAGAGGGTGACGTTGGTCAGGTAGCCGATGCGTAGGGAGCCGGCGAGGCCCGCCCCCACCGACCGGACCGCGTCCCGCGCGGCCTGGAAGGCGTCCAGGATCGAGATCGCGTGCGGCAGCAGAGTTTCCCCTGCTGCGCTCGTGCGTACCTGGCGCGTGGTGCGCTCGAACAGCCGCTGACCGAGGTCGGCCTCCAGCGCGGCGACGGTGGCCGAGACGGCCGACTGCACCAGGTGCAGTTGCGCGCCGGCGCGGGTGAAGCTGCCCTCGCGCGCCACGGCGACGAAGACCTCCAGCTGCCGGTTGTCCATGGTTGATCAGCCTACGCGATGAGATCCATCGTCAATGATCGTTGGACGTGATCTGGCGGGGAGTTCCACACTGACGACGTGCCTCACGACCTCCTTCCCCACCCCCGCGAAACCCCTGCCGTCGTCTTCGACCACCCCGGACCTCCCGAGGTCCTGCACTGGGGAAGCGCGCAACTGCGCGAGGTGGGCCCGCACGACGTCGCCATCGACGTCCACGCCGCCGGCGTCAACAACGCCGACCTGCTGCAGCGTCGCGGCGCCTACGCCGTTCCCGCCCACGCACCGGACACCCTGGGGCTGGAGTGCGCCGGACGCATCGCCCAGGTGGGCTCGCAGGTGCAGGAGTGGGAGGTCGGCGACGCTGTCTGTGCCCTGCTCGTCGGGGGCGGCTACGCCCAGCGCGTGGTCGTCCCCGCGGCCCAGGTGCTGCCCCTGCCCAGTGGCATGGACTTCGTCCACGCAGCAGCCCTGCCGGAGGCGGTGTGCACCGTGTACTCCACCCTGGCGATGACAGCGGGAGTCGGCCCCGGCGACACGGTCCTCGTGCACGGCGGCGGCAGCGGCATCGGCACCACCGCCATCCAATGGGCCCTAGCGGTCGGAGCACGCGTCCTGGCCACCGCCGGCAGCGACGCCAAGGTCCAACGGGTGGCCGACCTGGGCGCCACCGCAATCAACTACCGCACCAGCGACTTCGTCGACGAAGTCCTCCGCGCCACCGGCGGCCGTGGTGTCGACGCCGTACTGGACATCGTCGGAGTCCCCTACCTCGCCCGCAACATCGAATGCCTGGCTCCCGACGGACACCTCGTCATCATCGGCGGCGACGTCAGCACTGCTTCCCTAGACCTCTCCCTCCTGCAGAAGCGCCGGGCCAGGATCTCGGTCACCACGCTGCGCGCGCGATCGGACGAGCAGAAGGCCGCGATCGTCCGAGCCGTCCGGGACCGGGTGTGGCCGCACGTCGAAGCGGGGAGGTTGACACCCGTCATCGACACCGTCCTACCCGCCACCGACGCCGCCCGCGCCCACGAACTGCTCAGTGCCGGTGGGACCTTCGGCAAAGTGGTCCTGCAGTTCTCGGACCCAGGCAGCTCGATCAACTGCTGACCGCCCACCACCCGCCATCCACTGACCCGTCGAAGGAACCCGATGAACACCACAACCGCCCAGGCCACCACCGTCCTGACCCACCTGCTCCTCTCCCACTCCACCGAAACAGCCGTCATCAAAGCGCCCGCCGACAAGATCGACATCGCCGGCTGGCTGCTGAACCTCCCAGATGCCGAGTACCAGCGCTGCGCTCCGCCGGACCACAAAGCCGCAGGGCGCACCACGAGCGCTGACGGGCGTCCCATGTCCATCAACGTCGAGATGATCGGAACCGGTCTGGTGATCCAGCACTACGTCGCGGAAACGGCCGAGAAACTGCACTGCCACATGAACTCCCTCTCCGACGTCTACACCCCGCAGGGCTGGACCACCGTCAACGTCGTGTGGGACCTGCAGGCCGAGGCGATCGACGAGAACACCTGTCGCTACACGAACTCGGTCACCAGCTACCCCACCGAAGCGTTCATGGACTTCATCACCGCCCACGGTCAGAGCTTCGAAGAAGCATCCGCCGTCCGGCAGGAGGCCTCCGGAGACCACAACCGCCGTGAGACGCCGCAGTTCGCGGCCAGCATCGAACGCAAGGCCCTCGCCCAGGGGTGAGCCGTCGCAGCAACCCCTACCACCACCTCGGTCGTCGACGCCACGCATGATCTCGACGCGGTCCGCGAGGGTGCAGCGACTCGGGCAGTCACCGAACCACCAGCCTCGCCGTACCCCTGAGCGGAGGTGACCGTGTAGTGACGCAAGGGTGGCCCTGCGGCCGGCAAGCCGCGCCAGACACTCCCCCACCGTCCCGACGACCCGACCACGACGCGTTGCAGACCACCGCGAGAAGTTCCACCACGTCCACCGAAGACCCGTAGATCCTGATGATCGTCACCTACGAGCTCACGCATGAGGACCAGGACAGGTTCGAGGAGATCACCGGTACGCACGCTGCAGCCAGCGACAGCTGTCCCGGCTGTCTGCGGTTCCGCGTGGGGAAGGACATCCAGCACGCTGGCCACCACCAGTTGATCGAGCAGCAGGAGAACCGGGAGGGGCTGGACCAGCACGCTGCTCCAGAAGCGTTCCGCCGAACCGTTCAGGCGCTCAGCACCTGCGACATCCGCGGGATGCAGCCCGACCGGTACGAGGTCGTCTGAACACCGTGCACTCCCGCGCGTGCCACGAGCAGGGCTACCGCCAGGTTCCGGCCGCCACTCCCGCGGGATGCGCAGCTGGTGGCGCACACCGCCGGTTCTCCCAGCCGTTGCCCGGGAAGTGCTGGACGTCCTCCCAGTCGACCGGTCCACCATCGTGCCCGCCGACAGGGTCACTGTCACCCACGTCGTCGGCGGCCCGGGGCCGTCGAACGGCGCCATCACCCGCGGCGGCAGGTCGTCGCACCCCACCCCACCACCGAGACCCACCGAGAGGTCCACCGTGACAACCGCAGGAGACATCGAGATTCGACCCCTCGGTTCCCCCGGCGACCTGGGCTGGATCGTCCTCCGCCACGCGGAACTGTTCTCCGCCGAGCAGGGCTGGAGCACCGGGTTCGAGGAGGCGACGCTGGAGATCGCGATCGGCTTCGCCCGATCGCCCTCCCCGCGGCAGGCGGGATGGATCGCCACCCTCGATGGTGCGCGGGCAGGATCGGTGCTGGTCGTCCCCACCGAGGACCCCACCACGGCCAGGGTGCGCGTTCTGCTCGTCGACCCCACCGCCCGGGGCCGGGGCACCGGGGGACGACTGGTGCGCCGCTGCATCGAATTCGCCCGCGAAGCCGGCTACGAAACGCTGACCCTCTCCACGATGACGCAGCTGACCACCGCCCGCCGCATCTACGACGAGCTGGGCTTCGTCCTCACCACCTCCGAACGCCGTCACCGGTTCGGTGCCGAGGTGACCGACGAGCAGTGGGACCTGCAGCTGTCACCGGCTTCCACTCCCGTCCGGGCCGGACGGGGCGGACGGGGCGGACGGGGCGGACGGGACGGGACGGGCAACACCTGACCCCACCGGCACCGCGGTGACGGGCTGCCCACGGGGCGGCGCCGCACACGCCGTTCACCGAGCTCACGTCTCCTTCGCCCGCCACGTCACCGGCGCCGGGACGGGCACTGATCCCAGCGGGATCGCCTGGGTCGACCTCCGACCATGTCGGGGTTCCTCGTCCCAACGTCCCTGATCGACGCCGAACCCCTGCGGCGACTCACCCGGAGGTTCCAGGCGCGGGGATCGCCGTGGTCGATCAGCGCCATCGGTCCCGTACCCGACGCTCGTGGTGGACCTGGAGCCTCGCCTCTTCGCGGCTCCCACCGGATCAGAGCGCTACCACCTCGTGGACGACGACGGCGAACGTCGGCGGGGGTGCGAGACGTGCGACGTCGCGTTCGGTCTCCCCACCGGCACGACCGGCGCGCTCCTGACCCCCGAACTCCTGGCCGGCCACGTCGCCAGACCTGTCCTGGCCTAGCGTGGCGAAACTCCCGTCGCCACCGCCCTGGCCGTCCCGGACGAGGACGGCCGGCTGGGTCTGTTCTGCGTGGCGACGGTCCCCGAAGCGCGGCGCAGCGGGGTCGGTGACCGCTTGATCCGGTTCGTGCTCCACCGGGGATCTGCAGCGGGCGCCCACACCGCGTACCTGCAGCCCACCGAGATCGCCCGATCGCTCTACGAGAGCATCGGGTTCACCGACGGAGACGACGACACCACCTGCTTCGTCTCCCGGTCCGTGGAGCCGCACGGGAACGAGGACTGTGACCCCACCGGCGGTTCTGCCGAGGCACGAGGTGTCTCGTGACCCGCTCGCCATCCGCCGGTGGCCTGGCTGGACGCGGACGGGGACTCCACCCGGCGTCGAGGACCGCGGCAGGACCCGCAGGTGATGTCGGGACCACCTGCGGGGCATTGCTCGTGCGCTCGTACCGACCGGTGCCCGCAATCGATCCTGGAGGTGTGGACGACGCCCACCAGCCGCCCGGCTGGAACTGATCGAGCAGGGCCGCGGGCGGGTGCGGGAGGTCCTGACGGAACCCGGCGAGGTGGCGCGCGCGGTCGTCGCGGTCCCAGGCAGGACGGAGATGTCGATCGACGTCGACTGCCACCCCTCCTGCGCATCGCTGCCCCGAGTTCAGGTTGGGGGGTTCCTCGGCGTCATCGTCGATCTGGAACGTCGGTAGCACCGCCTCCACCGCAGCCTGGAACGCAGCCTCGGCGTGTCGTCGGCGTTCTACTCCGGTGTGCGACGGGGATGTGGTGCGGATGCTGGGGGCGGTACCCAGCTGCGGCAGCGAGGTCGACAAGACCGTACCCACGACTACCGCAGCAGCGGCTCCTCTGCCGATGGCCAGGCGCCGCGGCGCCGGCAGGCGCGGCGCCCAGCTCTGCGGCGGGCCCGATCCACGAGTTCTTCGCTGGGCGAGGTCAGGCGGAGCGGCTCGATCCGTACGATCCCGCGCTGAACTGCCTGCGCCCGCGCGAGGCGCGACCAGCCGCGTTCAGCGGGGCCCGGCGAACTACCCGCGGGAACGTGGCGATCTTCGTCTCCGCGTCCCTACCCCTGCAGGCGCTGCACGATCGCAGGGGCCGGGTCGAGGTGCGCCGGGGGATTGACGGAGGAGCAGGTCGCCACTTTAATACTGACTAGTCAGAAATTAGGAGCAGAGATGTCCCCCGAACCGGCCACCCACACGTCCTGGCGTCCATCCCTCGCCGTCCTGTCGATCGTCACAGCGATCGCTGTGAGCACCATCTACCTGCCTCAGCCGCTGCTGACGGACTTCATCGCTCAGCTCGGTGCCTCCACTGCGGGCGCCAGCACTATCGCCACCGCCGTGCAGCTCGGATACGCGCTCGGCATCTTCCTGCTCGTGCCGCTCGCGGACCACCTCCAGCCGCGCTCCCAGATCAGCCTGCAGATGCTGCTCCTCGCCGCCGGCCTCGTCGTCACCGCCGCGCTGCCGGGGGCCGGGTCCGTCGCCGCCGGGTTCTTCGTCGTGGGCTTCGTCGCGAACATCGCCCAGCTCATCATCCCGACCGCCGCGAAGCTGGCACCGGCAGAGGCGAAGCACGCCACGACCTCCGTCCTGGTCGGTTCCCTGCTCATCGGCATCTTCGGCGGACGCATCGTGGCCGCGCTCGTCGGTACCCTGATCGGCTGGCGCGGTGTCCTCGTCCTCTTCGCGATCCTGGTCCTGCTGTGCCTCCCGCCGCTCCGTCGCGTGGTGCCGCGGGACATGCCGGTCGCCGAACGCACTGCGTACCACCGCATCCTGTTCGCGACGCTCCGTCGCGTCGTGACCAGCCGGGTCCTGCTCGAGAGCGCCGTGATGCAGTTCTTCGGGTTCGCGGCCTTCAACGCGGTCTGGACCGTGATGGTCTTGCACCTCACGGGCGGTTCCACGCACTGGAGCGTCGCCGCCGCCGGGCTGTTCGGCCTCGTCGGGCTGGCCGCCGGGATCGTCACCCTCGTCGGGGCACCCGCCGTGCAGCGCCTCGGGAGCACCTGGACGGTCAGCGTCTCGATCGTCGCGCTCCTGGCCGCGTTGCTGACCGTGGTCGTCGACAACCACCTCATCTGGCTGTTCGTGCCGTCGGTGTTCGTGCTGACCTGGGCGAACCAGCTCCTGCAGTCCGCGAACCAGGGGCGGGTGCTGATGGCGAACCCGGACGGTGCAGCGCAGGCGAACACCATGTTCATGACGGCCGTCTTCCTCGGTGGTTCCCTCGGCGCCACCCTCGGTCCCATCGCCTTCGAGCGGGGCGGGATGACGGACGTCGCGGGGTTGGGCGCGGGACTCGTCGCCGTCGCGGGCGTCGTCTGGGCAGTTTCGTCGATCGTCGAGCACCGAGCGAGTGCCGGGGTCATCACGACACCTGTCCAGCACGCAGCATGAGGTGCACGCGTGGACCGGTTCGCGGCGGACCCCGCTCGGCCCAGCCGAGTTCGTGCGCGACGCGGACCCTTCCGCCGGGCCGGTACCCGTCGGACCCTCGCAAGCGCTGAACACCTGGTCGCCCCGTTCATGGGACTCCCAGACGGGCGACGACGAAGGATGACGGAAGGCGGGGGACGTACCCGAGGCGAAAGCCGCGCTCGGGACGGGCCTCTCACTACGTCCGCGACCACCCCGGCAGCCTCCTCCTCGCGGGAGCCGGAGGTTCTCGCCGAGGCGTACCTCGGTCCAAGCCGGCAACCCGCCACGCCGTGGCAGCACGCATCACGCCCGTGAGTCGGCGCTTCGTCCCGCTGCACCTCCTCATCCGCCCCCCGACGCTCGCTGTCGGAGCACCACAACCCTCAGGAGAACCACGACCGTGCGCGCCATCGTCCACCACCGGTTCGGAGAACCGTCCGCCGTCCTCACCGTCATCGATCTGCCGCTACCGGAACCGGGCCCTGGACAGGTCCGGGTCCAGACGAGGCTCAGCCCGATCCACAACCACAACCTCTGGACGATCCGCGGAATCTACGGCTTCAAGCCGACCCTGCCGGCCCAGGCCGGGACCGAGGCTGTCGGTGTCGTCGACGCTCGGGGGCCCGGCGTCGATTCACCGGCGATCGGGCAGCGAGTCGCCACGGGCGGGACGTTCGGCGTGTGGGCGGAGTACTTCGTCGCCGACGTCGACGAACTCGTTCCCGTCGGGGACCGCACGAGCGACGAGGTCGCGGCGCAACTCGTCTCGATGCCGTTCAGCGCCATCAGCCTCCTCGAGTCCCTCGACCTCGCCCAGGAGGACTGGGTCGTGCAGAACGCCGCCAACGGCACCGTGGGCAGGCTCGTCGCCCAACTCGCCGCAGCGCGCGGCGTCAACGTCGCCGGACTCGTACGCCGCTCGGCCGCCGTCGACGAACTGGCCGTCCAAGGGATCGGGAACATCTTCGCGACCGATTCACCGGGCTGGCGGAGCGAACTCCTGGCCACGACCGCGGGGGGCCGGATCGCTGTCGGCGTCGACTCCGTCGGGGGCGAGGCCAGCGGGCAACTCGTCTCCGTCCTCTCCGAGAACGGCGTCCTCGTCGTGTTCGGCGGGATGCAGTCGCCCGTGATGCACGTGCCCTCCGGCGACATCATGTTCAAGGGCATCACGGTCACCGGGTTCTGGAGCAGCCAGGTCCGGGCCCGGATGGACCACCATCGACGCGCGGCGCTCCTCACCGAACTCGGTCAGCACATCGACGACGGCGACCTGACCCTGCCCGTCGAAGCGACGTACGGCTTCGACGCGGTGCGTGAGGCCACAGCGGCCAATGCTGTGGCCGGGAGAACGGGAAAGGTCCTGCTGCGCCCCTGAGCGATGCGCCCACACGGGCGACGCAGCGGTGGGCGCCGTGCTCGAGGGAGCGCTCGACCCGTTCCTCCCACCGTCGCGACGACCCGGGCACCGGGCCGCCCGCCTCGACCGCCGCACGTTCCGGACCACGAGGAAGGGTTCCACCGAGTCGAACGACAGCCCGCACCACCTGATGGTCGTCACCTGCGAGCTCGCAGGAGGGAACCAGGACGAGTTCGAGGAGATCGCCGGCGCGCACGCTGCGGCGAACGACACCTACCCCGGGGGGCCTCCGGTTCAGCGTCGGTCGAGACATCCGGCATCCTGGCCGGTACCAGCTGATCGAGCTGTGGGCGAACCAGGAACTGCTGGACGAGCACAGCGCTTCGGAGGCCTTCCGGCGCACTGTCGAGGCGCTCGGGTCTGCAACGTCGTCACGGTGCGACCGGACCGGTACGAAGTCGTCTGAACACGCTCGACACGCTGGACGTCCGGCAGGACCGCCGGGCCCGGCCCACCCGTCCTCGTCACTCCGGCCGGCCTCGTGGGAGAAGGACCCTCCACGGGTGCACTAGATTGCCCAGCGCACACGAGCCAATGCGGGAGGGTCAGACCGTGGTCACCTACGACAGGGCCGATACCACCGAGCGCATCTTCCGGGCCGCGGTGGAGGAGTTCGCCGAGGCGGGGATCGCCGGCGCGCGAGTCGACCGGATCGCCGCGCGGGCCAAGAGCAGCAAGGCCCTCATCTACAGCTACATCGGCGACAAGGAAGCACTCTTCACCGCTGTCCTGCGCTCGCGCATGAACGAGCTCGCCGAAGCGGTCGTGCTGCGACCCGACCGTGTCGGTGACTTCGTCGGAGACCTCTTCGACTTCATGACCGCCAACCCCGACGTCCTGCGGCTGGTGTCCCACGAGGCCGCCCACTTCGCCCCGGACGCCTCCCCGGACTTCGCCCAGCGCCGTGACCACTACGCCGAGAAGACGCGTGCGGTCCAGGAGGCCCAGGCCCACGGGCTCGTCGACGACTCCCTCACCCCCTCCTTCGTGGTCCTCTCCCTCATGGCCCTCGTCAGCTGGTACGTCGCCGCCCCCCAGATCACACGGATGGTCCTCGACCAGCCGGAAACCCCCGACCTCCACGCCCGCTACCGGGCCCACCTCGTGACCGTCGCCCGCCGCATGATCACCCCGGAGGGGAGCAGGCCGGAAGGGAACGCGCCGGTTCCGCCTGCAGGCTGAGCTACCAGCCCCAGGGGGTTCTTCGACACGACGACGGAACCGGAACACCCGATCTTCGCCGCCCACCACGTCCAGACGTCGTCGTGGCTGGACCACTGCTCCAGCACACCGCCGCCCCCTCCTGCTGCCACCCTCCGAAGGACTCACCGCGACTCGCGCAGGAGACATCGACGTCCGATCCCTCGGTTCCCCGGGAACCTGGCTGGATCGTCGTGCGCGCGGAACTGTCTCCGCCGAACAGGGCTGAAGCACCGGCTTCGAGGAGACGCCCCTGCAGATCGTGACCGCCTTCGCCCGCGCACTCCCCGCGGCAGGCCGGGGTGGATCTCCACCTTCGACGGTGCGCGAGCAGGATCAGCGCTGATCATCCCGACCGATGATCCTGCCACGGCCAGGCTGCGCGTTCTGCTCGTCGACCTCGCCGCCCGTGGGCGGCGCACGGGCGAGCAACTGGTGCGGCGGTGATCGAGGTCGGCCACGTGACGCTGCCCCTCCCGACGACGGCGCAGTTGCAGGCCGCCCGCCGCGTCCACGACCGAACCGGGTCTCGTCCTCAGCATCCTCGGACCTCGTCACCGGTTCGGCGCCGGAGTGACGGACGAGCGCTGGAACTCGCACCCGTGCTCGCCCGGCTCCTGACTCCGCTCCCGACCATGTCGGGGGTCCTCGCTCCCACGTCCCTGACCGACGCCGAACCCCCTGCGGCGACTCACCCGGAGGTTCCAGGCGCGGGGATCGCCGTGGTCGATCAGCGCCACCGGTCCCGTACCCGACGTCGTGGCCGGGTTCGCGGCTGGCAACGACGCCGCCGAACATCACGAGCCGACACTCGTGGTGAACGTCGAGCCTCACGTCCTGTCCGAGCCGACCGGTCCGGAGCAGCACCACCTCGTGGACGACGAGGACGAACGGCTGCGGCGGAACGAGACGTGCGACCTCGCGTCCGGCCTCCCCGCCGGCACGACCGGCGCGCTCCTGACCCCCGAACTCCTGGCCGGCCACCTCGCCAGGCACGTCCTCACCTACCGAGGCGACACTCCCGTCGCCACCGCCCTGGCCGTCCTGGACGAGGACGGCTGGCTGGGCCTGTTCTGCGTGGCGACCGTTCCGGGGGCGCGTCGTACGGGTGTCGGTGAACGTCTCGTCCGCTCCGTGCTCCCCCGAGGTCACCCGATCGCTGCACGAGAGCATCGGGTTCACCGACGGGCACGGCGACACCACCTACTTCATCCCCGGATCCTCCGAGCCACCGCGAGAAGCAGCGTTCTGATCCTCAGGACGGTCTTGCTGAAGGGGCTGGGGACGGCGGGTAGTCCCAGGACTACCTACGAGAGTGGTCCTGGCACGCTGGTCGCGGCCGGGGCCGTCCACAGATGCTGGAGGTGTGGACACGACGCACCAGCCGCGGCTGGAACTGATCGAGATCACCAAGGTCTACGCGAACTCCCTGCGCGCTGTGGACGAGGTGACGCTGGACCTGCGCCCCGGGATCATCGGCTTGCTCGGACCCAACGGCGCCGGCAAGTCCTCCCTGATGCGGGTGATGGCGACGGTGACCCGACCCACCAGCGGGCAGGTGAGGTTCGAGGGCGTCGACGTGCTGAAGAACCCCGACGTCCTGCGCACCCGGCTGGGCTACCTGCCGCAGGACTTCGGGGTGTACCCCCACCTGACCTCGCGGGAGTTCCTCACCTACCTCGCCGCGGCGAAGGGGTTGTCCGCGCGCTCCGCGCGAGCCCGCATCGACGAACTGCTGGAGCTGCTGAACCTCACCGCAGCCCTCAAGCGCCCGCTGGGGAAGTACTCCGGAGGGATGATGCGCCGCGTCGGCATCGCCCAAGCCCTGCTGGGCGACCCCCGCGTCATCGTCGTCGACGAACCCACCGCCGGTCTCGACCCCGAGGAGCGGGCCCGCTTCCGCGACCTGCTCAGCGAACTGGCCGCCACCCGCATCGTGGTGCTCTCCACCCACATCGTCTCCGACGTCGAATCCGTGGCCTCCGACATCGCCATCGTCACCAGCGGGCGCCTGCAGCGCCGCGGCACGGTGCCGGAACTGCTCGAGCAGGCCCGCGGGCGGGTGTGGGAGGTCCTGGTGGAACCCGGCGAGGTGGCCGACCTGCGGTCGCGCTACACCGTCAGCCGTGCGCTGCGCAGCAGCTCCGGGGTGCAGCTGCGCCTGCTCGGCGACGTCGCACCGCGCGACGCCGTGGCCGTGGCGCCGGAACTGGAGGACGTCTACCTCGATGTCACCGCGCGCCGCTGCGTGGCGGGGCCCGCTCCGGTGACGACCCCGGTGAGTGCGTGAACACCGCACCGGCTCGTCTGGCCCGGATGACCGTGGGGGATCTGCGCGAGCGGATGCGGCGCCCGGCCTACGCCGTGGTCGTGCTGGCCTCGATCGGACTGGCGGCCCTGGCCGTTCCCGACCCCCGGTCACGCTGGTCGATCATCACCGTCAGCGGCTACCGCGGGCTCTACGACAGCGCCTACGTCGGCACCGTGACCGCGGTGGCCAGTGCGCTGTGGATCAGCCTGGCCGGCTTCTACGTCATCCGCACCAGCATCGCCCGCGACGAGCGCAGCCGTGTGGGCCAACTGCTCGCCGCCACCCCGCTGCCCACCCGCACCTACCTGCTGGCCAAGTTCGCCGGCAACCTGGGCGTGCTGCTGTCGATGCTGGCGGTCGTCGCCCTCAGCGCCGCGGTGCTGCAACTGCTGCGCGGGGAGTCCTCGCACCTGGACGTGGGCCGGTTGCTGCTGCCCTACCTGGCCCTGCCTCTGCCGCTGCTCACCCTGACCGCGGCGGCCGGAGTCGTCTTCGAGGCCACTCCGGTGCTGCGCACCAGCCTCGGCAACGCGACGTGGATCGCCCTGGTGCTGGGCGTGGCGGCGGCGGGCGGCTCCAGCACCGCACCTCTGGGAGGTACCGGTTTCGGCGCCATCGTCGCCTCGCTGCAGGCGGGGATGGCCGCCGCCGGGGTGAACCACGCCGACCAGCGCGACGTCGTCATCGGTCTGGCCCACCTGCCCGCGCCGCTGCGCACCTTCGCCTGGGCCGGGTGGAGCCCCGGTGAGGGTTTCCTGCTCAGCCGGCTCGCGCTGGGTGTGCTGGGCGTGCTGCTGGTCCTGGTACCGACCCTGTGGTTCACCCGGTTCGACCCCTCCCGCACCCGGGCGAGGCGTCTGCGTCCCCGCGCCCCGGGAACCGGCGCGATGGCCCAGCCCGTCACCGCAGCAGCGGCACCGGTGGCTGCGCGGGCCGGCACGGTGCGGGCACCCTCGGCTGCCGTGGAGCACGGCAACACCGCCTGGCGCCTGGTCGTCGGCGAGCTGCGCATCCTGATCCAGGGCCTCACGCCCTGGTGGTGGCTGGGGGCGCTGGCGATCGCCGTCGTCGTCCTGGCCCTACCGCAGGCGCAGGTGCCTCGGGGGCTGCTGGTGGCGTGGGTGTGGCCGGTGCTGGTGTGGTCGCGCCTGGGCGCTCAGCAGGGCGAGAACGACCTGGAGGGGTTGATGGCCTCCTACCCCTGGCCGCGCTCGCGGTTCCTGGCGCAGTGGGCCGCGGGTATCGTCTTCACCCTCGTGACGGGGCTCGCGCCGGCGGTGCGGATGCTGATGGCCGGTGACGGTGCGGGGTTGGCCGCCTGGGTGGCGGGGGCGGTGTTCATCCCCTCCCTGGCGCTGGGTCTGGGTCGGCTGAGCCGGACCCAGCGACTGTTCCAGGCCCTCTACCTGCTGCTGTGGTACCTGATGGTGAACGGCTCGGCGGCGCTGGACATCATGGGAGCCGTGCGCACCGACGGCCACCTCGACGGCCCCCGCCCCGTGATCGTGCTGGCCGTCGGCGTGGTCGTGCTGATGCTCTCCACGATCCTGGTGGCGGGGCGCTCCGGAGCCGGAGCTCTCGCGATCCGTTCCCCGACGTCACACCGCCGTCCGCGGCCACCGCAGCGGGTCGGGTAGCTGCGGTGAGCAGCGGGGGCCGCCTCCTGCGGTGGCGGCACCGGACGAGGCGGCTCAGGCGGGCGTTGACCTACCTGGCCCTGCGTTCTCCTCTGCCCGCGCTCGTCGCCGGGGCCGTCATCGCGGCCGCCACCCGGGGGTGGCAGACCCTGCTCACCAGTGGTGTGCCGATGCTGCTGCTGGGAGTGGCGGTCCTGGTGCTGCTCGCCCCGCGTCAGCGCGAGGCCGTCACCCTGCTGGGGGGTACCCCCGTCGCCGATCCCCACCGCGAGACCGAGCACGACGGCTCCGTCTCCGCGGTGCTGCTGCGTGTGCGGGAACGCAGCACGGCACGCGAAGTGCTGCACGCCCTGACGATCATCGCACTGGCCCCCCTCGACGTCGCCCTCGCCTTCTCCTGGCTCCTCGCGCTCGTGCTGGTCCTCACCCCGGCGCTGGTGCTCAGCGGCCACCCGGTCAGCGTGGGCCCGCTGACCATGACCACGCCGATCCAGGCGCTGGCCGGGGCTGGTGGCGGCCTGGCCGGGAGCGTTGCGGGGGCCGTCGCGATCAGCCGCCTGGCCGAGGCTCACGCGCACCTGGTGCGGGTCCTGCTGGGGCCACGCGGGGAGGAGCTGCGTGAACAGGTCAGCGACCTCACCCGCTCGCGGTTGCGGCTGGTCAACGCCTTCGACGTCGAACGCCGCCGCATCGAACGTGACCTGCACGACGGCGCGCAGCAGCAGTTGATCTCCCTGGTGATGACGTTGGACCTGGCCCGGATCGAGCTGGAAGGCCTTCCCCGGGGTGAGGCCGCGGCTCTGGTGGACCAGGCCCACGCCCAGGCCAGCCAGACGATCGGTGAACTGCGCGCCCTCATCCACGGCATCCACCCCCCGGTGCTGACCGAGCTGGGCCTGCCCGCCGCGCTGGAGGCGCTGGCCGAGCGCTCCGTGCTCGCGGTGGACCTGACCCTGGGCCCGGGCCTGGACACCGGTCAGCGCCTACCGGCGAGCGTGGAGAGCGCGGCGTACTTCATCGCGGCCGAAGCCCTGGCCAACGCGGCCAAGCACAGCGGCGCGGACCGGGTCCACGTCGCCCTGGGTGCCACCCCGGACGTGGTGACCTTGCAGATCAGCGACGACGGAGGCGGTGGGGCGCAGGCTGGGCACGGGAGCGGGCTGACCGGGCTGGGCGACCGGGTGGCCGCCGTGGGCGGCAACCTGAGGCTGAGCAGCCCCCCGGGAGGACCGACGGTGGTCCGCGCCGAGATTCCCCTCCCCCAGTCCGCCGCCTCCACCCGACCCTCGAGCTCCACGCCCGCGGAACGGACAGGTACCGGCGAGGCGGTACCGGGGACGGGCACCACGAGGGCCAGGACGGAGGATGAGACCCGTGAGCGAACGGGCGGACCAGACCAGCCGAGGTCTCAGACAGGACCGGGACCACGACGGCGACGCGGAGGCGAGCACCCGCACGGCCACTGACGCAGGTGAGGGTGCAGGCAGCGCTCGACCTCGCCGGGTGGTCATCGCCGAGGACAACGCCCTGCTGCGCGAAGGTCTGGAGCAGCTGCTGCAACGCTTCGGCTTCACCGTCGTCGCAACCGCCTCCGACGCCGAGGAACTCATCGCCGCGGACCGCGAGCACTCCCCCGACATCGTGCTCACCGATGTGCGCATGCCCCCGGGCTTCCGCGACGAAGGGCTGCGCGCGGCATTGGAGCTGCGCCGGCGCAGACCGGGTCTGCCCGTCGTCGTGCTCAGCCAGTACGTCGAGCAGGCCTACGCCGCGCAACTGCTGGCCGACGGCGAGGAGGGCGTGGGCTACCTGCTCAAGGACCGCGTCGGGGACGTGCGCGCCCTGGTGGCCGCCCTCGACGAGGTCGCCGCGGGAGGAACCGTCATCGATCCCCAGGTCGTCCGGCAACTGCTGAGCCGGCGCCGCGATCCACTGGCCACCCTCAGCGAACGCGAGCGGGAGACACTGGCGCTGATGGCCGAGGGCCGCTCCAACGCCGCCATCGCGCAACGGCTGGTCATCACCGAAGCCACCGTGGCCAAGCACGTGCGCAGCATCCTGGAGAAGCTGAACCTGCCGCCGACGGCGGCTGACAACCGCCGGGTGCTCGCCGTGATCGCCTACCTCCACCACGGGACCTGAGCAGAGGCCGGCGAGGGTGGGAAACGCTGTCGCCGCCGTGTTCCACCGCTCGATCGGGCTCGTCAGTGGTACGGCCTCATCCGCCGACCCCGGCGGGATCGTCCGCGGCCTCGTCGATGCCCCGGCGACGGCTGGTCCGGAACCTCTCCTGGTACGCGCGGGGCGAGACACCCACGTGCGCGGTGAAGACGCGGCGCAGCGTCTCCGGGCTACCGATGCCGACGGCGCGCGCGGTCGCCGCCACGGAGTGACCCTCGTGGAGCAGGCGCACCGCCGCGTCGACGCGCACCGCCTCGACGTACCGGCCCGGGGTCGTGGCCAGCTCGGCGTGGAAGAGCCGCGTGAGGTGGCGGGGGCTGAGGTGGGCGCGGGCGGCGAGAGCGGACAGCGAGTGGTCCCCGGCGGGATCGGCAGCGACGGCGTCGCTCACCTCCCGCAGCGAGCTGGTCCGTGGGCGCGGCAGCGACGAGGACGGAGAGAACTGCGACTGCCCCCCGGGGCGTTGCAGGAACACCACCAGCGACCGCGCGACCTGGCGGGCGAGCTCACCCCCGTGATCGGCCTCCACCAGCGCCAGGGCCAGGTCGATGCCGGCCGAGACCCCGGCAGAGGTGTAGACGCCGCGGTCCTCCACGAAGATCGCGTCCGGTTCGACGTCGATGCGGGGGAAGGAACGCGCCAACAGCGCGGTGGAGCGCCAGTGCGTCGTCGCCCGGCGTCCGTCCAGCAGACCGGCAGCGGCCAGGACGAAGGCACCGGTGCAGATGGACGCGGTCCGGCCCGCCCGCCGCGCGAGGCGCTGCACCGAACCGATGAGGTCCGCCGCGATCGGCGTGGTCGGTAGTTCGTCGCCACCGACGACGAGGACGGTGCCCACGCCCCGGGCACCACGAGCGGCTCCGTCGACGGGCACGCGCACGCCGACCGAGGAGGAGACGGGCTGCCCGTCCGGGGAGCGGACCTCCAGCACGTAGCGGGCCCCGAAGCGGTTGGCTTCGGCGAAGACCTCCATCGGGCCGACGAGGTCCAGCAGCTTCATCCCGTCGAAGACCACGGCCGTGACCTTGTGCGAGGGGACGCGGTGCGCGGACGGGGAGAGGGACGCGTACGGACTGCGGTGCTCGGCGTCGACGGTGTCCGGCGACACGATGTCCTCCTCTGCTCGCGGGGGATGTCCGGATCTGAGGGAAGCATGGCACGACGGACAGCACCCTCGCAGGTGCTGGAGACGCAGGATGGGTGGTCCCGGGGCCGTCGGCCCCACGAACGACGACGAGGACGGAATCCCCGTGACCGAGACCACCCCCGAGACCATCGCCGGTGTGCGCGTACCCGACTCCACCCTGGCCCGCGAGGCCACCGAACTGATCCGCGACGCCGCCGACGACCTGATCTTCGACCACTCCCGCCGGGTGTTCCTCTTCGGATCCCTGCGAGGACGGCGCCTGGGCCTGGACGCCGACCCGGAACTGCTCTACGTCGGGGCGATGTTCCACGACCTCGGCCTGACCCCCACCCACCGGCGCGACGACCAGCGCTTCGAACTCGACGGGGCCGACGAGGCACAGCGGTTCCTCACCGCCCACGGCGTTCCGCCGCAGCGGGTGCGGCTGGTCTGGGAGGCCATCGCCCTGCACACCACCCCGGAAGTGCCGTGGCGACTGGAACCGGAGGTCGCACTGGTGACCGCCGGGGTGGAGACCGACGTCCTGGGCATCGGCCACCTCGACCTCGACGCCGCCGACGTGGAGGCGGTCGTGGCCGCCCACCCACGCCCCGGCTTCAAGCAGGCCATCGTCGACGCCTTCGCCGACGGGTTCCGCCACCGCCCCGCCACCACCTTCGGCACCGTCAACGCCGACGTCCTCGAGCACCGCGTCCCCGGCTACCGCCACATCGACTTCGTGGAGGTCATCGAGAACAACTCCTGGCCGGAGTGAACGAGCGAGGTGGGAGGGCCAGACCGATCCGTACCCTCGCCAAGTGGTTGCCCCGGCCAAGACGTCGACGGCAGGACGGCGCCGTGCACGAGGAGGACCCCCGGTGGGTGTGACCCCCTCCCTGCAGAAGCAGTGGCGGCCACACGGGAGCGTTGTCGCAGGCGTCACCGATCGAACCGATCGGCGGTGCGGCGCCCTGCGCGCTCCGCCCCGAGGTCACCGTCCCTGCGCGACTGAGGACGAGGGGGGACCTCCACAGGTTCTCAGCCCGCACCCCGTCCTCACCAGGAACGGTGGCACCGGCCTTCCTCACCCGTCGGACCCGGTGCGCACCCTCCATCCGCACGAAACGGTGCACGGTGCGGTGAGGCACAGCCAGGCTCAACGGGTGCGTAGACCGGGCGTCTGCGCGCAGCTCCCACTGCCGTTCCCAAGGAATTCGCAGGTGAACGTCAGTGGCCGGTGAGATGTTGCCTGTTGCCTGAACCCGACACCGTCTCAGTACAGGGGAATTCTCATGGATCGCAGCGAAGGAAGACCCGTACTGGTCGACGACCAGGAAGAGACGGAAGAGGAGGAGGAGTTCCCGCCGTACTGGCGGTCTGACGGTCCGAGCCGGACACGGGTGGCCGTCCTGGCCGATTCCGCCGCCATGGTCACCGCGCTCACGACCTGGGTCGCCGCCTCGTCGTACGAACTCGTCCTGGCCGTGCAGCTTCAGCCGTCGGACGCCGGCGCGAGCCGGGACCACCGGTACGTCGCGCCGGAACCCGTCACCGACGTCCCCCTGCTGATCACCAGGACGCCGATCCGCACGATCGCTCCACTGGTGCGGGATCTTGCCGTCGACGTGCTGGTCAGCGATGCCCGTCAGGCACTGCCGGCCCACGTCGTCGTCTCGCCCCGAAGGGGCACCGTCGTCCTGCAGCGGTCGAACCTCCCCGGGACAGACGGATCCTCGTGGGAGTTGCGGTCTCCGACGCACGAGCTCCTGGCCGCCTCGGCGCCGCTCGATGCGCCTCCGAGCGCCGGTGAACCGGGCGGGACGGAGTTCTCGGCGGTGCTGGAGCACGGGCTGCGACGCTGGCTCACGCCATCGCCGCTGCGCTCCACCCCCGCCCACCTGGGCGCCAGAACAACGTTTCCCGACCTCGACCGCGGGGCGCAGCGATCGGTGAGCCTCCGGTGAGCAGGGCCTCCCGACAA
Source organism: Kineococcus sp. GCM10028916 (assembly GCF_042674865.1). Classification (NCBI taxonomy): domain Bacteria; kingdom Bacillati; phylum Actinomycetota; class Actinomycetes; order Kineosporiales; family Kineosporiaceae; genus Kineococcus; species Kineococcus sp. GCM10028916. Next base: position 119,525 of record NZ_JBHTFM010000021.1, on the reverse strand, counting down.
GGACTGGGAGGGTCTGCTGGCTGCCCTGTAGAACCAGAGCACCGACGAGACAAGAGTCGCCGGTGGTCAACGACTCATCTCGGGGCAGTCGCTGCTGTTCACACCTTGAATCCGCCCGTGCTGGCCCAACCACCCACGGGTCTGCCCCCACTTCGGTTGACTCCGGTCGGTTGACTCCGGTCGATGGGGCGACCAAGTCGCGTGAGCGGCTCGTAGCAGTGTCTCGAATTCGACGGGTGTGAGTCGACCGAAGGTTTGCTGGCGTCGACGGTGGTGGTGAGTCTTCTCGATCCAGGTCACGATCGCCAGGCGGAGTTCTTGGAGGTCGACCAACGCCGGCGGTTGAGGACGCCCTTCTGCAGGAGGCTGAAGCAGGACTCCGTGGCAGCGTTGTCGACTCAGGTCTCGACCCGGCCCGTCGAGACGCGCGCCCGAGCGTAGGCGTGAGAACGGAATTGCGACCCTACCTCGCGGGAGTTCCATGTCCTTGACTTCCTTGTCCCTGCCGTGGCTGATCCTGATCTTCGTCGCCGCCGCCGGCGCCATCTGGATCGCCGGCGTCCAACTGTCCAACCAGACCGACGTCCTCGCCGAACGTCTCCACCTCGGTGCAGCACTGGGCGGAACGGTCCTGCTGGCGGTGGCGACGAACCTGCCCGAGATCGCGATCACGGTGAGTGCCGCAACGAGCGGGAACGTGGGTGTGGCCACCGGGAACATCCTCGGCGGCATCGCCATCCAGACTGTCGTCCTGGTGGCCCTGGACGCCTTCGGCACCCACGGGGGACGCCCCTTGATGCACCGCGCCGCCTCCCTCACCCTGGTCTTGGAGGGCGCGGTCGTCGTCGCTGTCCTCGGCGTCGTCATCGCCGCCAGCCAATTGCCGCGGGACCTCATCCTCGCGCGCGTGGCCCCCGGCGGCCTGCTCATCGCGCTCCTCTGGATCGCCGGGCTGCTACTGCTGAACCGCGCCGGGCGCGGGTTGCCCTGGCAGGAGCAGGGCGAGGCCCCGGACAACCAGGAGCCGCCCAAGGGACACAGCCGGAAGAAGAAGGAGCAGGACGCCACCGCGCGGGGGAAGAAGACCGGCAAGGCCGCGGCGATCTTCGTGTTCGCCGCGCTGGTGACCTTGGTGGCCGGGGTGGTGCTGGAACGCAGCGGCGATGCGATCTCCGACGACATCGGGTTCTCCGGGGTGCTGTTCGGAGCCACGGTCCTCGCGGCGGCCACCTCACTGCCGGAACTCTCCACGGGACTGACGTCGGTGCGCAACGGCGACTACCAGCTGGCCGTGAGCGACATCTTCGGTGGCAACGCCTTCCTGCCCGTGCTGTTCCTCGTGGCCACAGTCGTGTCGGGGCAGGCGGTCCTCCCGCAGGCAGCCTCCAGCGACATCTACCTCACCGCGGTCGCCATCCTGCTGACGATCGTGTACGTGGTGGGTTTGATCTTCCGCCCGACCAAGCGGGTGCTGGGGATGGGGGTGGACTCACTGGTCGTCCTCGTCCTGTACGTGGTGTCGGTGGCGGGACTGATCACCCTGTCCGGCGGGAACGGCTGAGCCTGGTGCGATGACCGACTTCCGGGAGTTGAGATGAGCGTCTTCCCTTCCGTGCTCGTCCTCGACGTCAAGGGGCCCGCTCCGACATGGGCCCCGGGGCAGCGGTTCTGCGACGTCGGTGCCCTCGCGCACCTGGCAACGCTGTGGCTCGCCACGTCGCTGTGCGACGGCTCGGAGCTGATCCGCGCACCGGAGGCCGCCGTTGCGGGTACCGAGGTGCAGGTGACGTCGCTGCAGGAGTGCGCGGATGCGTGGAACGGTGTGACGTGAGGCAGGTAGCACCCGCGGTGTGGGTCGTCGTGCCAATCCAGCGCCGGAACTGCCACGCCCTCCACGACTCCTCGGGGGCCGGTGTGGATCGCTCCGGTCCTCCTGTCGTCGGTGTGCTCGGACGACACCTCGGCCCGGGAGAACCGTCGATGGTCGAGCGCTCACCGGTCCGAGGCCCGTACGCTGGACCCTCAGGAGTCGTGTGCCGGACAACTCTTCCCGTGCCGTGCGCGACGAGCTGGCGGCCACGGCCAGCTCGTGGATCGAGACCGCTGACCTGCAGCGCGCACGGTTCCCCGCGGGGGTTTCCGAGTCGTGAGTAGACTCCCACCAGGGTGCAGGACCACCCTCACGTGGCGACACCCTGGCTCAGCCAGCGAGAAGATGGACTTGAAGTGCAGATTGATCTCACCGGCTCCGAGCTGGGCGAAGTGGTCGCGGACGTGTGCATCGTGGGCGCAGGAGTCGCCGGCCTCACTCTCGCCCACCAACTGATCGACACCGGGTTGTCCGTGGTGGTCGTGGAGAGCGGTGAGTGGGAGCCGGACACAGCGGCCCAAGAACTCGCCGAGGCCGAGCTGGACTCCCTCCACTACACGCGCGACGCGGTGTCCGCGGGCCGGCGACGGCAGTTCGGCGGTACCGCCAACGCGTGGACCCACGTCACCAAGCCGGGCAGCGGCAGGGTCTACGCCCGCTCGCTCACGGCCGAGGCGATCGACTTCGACACCAAGCCGTGGCAGCGGGAGGGTGGCTGGCCGATCACCCTCGACGAGCTGCAGCCCTGGTACGACCAGGCCCAGCGCCGGTGGACGCGACGAGGGACCGGGGCGCTGACCGAACGCGCTGTGGCTGCCCGACCACCCCTGCCGCTGGCCGCGGGGGCGCTGACGACGCGGGTGGCGGACTACGGCCCGTCGGACGTGTTCACGGTGGCCTTCCGCGACGATCTCGTCACGGCAGCCAACACCGAGGTCCTGGTCGGCTCGACGGTCGTGGCACTGGAGACGGACCGTCGGGGGTCGACGGTCGAGACCGCGGTCGTCGTGCGCTCCGACGGCACCCGTCTTCGCGTCCGCGCCGCCACGTTCGTCCTGGCCGGCGGCGGGGTGGAGAACGTGCAGCTGCTGCTCACCTCCGACGTCGGCGCCCCCGGGGGGCAGGGCAACCGGCACGACACCGTCGGCCGTTACCTCACCGATCACCCTGAGTTCCGGATGGGAACGATCGTGCCCGCGGATCCGGGGCTGATCGACGCGATCGGTCTCTACGACATGCACTGGGTGGATGGCGCGATGGTCAGTGGGCTGCTGACGTTGTCGCAGGAGGTGAAGCGCGCAGAAGACCTGCTCAACGTCGGCGCCGTCCTCATCCCCCAACCGGCCGCGTTCGGCACGCCCGCTGAGCGCGCCTTGCGCGTGCTGCACTCGGTGGCCACCTCACCGACGGGCGGATCGGTGCCGGCCGCGTTCCGCGCGCTGGCCGAAGTCGTGACCGCGCCGAAGGCAGCCGCGGCGGTGCTGCAGATGCGCGCCGCCAAGCGGCGAGGTGACTTCGACTACGGGGACGGTTTCGTCTGGCACCGCGGGGGGTGGTCACGACCCGGGTACGACCGTCGCCGGTTCGGGGTCGTGGAGGTCCACGCGGCGACGGAGCAGAGTCCGCACCGCGAGAACAGGATCCACCTCACCGATCAGCGGGACAGGCTGGGCCGTCGCCGAGTCGGTGTCCGACTGCACTGGGCGAAGGACGACTACGAGAACATCGGTCGATCGATCGAGCTGTTCGGCCGCGAGATCGAGGCTTCCGGCATCGGGCGGTTCGAACGTTGGGTGCAGTACACCGGCTCTCAGCAACCGATGACGACCGGTCTGCACCACCCGATGGGTGGAACGCGCATGAGCGAGGATCCCCGTACGGGCGTGGTGGACGCCGATTGCCGAGTCCACGGCACGCGCAACCTCTTCGTCGCCGGCTCGTCGACGTTCAGCACGGGTCTCGGATACTCCAACCCGACGCTGACGGTCATGGCTCTCGCCCTCCGGTTGGCCGCCCACTTCGCCGCTGGTGAGCCGGTGCGTCTCGGGGAGCGAGATGACGTGACACACCGCTGACGGCGGCCGGCGGGCGGGTTTGCCGCACCGATCGGTGACGACCGAGCCGGCTCGTCCTCGGGCGAGCCTGGAACGTCGTCGCCGTACCCGAGCCCTACCCCCGCGAGCAGGAGAACGAGGTCCTGCGCCGCGGCCTGCCTCTCCCAGGCCAGTCTGCCGGGGTTCCACCCGCTGGTGAACGAGCCGGCCGCGACGGGATCCTCGTCGCGGTCGCGTATCGGGTACTGAGGATCGCTCGTCAGGTCCACTACCGCTGACTCACCGGGTCGAGCTCCCAGGCCCTGATCCGGTTCCCGAGATCACCTCCTCACGACGCAGGGACCGCACGGTCATCCCGCGATCCGATCGAGCACGGCCAGACGCGGCCACAACTCAACGGAACCGGTCAGGAGACGAGCTTCCGACTGGGGTCCCCCCGGCGCGGTGGGACCCATCGCGGATCGCTTCGACGTACCGCACTCGCCGGCCGGCTCGGGCGTCGTCGCGCAGGGGGGCTCCGTTCTCGTCCAGCTCGCGCACCTGGAAATCCAGGGCCAGAGCGATGCGCTCCTGCGCCGACCGAGCGGGTGGAGGTCGCCCGGCTCAGGTCACGACCAGACGCAACAGGACCTCCCCGGCCGCACCCAGCGGCAACACCAACAGCAACCACGCCGCCGCCGAACCCACGCCCCGAGCTCGCGCACCCACCGCCCGCGTCGCCGACGCGGTGGCGCCGAGGACCACCACCAGCAGAACACCGAGGACGCAGGAGACGACCGCCTCACCCGGGTAGCGCAGGTAGACCCCGTAGGTGACCACTCCCTCCGCGAGGAAGACCCCGCCCAGCAGCGCCGCCCCCAGCGCGGCCACCCGCGGCGTAGCCGCCCGTCGCCACCACCAGCCGGCCACCCCCAGGACCGGCCCGCCGAACGCACCGGTAGCGGCCCACAGCACGACGTTGGAGGGGTTGACGCCGAAGCCGCGCGCAGCGGACACGGCGTAGTAGCCGGCGACCTCCCCGAAGCACACCGCGACACCGGCCAGGACCGCGACCCAGGGCCGCCGGCTCCAGGCACCGACCAGGAACGCGGGAGCGACCCAGGGGCCCACCGCGTTGGCCAGCCCGGCGAACGGCCAGGGCAGCAGCGTCTGCAGTCCCGACGTCGACGCCCCCCACACCACGCCGATCAGCACTGCCGCACCCAGCAACGGTGCCGCACCCAGCCCACCAGCCGAGCCGTCGCGCCGGCCGCCCCCGGCCCACGGGAGCCGCGGCGAGGTCTTCAGGGTGGCGGGTTCGCTCATGGTCGAAGCCTGCCGCGCGACGACGATCTCAACATCACCGCGTGGTCGGATCCTCGACCAGCGATTCCTCGTGCCCCGGGTTGATGCCCGGGCTCGAACCCACGCTCGTACCGCTGATCGCGCGGTCGGGATCCAACGGTCACGCCCATGTTCGGACGCGAACCGAGCACGACGATCACCCGCATGTCGTCGATGAGCGGTCACCCCGCACGGGCACCGCGACGTGCCCGTGCCGGGTGCGCCAGCAGGGACGCCGATCACGTTCCGGCCCCGAGGAGAGGCATCTGCAGCACCGGACCCCTACCGGTCCGGCCTCGATCGGCGCGAACGGTGGCAGCAGCCGGCGGTGCGTCTGGCCGAGTGGTCAGTGAGACCCGAACGACGTCCACGCGACGACTCGGGCCGCGTCCCCGTCGAGGGCGTCGGGTGGCGGTGTCGGGGCCTTCCCGCTGAGGATCAGTCCGTCGGGGCGAGGCCGGGGAGGAAGAGCAGCCGGCGACGCATGGCGGTGGCGGCGATCCTGCGGGCCGGGGCGTACTCCGTGGAGTCGTACCAGGCCTGCAGGGTCGCCATGTCGGGCCACTGGACGATCGCGACCGCGACACCCGCCTGCCCTTCGGCGACCGTGGGGGAGGCTCCGAGGACGACGAACCGTCCGCCGAACTCCTCCACCACGGGCGGGGTCAGCTCGGCGTAGCGCTGGGCGCCGGCGGGGTCGAGGACCTCGAGGACCTCGGTGATGCTGTAGGCGGGCGTGCGGGCGGTGGTGTTGTCGAACACGGGATTTCTCCTCCAGGAGTTCTGCGCGGGCTGTCGTCGCGCGGTGTGGCGGTCGGGTTCGGATCGATGGGTGCTGCTGGGTGGTTGCTGGGTGTTTCGTTCGGGCCCGCGTCAGATGCCGGGCAGCTGACCGCCGTCGACCGCGAGGGTCACACCGGTGACCCACTGGGCACGATCGGAGGCCAGGTAGGCGACGGCCTCAGCGACGTCACGGGGGTCGCCGGGGCGCCCCAGCGGGATGGCAGCGGTGACGTCGGCGGTGGTCTCGGCGAGGGAGGCGCCGGTCGCATCGGCGATGTCCTGGCGGATCGCGTCGGCGCCGGGGGTCAGGACGGTGCCGGGCACGACCGTGGTCACACGAATCCCCTCGGGGGCGAGTTCGGTGGCCAGGGCTTTCCCGTAGGCGTTGAGCGCGGCTTTGGCGGCGCCGTAGTGGGCCAGCAGTGGTGGGGCGGTCAGGGCCGCTCCGGAGGAGATGTTGACGATGGCGGCGCCGGGGCCGGTCTCGCGCAGCGTGGGCAGCAGTTCGCCGGTGACGCGGACGGCGGAGAGGTAGTTCAGGTTCAGCGCGTCGAGCCACTCCTCGTCGGGAATGGTCGAGGTGCCTCCGAGGTGGGTGCGGGCCGCGCCGGCGTTGTTGATGAGCACGTCGACGCCGCCGAGCGCCTCCAGCGCTGCCGCGGTCAACGCCCGCACCCCAGTGAGGGTGCTGACGTCCCCGGCGATGAAGGTGGCGCGCTGCGGTGTCTGCTCGGTGGCGCTGCGCGCGGTGGCCACGACGTCGGCGCCGCCGTCGAGGAAGCGCTGCACGATGGCGGCGCCGATCCCGCGGGAGCCTCCGGTGACGATGACCCGCTTGCCGGCGAAGTCGGGGGGTGGCGGGGCAACGGTTCTGAACATGCGGTCCACAATACGGGTTCTGGACCGTTTGTCCACGAGTTATGGACCGGAAGTTCAGATCGGCGTAGGATGACGGCATGGCGCGACCACGCAAGTTCGACGAGCACGACGTCGTCCTCGCAGCTCGCCGGCAGTTCACCGAGACCGGCTACCACGGAACCTCGGTGGAAGACCTCTCCCGTTCCACGGGCCTGAGCAAGGGCAGCCTCTACGGCGCCTTCGGCGACAAGGAGACCCTGTTCCGACGGATCTTCGAGGAGTACTGCGCCGCGTCCGACCAGAGCGCCGCCGCCCGGATCGAAGGCCCGGAGGACCAGGCCCTGGACCGCCTGCGCGACTGGCTCCACTCGCCGGAAGGGAGCAGCGACGACTCACGCCTCGGGTGCCTGCTGGCCAAGGGCACGGCCGAACTGGCCTGGACGGACGAGGTCATCGCGGCCCGATCGCTGGCGACGTTCGAGATGCTCTTCGACAGTTGCCGCCAACTCATCGAGCAGGCCCAGCGCGCCGGGCTCGTCGACCCGGCCGCCGACGCCGCGGTGCTCGGCCGGTTGATCGTCGCCACTCACCGTGGGCTCGAAGCCCTCACCGAGGCGGGGGTCGACGCGAAGACCCTCAACCGGATGGCCGACGCCGCGATCGACAACATCACCTCCACCGCGATACGCGGGTAGCCAGCCCTCGACCGCTGCGCGCAGCGGCTCCCGTCTGTCGTTGCGATGACGAGCGGTCGGCGACTCGCGCACGCGCGGGTGGTCGCGATGGCGCTCGCGCGAGTGACGGACGAGTCGCTCGGGAAACGTCCGTCCGTAGCATTGAACGTTCGGTCCAATACCTGCACACCTAGACCTGCCGATCCGAAACGGATCCGTACCCCCGCCACCTCAGGAGGCCCCTCATGGGTCGGTTCGACGCCAAGACCATCCTCATCACCGGTGGCACCACCGGAATCGGTTTCGCCACCGCACAACACTTCATCGAGGAGGGGGGCAACGTCTTCCTCACCGGACGCCGTGAAGCAGAACTCGCTGCAGCCGTCGCCCGACTCGGGGAACGCGCGACCGGTGTGCGCGGCGACGTCGCCGATCCCGCCGATCTCGATCGGACCTTCGAGGCGGTGCGTCGGCACAGCGGGTCGCTGGACGTCGTCTTCGCCAACGCCGGCGGAGGAGGCAGCCTCGCCACCGTCGAGCACTTCGACCCTGACGACTTCGACGCGACGTTCGGCCGGAACGTCCGGGGCACCGCCCTGACCGTCCAGAAGGCGCTGCCTCTGATGAGTGCAGGCGCCTCCATCGTGATCACCGGTTCGACCAGCGCCGCCACCGGTCACCCCGGGTTCGGCACCTACTCGGCCAGCAAGGCCGCCGTCCGCCAGTACGCCCGGGTCTGGGCAGCCGAACTCGCACCTCGCGGGATCCGCGTCAACACCGTGGTCCCCGGGCCCACGGACACCCCCGGGTTGCGCGGGATCGCTCAAGGCGACCCGACGCAGGAGACGGCGCTGCTCGCGAGCATGGCCGCGGGAACGGCGCTGGGGAGAGTGGGTGACCCCCGCGAGATCGCTGAGGTCGTGCTGTTCCTCGCGTCGGAGGGCGCCAGCTTCGTCACCGGGGCTGAGTTCCTCGTCGACGGCGGAGAGGTCGAAACCCGCACCGTCTGATCTCCATCCGAACCAGCGCTTCCACGACCACGGCCATGCCGATCCTGCGTGGCCCACCACTTCCCCCGCCGTGACACTCTGCTCCTCCTGGAAGTCCTCCAACCGGTGGGGAAGGTTCCCGTGAACGTCAGCTACTCCCTCGCCTACCGCCTCGGCATCACACCGTGGGAACGCGCCATGGAGGTGGGCGCCGCCCAGTTCACCGCGCTGATCGAGCGCGAGGAGACCGAGCGCGTCGCCCCTTTCGGCCATGCCCTCGACCTCGGGTGCGGCACCGGCGCGCACGCCGTGCAACTGGCCGGCCGCGGCTGGGACGTCAGCGCCGTCGACGCGGTGCCGTCCGTCGTGCGTCGGACCACCGAGCGGGCGCAGGAGCACGGGGTGGACGTCCACGCCCTCGAGGGTGACGTGACGGCCCTGGACCCGGCCCGGATCGGGGCCCCTGTCGACTTCTTCCTCGACGCGGGCTGCTTCAACGGCCTCCGCCGCAGGCAGCGCTCCGCGCTGGGCCGCGGGATCACCGCCTGCGCCGCGCCGGACGCCACCCTGCTGGTGCTCGCGTTCGCGCCGGGGCGCCGGGGGCCTCTGCCCCGCGGGGCCAGTTCCTCCGACGTCACCGAGGCCTTTCCCGGCTGGGACGTCGTGGCCCAGGAAGCCACCGACAGCCGGGGGTTCCCGGGGCCGCTGCGCGCTACCGCTCCGCAGTGGTACCGCCTGCGCCGCCGCTGACGGGTGTTCGTCCCGGACGCCCGTGAGGTGTGCCACCCCCGTGGACGGGGAAGGTACCGGGGGTGATGTTCACCCTCTTCCGCACCCTGGCCGCCGTTCGCGGAGCCAAGGCGCTGCACCCGCGCGGGACCGTCCACACCGGCCGACTCGTCCGGCACGGCCTGACCCCGGGGACCGGGGTCGCCTGGATCGACGAGCCGGGCTCGGACCGCACGGTCGTGCGTCTCTCCCGCGGCGCCGGTCTGCCCGCCCCCTGGCCCGACGTCCTGGGCCTGGCCCTGCGCGTCGAATCCCCCGACGGCGGTCCCTGGGACGTGCTGCTGTCGACCACGCTGGGCCGGCGGGTGCCGTTCCCGCGCCGCGACGCGCGCTCGGGTCTGCACTCCAGCATCGCGGCCTTCCAGGGACCGCGCGGGCCGTTGCTGCTCGGCGCCCGGCACGTCGGGGGCCGGTTCCTGCTGGCGGTGGCGACCCCGCGCGGACCGTGGAGGCCGTTCGCCGAACTGTTCCTCGACGAGGGCGAGGTGGACGAACCGATCACGTTCGAACCGGTCCGGAACGCCGTCGCGGGGTTGAGCGTGCCGCAGCGGTGGCGCCGGATCCGCGAACCCGGGTACGCCGGTTCGCGGCAGGGCCGCCGTTGACACGGGTTCGGGCGGGGTTCGGGCAGGTGGGTCGTCGACCGCGGTGAGAACGTCGACGCCGGCTGCGATCACCGGGAAGGCCAGGACTTCCCCGAGGGCTGGGCGCCTACTGCGCACTCACCGCTCGAGCAGGCAGCCGCCGGGCCAACCACGGCAACAGCACCAACGCCCCCGCACAGCCCGACGCGACCGCAGCCCACGGCAACCACGACCCCACCGCGAACAACCCCACCAGCAGCGGCGCCAGCAGCGCGGCGGCGTTGAAGCTGTACTGCACCGTGGCCATGTACCGACCGTGGGCGTGCACCGGCGCGGACGCCTCAGCCATCGCCATCACCCGACCGGTGAGCATCCCCGAACACGCCAGCACGCCGGTGGCGACCAGCAGCCACACCGGTTGCCACGACCTGCCGATCAGCGGTGCGCCCGCACACATCGCGCACCACACGATGGTCAGCGCGGTTCCGAGGGCGACGGTGCGGGTGCGCTTCCACGTACTCGTCCACCGCACGACCAGGCCGGCACCGGTGCTGGTGACGGCCGTCAGCAGCACCACGCACGCGCCGGGGACCCAGGCGGGTGCGTGGAGGCGGTCCAGTGCCCAGACGGAGAACCCCACGAGGAAGACGTCGGTGGCCAGACCGGTCAGGGCCATCAGCACCAGCAGGACGAGGAAGGGGCGGTCACGCCACGGACGGGGGGCACCGGTGGTGACCGGCTGTGCCGCTGGGGCTCCGTCTGCGCGGTGGACCCGGAGGTCGCCCGCGACCAGGCGCCACAGCAGGCCCGCGGCCAACAGGAAGGTGAGCGCGTCCACGGCCACGGCGATGCGCAGGGCGGGCGTGTCCAGCCAGGTCAGGAGAGCCGCAGCGACCAGGGCCCCGAGGCCGAAGGCGGCCGAACGGATCATCTCGACGTGGGCGAAGGCACCGTCCTTGGGACCGTCACCGGCGACGGCGGAGATCAGCGAGAACAGGGAGCTGTAGAAGGTCTGCGTACCCGCCGCGACCAGCACCGCCCCACCGATCGCCAGGACCACCCCGGACCCCCACCCAGCTCCCCCGCTGCTGCCGACGGTGCCGGCCAGGAGGTAGAGGGTCATCCCGACGGTCTGGAGGAGCTGGGAGGTGATGACGACGCGGCGGGGTCCGAAGCGGTCCACGACGGTCCCGACGACGAGCGGTGCGCCCAGGCCCAGGAGGGTACCCAGGAAGAGAAGGGTTCCGGCGAACCCGACGGAGAGGCCGACGACCTGCACGCTGTAGACCAGCACCAGGGGCAGGAACAGGCCGGAGCCGACGTTGTCGACGGCGAGCGCCACGAGCAACCCCCAGCGGGAGCGACTGTTCTCGCGCGACCAGGTCGGGGGCTTCTCGCTGCCCACTGCGGTGTGTGCCACAGGTCACGACCGTAGAGCAGACCCCGGTCCGGGGTGAGGATCACGAACGGTGGGCGCGGCGTTCTCGTCACTCACCCACACTGCCCTGGACGAAGGAGGAGAGCGCACGCGTCGAACGGGGAACGGTCGAGTCACCAGCAGGTCGAGACGCCCGAGGTCAGCTCGGGGGTCAGTCCACCGGTAGCGGTGGGTAGAAGGTTTCCGGCAGGGCCCGCAGGGCGCGGACCATCGCATCCGTCCCGTCGAACTGGAAACCGAGTTGCGTGGCGTACGCGGCGCACGCCTCCACCTTGGCGTCGAGTTCTTCCTCCGTGGGGTACCGGGGGTCGCCGAGGGGAGCCTCCGCTCCCGCCCGCAGGACGTAGGGGGTGTCCGCCCAGCGGGCCAGGCGCAGATCCCGGTCGTGGGCGAGGGCGTCGACCGCCGTGCGCACGTGGCGGTGGTCGACGTGGTCGCCGAGAGCCTGCGGGCCCAGCAGCAGGTCCACGGAACCCCCGAACCGCTCGTCGAGGAACGCCGTGAGGGCCTCCCCGATCGCGACCGGGCACCCCTCGTCCCCGGGGACGACGGGCCCGAAGAGCGCTGCGGCGCTGTGGTACCCGCGGTGCGGCGCTTCGAGCAGGGGGAGGTGGAAACCCGTCGTGCCGAGGGCGGCGCCGGCCTCGGCGTCCTCGGCACGACGCAGGGCCATGTAGTCGACGTCGTCGGCCAGACCCTTGTCGGTCTGGCAGGCCAGCGCGAAACCCGTCGGGTCCGCCACGCTGCCGGTGAAGACGGTGAGCACCGTGACCTCGGCCCCCGCGGCCACCAACCCGGTCAGCAGCGCCCCGGCGGAGAACACCGCGTCGTCCAGGTGCGGGGAGACGGCGAGGACCCGCGCGGGGTCCACCCCGGCGCGGTTCACAGGAGGTGGGGGGTGACGAGGAACCGGCAGTCGGAGTCGGCGGTCGTGGGTTCCACGCCCCGACCCCTGCTGGTGGGCCGTTCGGCGGGCGGGACCTGAGTCCACGCGGTGTCCGGCGGCGTGGCGACGACCCGGTGGTAGACGGCTTCCACGCGTTCCGTCAGAGCCGGCCAGGACCAGACCTCGCGCACCTCGCTCAGCGCCTGCTGCGCCAGCTTCGGCCCCAGGGCCGGGTCGTCGAGCAGACGACGCAGGGCGTCGACCAGACCCGCGACGTCGCCGACCTCGTGGAGCAGACCGTTCTCGCCGTCGCGGACGCAGTCCACGACGCCCACCGTGCGGGTGGTGACGACGGGGAGCCCGGCGGCCATGGCCTCCAGGATCGTGTTCGAGAAACCCTCGGACTGGGTCGGCGAGACGAACACGTGGGCGTCGCGGTAGACGGCGGGCGCCGCGGTGTAGGGGACGTAGCCCCGCTGCTCCACGACGTCGTCCAGGCCCAGTTCGATGACGAGTTCGGCGACCGCGGTGACGTCGGGGCCGATGCCGGAGACGAGGAGCCGCACGTCACGGCCCTCCGCGCGCAGCGCCGCGAGACCGTGCAGCAGGTCGAGGACGCCCTTGCGACGGTCGACGCGGCCGTGGAAGAGGAGCGTCACCGGCCCGTCCGCGGGCAGCACACCCACGGCGACCTCGTCGGCGGGGGTGAAGGCCTGCGTGTCGGTGGCTCCACCGACCAGGTCGAACCGTTCCGGGTCGGTCCCGTGGTGGTCCACGACCTCGTCGGCGAACGTCCGGGAACCGATGAGGACGGCCCCGGTGTGGTCGAGGACCGTGCGGATCCCGACGGAGTGGGCGGGACAGCACAACCCCACCCAGTGCCCGTCGCCTCCCTGCACGCTGACCACCGAGGGCAGGCCGAGGGACGCGGACGCCTCCAGGACGGCCATCCCGGTGGGCCAGGCGTACTGGGCGTGCAGCAGGTCGAACGGTTCCTCGGCGTGCAGGCGCTCCACGGTCTCGCGCATCGTGGCGATGTCGGCGTCGAAGTCGGCGGGCAGACCCTCGCCCGACCGTTGCTCCCCCAGCGCCTCCAACCCGATCGCGCGCACCCCGGCCGGAACCCGGTCCGCGGGCGGCGGACCGCCGCCGTAGACGGCGCTGCCGGCGGGGTCACCGCGGAACTGCGACACCAGGACGACCTCGTGGCCGCGGGCGACCAGACCTTCCACGAGCTTCTCCGCGTAGACGCTCATGCCCGACACGGCGGGCCAGTAGCGGCGGGAGACGAGGCAGATCCTCATGCGGTCCATCCGTTCTCGCGGGCCACGGCGGCCGCGTGCAGTGCCGGTTCGCGGTAGAGCGGGTACAGCTCCCCCAGGACGCGGTCGAGCGCGGCCCGGTCCAACCAGGCCGGGCCGCCGAGGCGTTCCCGGGCAGCGTCGGTGAGGTGGACGGGTTCGGCCGAGGCGGGAACCCCGTCCTGTCCGGGCACCCCGAGGCCGGCGATGCCGTGCAGGCCCGTTCGACCGTCCCCGCGTTCGAGGAGGTCCACCAACCCGCGTTCCCCGATCCGGCCGTAGCTGACGATCTCGACCTCGAGCCCCGGCACCACGACCCGGGCCACGGCGACGGGCCCGGCGGAGCAGTCGAGCACCAGCACGTCGAACCCGCGCTCGCGCAGGAGACCCACGAGGTGGGCGCAGAGGGCCTGCTGCTCGTCGACGCCCTCAGGGGCCCGCCACGTCGGCAGGGTGTCGAAGCGACGTCGGCTGCGCTCGGCCAGGACGACGGGTTCGAGCAGGGCTCGCAGCTGGGCGGCGTCCTTCTCCAGCCAGCCGAGCATCCCGCGCAGGGCGCGCTCCTCCTGGGTGGAGGGGTCGGCGGCGTAGCGCTCGACGTACCCGGCGGGGCTGATGTCCCGGACGGCGTCGAGGTCGCCGTGGGTGAAGGCCTTGCGCGAGCGGGCCGCGGCGAACTCCAGCACGGCCTTGCGCAGCGCCACCTCACGATCGGGGTGGGCGGCCTCGCCGGCGGCGGTCACCATGACCGGCTGCAGCGGGTCGTCGTCGGTGCCGACGACGGTGATGTTGGCGATGCCCCACCAGTCGTTGGCCAGCTTGGGCACGACCCGCACCCCCGCCGCCCGCAGCCGGGCCAGGGCGTCGCGGGTCACGGGGTCGGTCACGAGCCCGTCGTCGGGGCCGAGGTCGAGGACGACGCCGGTGTCCAGGGCCCGGAAGCGGGTCCCGTTGCCGTCGCGCTGCAGGAGTTCTCCGATCCCGTGCGCGACAGCGCGTTCCAGGCTGTCGCCGGCGCCGAGGCCGTTGCCGTGCCGGGTCACCAGGCGGGGCAGGTCGTCGACGAAACCGTCGGGCAGTTCGTCGGAGTCGCGCAGCACGACGTCGGCGGGGGCCCAGACGCGCTCCCCCGTGCCGTAGCGCTGCAACGGCAGCCAGTTCAGCGTCACGTCGGGCGTGTAGGGCGCGCCGGCGTCCAGGCACACCGCCGGCGGGTCCAGGACGGCGTCGGCTCCGAGTTCGGCGACCAGCTCGTTCCGCGTGGCGCGCCGGTGCTCCAGGGTGGCCACGGTGCGGCGCAGCAGACCCAGTTCCGCGGACTCGCCCCAGCTGGAGCGCCGGGCGTCGGCGTCGGTGCCACCGTACCCGTGGCCGATGGCGGCCACCCCGGCGTCGCCGGTCGCGGCGATCGTCCACCACGAGGGGATGCCGACGGTGTCCAGGCGGTAGGTCGGGAACTGGAAGCGGTCGCGCTCCCCCAGGACGTCGCGGAAGCGTTCGGTCGCGAGGTGGTCCTGCCCCTCCTGGACGGGGTGGTCGACGGTCAGGCGACGGGGTGCGGTCACGCGAAGACCTCCACGGTCCTGGTCAGCAGGTCCATCGGCACCGGAGACGCCGACGGGGGGTTGGCGAGCATGTGGTCGACGAGGGCCACGACGTGGGCCGTGGTGACCCCGCGCGCGAACTCGAAGGGACTGAAGACGGTGTCGAACTCCAGCTGCCCGACGATCTCGCGCATGCTGCGCAACTCGGCCCGGGACAGCGGGATCTGCGCGTGGAACGCCTTGTGGGCGCTCAGCGCCGCGGCGTTGCCATCCTCGTCGAGGTCGATCTTGAGGGAGTCGCCGCAGAAGAACAGTCCCCGATCGGCGTCGTGCAGGACGCTGTGCCCGGGGAAGTGCCCCCCGGTGCGGTGCAGGGTGATCCCGGTTGCCAGCTCGGTCCGGTCGTCGGCCGGCCAGGTCACGCGGAAGGCCTTGGTCCAGGTGAGGTCGTGGACGCCGACGGCGACGACCGGCGGGTCGAGTTCGTCCTGCAACTGCCACAACCCACCGAAACCGTGCACGTGGCTGGAGGCCAGGACGCGCAGGCCACCACGGCGGCGCAGTTCGGCCAGCGCGTCGGCGGAGTACCACGGGGCGGCCTCGAAGCCGAGCAGGCCGTCGGAGGTCTCCAGCACCCAGCCGTGCGACCCGAGCCCCACGACGGGGTCGCACCAGAACTCGGTGACCCCCGGTACGGCCTCGCGCCAGGACGTCGTCACGAGCGCGTCGACCTCGGTCTCGCGCAGGAACTCGAACCCGTCGACGGGCAGTGCGTTGCGGACGTCGGAACACACCGGGCACGACGGCGGCGGGGTGTGCGCGAACCAGCGCTGCCAGTGGCCGCAGTTCGTGCAGGAGTAGGCACGGTGCTCGCGGTGGGCCCGGGTGGGCAGGGGCGCCAGTTCCGCGGCGCGGACACCGCGCATCGCGTGGGCGTCGTCGGGTCCGGTCATGCTCGTGCCTCCACGGGTCGGTTCTCCGGGGCCGGACGCGACGGCGGAACGTCCACGCCGAGGGCGTCGTGCAGCAGGTTCAGCAGGCGCAGGTCGCGCGACATCGGGAAGCGCCAGTCCTCCCCGCCGGTGACCGCGGCCTCCAGGGCCCGCAGTTCGCCGGTGAACGGCGAGGTGGTGGTGTCGAACTCCAGGTCGCGGGACGCACCCGTGGCGGCGTCGATGAACTCCACGCGGCCACCGGCGTCCTGTCCCATGGTGTCGTTGGCGACGAGCTGCCCGGCGGTACCGACGATCTCGAGCCGACGGCGCGGCAGGGTCTCGACGGTGTTGAACGAGTTCGAGATCGTCACCAGCACCCCGGAGGGGGTGCTGCCGACGAGGACGGAACCGTCGTCGACGGCGTAGTCGTGGACGCGGTGCTGCACGTGGGTGGTGGCCGTGGACACGTCCTCGCCCAGCAGGGTGCCGACGAGGTCCAGACCGTGCGGGGCGAGGTCGATGTAGGCCCCGCCACCGGCCCGGACGGGGTCGACGCGCCAGTTGTCACCCGTGGTGCTGCCGGGCGGAGCCCACCCGGGCGGCAACCAGCACGCGTAGACGATGCGGACGGCCGTGACGGTGCCCAGGTCGCCCCGGGCGATGAACTCGGCCATCACCTCGTGGGCGGGGTGGAACCGTTGGTCGAAGGCCGTCGCGGCCACCACTCCGGCGCGTTCGCACCCGGCGACCAGCGCCGCGGCGTCCTCCAGGCTCGCCGCGAGCGGCTTCTCGCACAGGACGGCCAACCCCGCGTCGGCCGCGGCCAGCGCGACCTCGCGGTGGGCGTGGTTCGGGGTGGCGACGTAGACGATCTGCGCCCCCGGGGTGGCGAAGGCCGTGGCCAGGTCGTCGTGCGCCTGCGCGCCCGGGAAGCGAGCCGCGAGGGCGGTCGCCGCCCCCAGGTCACGGTCGACGACGGCGACGACCCGGCTGGTGGCCGACGAGGCCAGGGCGGGGGCCATGTGGTCGCGGGCGACCCAGCCCGCTCCGGCGATGACCCAGCCGGTCCGCTCGCCGTCGTGCAGTTCGTCAGGGGTGTTCACGGGACTCCTCGGTGGACGGGGTGCTCAGCGCACCGGGATGCCGGCGCCCGCGAGGACACCGAGCTGGAACTGCTGGACGGTGCCGGGGTGGACGATGTCCAGGTCGTCGAGCGCTTGGGCGGCGGTGAACGCCGCCTCGCGGGCGTGGTGGTGGACCTGCAGCACGCGGTCCAGGACGTCAGCGGTGTTGAAGACCCGCCCCACGGGGGTGTCGGTGGTCTCGCGCTGCGGCAGCAGCACCCGCAGGCGCTCCGCGAGGCCCTGCGGCAGCTGCTGCAGGGAGCGCTGCTCCAGGGCCGCCAGCACGCGCAGGTAGTGCTCCCCCAGCAGGACCTCGCCCCCGAACCCGGCGTCGGGGAGGTCGCCGTTGGGCAGGTGGTGAGCC
Source organism: Kineococcus sp. GCM10028916 (assembly GCF_042674865.1). Classification (NCBI taxonomy): domain Bacteria; kingdom Bacillati; phylum Actinomycetota; class Actinomycetes; order Kineosporiales; family Kineosporiaceae; genus Kineococcus; species Kineococcus sp. GCM10028916. The sequence goes on along the minus strand of NZ_JBHTFM010000021.1, from coordinate 102,009 downwards.
AGTGCGACGAGGAACGCCTCGCCGCGCCCCACGTCGAAGCGCGGTGCGACGAGCGCGGAGTACACCGCGGTGACGAAGCAGTGGTCGCCGTGGCTCTCGGGGGGTTCCACGACCACGCGCGGCAGCACCGGGTGGGTGGCCCCGGCTCGCGGCTGCCGGACCAGAGCGTCGACGAAGGCCGGTGCGGCGGGGAGGAGCTCCTCCGCGAACGGGTCCGGGTCCAGCGCGGAGCGCAAGTCGGCGAGGTCACCGAAACCGCCCTCGGCGGTCGCCGTGACGGCGTCGAAGGCGCGCTGCAGCACGAGCAGACGTTCACCCCGGTCCAGACCGGCCGTGGCCAGGACGCCGGCGTCGACCCCGGCGAGACGGGCCGCGACCAGGGCGTGGGCCACCTCCCGCAGGGCCAGGGCCAGGACGTGCTCCACCGACCAGTCCTGCAGGAGAACGCGCCAGGACCGGACGAACGCGCGGTCGGCGAGGGAACCCGGTCCCCGGGCGTCGCGCAGGCGCTTCACGTCCGCCACCTCCCGCAGGAGCTGCAGCGTGGAGGGTTCCACCACCGGACCTGCGGGGGAACTAGAGTTTGCGGGGTCGGGCCCCGCAACGGAGACGGGTCGAGGAAGGGTCATCGGCGGGTTCGAGCTCCTGCGCTCGGCACGGTGAACGGCACGGCGTCACTGTGCCCCGCTCCCCGGGAGTCCGCACACCGGACTCCCCGTGACGATTCTCACGTCCTGTGACTCCGGAAGCGCACTCGGTCAGATCGTGCGTATCGTCGTCGGGCGCAGCACCGAGACCGCTGCCAGGCTGATCTGACTCTTCCCCTCCACCGCGACTCACGCGACCACGAGGAGCACCTGTGCCCGAAACCTCCCTGACCCCCTCGACCTCGCGCGCCCGTCTCGCCTACAACGCGAACGGTTTGCGCTCGGTGAGCCTCGACGACGCCGTCCGGACGCTGGCCGACCGCGGGTACGACGGCATCGAACTCTCGCTCAACGCCCAGCACGTCGACCCGTGGACGTTCTCCGCCACCGACGCGGACCGCCTGCGCGAAACCCTCGCGGTGACCGGCATGGTCGCGTGCAGCCTGGCCACCGGGGACCCGCACCTCCTGAGCGAGGAGGCCTTCGAACCCGCGCTCGTGGATCCCGACCCCGCGGAACGGGCCCGTCGGCTGGACCTGTTGCAGCGCAGCGTGCGCATCGGGGTTCTCGTCGGAGTTCCGCTCGTGGTGTTCTCCACCGGCAGGCGGCGTCCCGAGGTCGCTGCGGCCCAGGCCGACGCGTGGCTGGACGAGGCCCTGACCGTCCTGCTCGACACGCTGCACGAAACCCTCGACGCAGCGGGCCTCCCCCGCGGCAGCACCGTCCTGGGCATCGAGCCCGAACCGGGGTTCCACTGCCGGACGAACGCCGACGTCGCGGTCGTGCTGGAACGGACGGCGAGCCCGGACCTCTGGCTCAGCCAGGACCTCGGACACTGCGTCGTGGAGGAGGAGGACGCCTTGGGTTCACTCTCCCGCCACCTCCCGATCACCCGTCACCTGCAGGTGGAGGACATCGCCGACCGCGTGCACGCGCACCTCGTTCCCGGAGACGGGGACGTCGACTTCGACGCCGTGGGCCGGGTCCTGGCCGACGGGTACGAGGGCTGGATCAGCGTGGAACTCTACGACCACGACCCGGTGCACCGCGACGCCGCTCAGCGCAGCGAGGAGTTCCTCCGCGAGCGCTTCCCGTCCCTGGCGCGGCCGTCCCGGTCGATCGACCTGTCGTCATTGGAGACGAGGAGCACCGCCGCGGCTCACTGAGCCGGTCCGGTCGTCCGGGGTTGCTGCTGGGTGATGCAGTGGACGCCGCCGCCGCGTTCGAACAGGGGGCGGGCGTCGACGGTGACGACGGTGCGGCCCGGGTAGGCCTCGCCCAGGATCGAGCGGGCGCGGGCGTCGGCCTCGGGTTCGCCGAAACCGCAGGCCACCACCCCGCCGTTGACGACGAGGTGGTTGATGTAGCTCCAGTCGACGGGGCCCGTCCCGTCGCGCAGCGTCGCCGGGGCGGGTAGATCAGTGAGGGTGACCGCGCGGCCCATCCTCTCGAAGGCCGCCTGCAGTTCCGCCCGGCACTGGCGCGACACGGCGGCATCGGGGTGTGCCTCGTCCCGCTGGTGGTGCACCAGCACGTGGTCGGGCGCGGCGAAGGTGGCGACGATGTCGACGTGACCCCGGGTGCCCAGTTCGTCGTAGTCCCGGGTGAGACCGCGCGAGAGCCAGACGGCCTGCGTCGCACCGATGGTGCGCGCCATCTCGGCCTCGACCCGCCTCCGGTCCGCGAACGGGTTCCGCCGGGGATCGAGCTGCACGGTCTCGGTCAGCAACACCGTGCCGGTGCCGTCGACGTGCAGACCGCCACCCTCGGCGACCAGCAGGGAGTCGACGACCTCGGCGCCGACGTGCTCGGCGACGACCCGGGCGATGTCCGCGGACTTCTGCCACTCCGCCCAGTCCGGGGCACCCCACCCGTTGAAGATCCAGTCGACGGCGCCGAGAACTGCCGGACGATCGCGGTCGAGCACGAAGGTCGGACCCACGTCGCGCATCCAGAACTCGTCGAGGGGGGCCTCGACGATCTCCACGGCCGGGTCGAGCGTGCGCCGGGCCCGGGCGGTCTCGCTCGGGTCGACCACCATCGTCACGGGTTCGAACTGCGCCACCGCGTGGGCGACGTCGGTCCAGGCCCGGTACCCATCCTCCCGGGTCTGCGCCCCGTCGCCGAGGGTGAACCCCTCGCGGGGGAACGCCATCCAGGTGCGCTCGTGCGGATCGGTCTCAGCGGGCATCTGCCACATGACAGCTCCTCTCGGTTCGGGGACGTCGGTGTTCGCGTGCCCGGCGGTCACCAGCCGGTCCTCAGGACGTGTCCCAGCGCGTCGGCGAACACATCGACCGACGCCCGCGAGACGCACAGGGGTGGTTTGACCTTCAGGACGTTGAGGTGGTCGCCGGTGGGTTGCATGACGACCCCGAGTTCCAGCAGGCGGTCGCAGATGGCCGCGGTCTCCTCGGTGGCGGGTTCGAGGGTGGTGCGGTCACGCACGAACTCGACGCCGAGGTAGAGGCCGGAACCGTGCACGGTGCCGACGAGGTCGTGCTCGCGGCCGAGGTCCTCCAGCCGCTGCTTCAGGTGCGCGCCCACCTCGCGGGCGTTGTCCTGCAGGCGTTCCGACCGGATCACCTCGAGCACGGCCGAGCCGACCACGGCCGAGACGGGCGACCCGCCGGTGGAGGAGAAGAAGTACCCCTGCGTGCGGTAGCGGTCGGCGATCTCCCGGCGGGTGATCACCGCCCCCAGCGGATGGCCGGCGCCGATGGACTTCGCCACCGCCACCACGTCGGGCACGACACCCTGCTGCTGGAAACCCCAGAACCACTCCCCCAGGCGTCCGAAACCCACCTGCACCTCGTCGGCGATGGCGAGACCACCGTGGCGGCGCACCGCGGCGTAGACCTGCTCCAGGTACCCCTCGGGCAGTGCGACCCCGCCCGCGTTGCCGAAGTACGGCTCGCAGATCAGCCCTGCCGGCGGACGTCCGCCGGCCGCGAGCCCGTCGATGACGGCCACGGCCTCCGGGGCGTAGCGCCACGCGTCCGCGCCCCGGTGACGCCCGCGGTAGGAGTTCGCCGCGTCGACGGTGTGCACCCACGCGGGGCGCGAAGAGAGGGCGTTCGGGTTGTCGGCGATCGACGTCGACACCGCGTCGCTGGCGTAGGTCCAGCCGTGGTACGCCTCGCGCATCGCGACGACGTCGGGACGTCCGGTGGACGCCATCGCGAGCCGGACGGCCAGGTCGGTGGCCTCGGAACCGGAGTTCACGAAGAACACCGTGTCGAGCCCGTCGGGCAGCGTCGCGGACAACTGCTCGGCGTAGTCGGTGATGGCTCGGTAGTGGAACCGGGAGTTGGTGTTCAGCAACTGCATCTGACGGGCCGCCGCAGCGACGACGCGGGGGTGCGCGTGGCCCACCGACGCGACGTTGTTCACCATGTCGAGGTGGACGCGGCCGTCGACGTCGAGGAGGAACTCGCGCCAACCCCGCTCGATCTGCGGGGGCACCGCGTAGTAGTGCTCCTGCACCTCGGCGAGCACGCGGTGCCGGCGGCGCAGGACGTCGTCGCCGGTTCCCCCGCGCTCTCCCTCGGAGGGGACGCCGATCGCCGCCCCGGGATCACCGACGACCGCCCGCCACGCCCGCGCGAGCCGCGGTGTCACCCGCGCCGGTGACGGGTCCTGTCCTGCGGCGCAACGTTGCACGAAGAGTCGGGTGCGGGCGGGGAGCACTCCTGACCCGTCGTTCCCGAGTTCTCCGGTGACGGTGACGGTCCCTCCCGCCGACGTCCAGCGGAGCGACTGCGCGCTCCGGCTGACCTCACCGGAACCCACCCCGAGAGCCGTCGGTCGGGCCAGCCACACGGTCACGCCGGTGGACACGGTCTCGGCCGTGCCGGCCGGCGGCGGCAGGGCGCCGGTGACGACCGGTCGCCAGGCGGGCACGGTGACGATCTCGGCGCCGGCGTCGAGGGCCGCCAGGGCGGCGGTCTCGAGGGTCGACGCGTCGAGCCAGGCACCGGCGTCGTTCAGCGGCGACTCGGTCGAGGCGTCGAGTTCGACCCGGTGCGTGACGTGAGGCAGGAGGGTGTCCCCCACCCACGCCGGTTCCGGCGCCACCGGTCGTCCGAGCGCCGCGCGGGTCGCGGCGGTGAGGACGGCGAGCGGTACCGACGTGGCCTGTTCCAGGATGCGGAACTCGCGGTCGAGGGCGTCGGAGGCGTAGGAGTTCTGCTCGTCCAGGCGCACCTGGGCCCGGCCGCTGAGGACCAGCACCGCACCGCGCAGGACCACCAGCGGCCACAGGGCGGTGATCTCGTCGTCGTCCAGCGGACGGTCGCGGTCGAAGGCGCGGACGGCGGTCAGCGCGCTCTCGGGCGTGGCGCCGTCGTGGTGCAGGGTCGAGGACACCGTCACCGCGATCTCGCCCACCCGCCACGACGCGCACACGTCGCCGAAGTCGATCACCGCGTCGGGGACGACCCCACCCTCGGGCCGCAGCACGTTGTCGTCGGTGACGTCGAAGTGCCCGGCCTGCACCGGGAGTCCCGCGGCCACCGGGGCCAGCGCGTGGCGCGCCTGCGCGGCGGCCGCCCCCACGACCGCACGCACCGCGGCGTCCGGTTCGAGCGGGAGGAGGGTGTCGACGACCCGGTCCGCGTGGCGCAGGTTCCACTGCAGCACCCGGGTCTGCGCCGGGTGGGTGAAGTCGGACAGGGCGGTGCTGACGGCGGCGGCGAGTCGCCCCATCGCCTCGACGACGGGCGGGGACAGGTACCTCGAGCCCATGAGGGTCCGCCCGGAGACGTTCTCGATGACCCGCGCGTGCAGACGTCCGCCCGTCGTGTCCCACCACGCCGACATCACCCCGCGGGGACCGTCGACGAGACGCGGCACGCGCAGGCGGGGATGGCGGTGCGCGACGACGGCCGCGGCCTCGTCCTGCATCTCGATCTCGGACTCGCTGAACACCGGGTTGCTGAGCTTGAGGACCCCCAGCGGCTCGCTCGAGCCCCGGGGGAACAGCCGGAAGTTCTGGTCCTGCTGGCTCCCGAGGGATCGCACGTCGACCTCGACCCCGAACACCTCGGCGACGTGACGGCGCACCTCGTCGTCGGTGAGCGTCGGGGTGGGCAGGTCGACCTGGGCGAAGTAGTCGAAGACCTCGGACACGGCGTCTCCCTCGGGGGCAGGACGGGACGGGTGGGCGTTCACAGCGGTGACAGCGGTGTCGTCGCGACGGCACCCGCGACCGCGCCCGACCCGTCGCGCACCAGGACGACGACGAGGGGCCCGAACGGGGCGAGCCAGTCGCTGACGGGCGCGCGGTGGGCTCCGGCGTCGACCTGCGCTGTGCCCTGCAGGCGACCTCGCTCCGACGTCGAGGCGACGCGCACCCCGTCGACGAAGGCCGCGTGTTCGAAGCTCTCCCCGCCGACCACGGTCGCGCAGAAGCGCACGACTCCGTCGGCGTCGAGGCGCACCTCGTCCACGGTGACGGCGAGCTCCCCCGTCGCGACGGGCCGGGCGACCGCGAACACCGCCTCGTCCGGCAGTTCCGGGGTGCGTGGCGGGCTCGTCCGGCGCTCGCGGAGGGCGGTGACGGCCGCGGCCAGCTGGACAAGCCGGGTGTCGCTGTAGGCGGGGCCGGCGATGGTGAGGCCGACGGGCATCCCCGTGTCGGCCATCGTGCCCATCGGCACGGTCACGGTCGGGATGCCGAGGTGACGGGGCACGAGGTTGCCGTTGGAGACCCACACGCCGTTGCTCCAGGCGAGGTCGGCCGACGCGGGGTTCACGTCGGCGTCGGCGGGCCCGACGTCGGCGGCCGCCGGGAAGACCACGGCGTCGAAACCCTCGGCGGTGAGCCAGTCCTCGAAGTCGACGCGGCGGGTGTGCTCCAGCCCGCGCAACCCCTCCTCGAGGCTCTCGATGGTGCGCCAGTCGCACTCCTCCTGCCGGGCGCGGTCGACGTACCCGGCGATGTCGTAGGCGAGGTCGAACGCGAACACCCCGTAGCGGTCCTCGAGCGCGCCGGGCGGGGCGGGGACGATGCGCGCGGGATCGGCGTCGGCGAGCCGGTTCAGGGTCGGATCGTCGTTGCGGCGCAGGAAGTCGTCCATCGCCCAGACCGAGAGGTCGCCGATCTCGTCGTGCAGGAACTGCTGGCTGACGAAACCCCGGTCGACGAAGTCGCGGTCCCCGGCGTGGAGCTCCTCGTAGTTGTCCACGACCGGGAAGGGGGTTTCGACCACCTCCGCGCCGGCGGCCTCGAGGTCCGTGCGCAGGTCGGCCCACAACCGCATCACGCTGTCGCGGGTGCGGATCGGGTGCCTGGTGTCCGGGTCGGCGTTGACGTAGATGCGCGGAACGGCCAGGCGCAGTCCGGCCAACGGCAGGTCCTCGAGGTCGGCGAACGACGGCGGGCGCACCTGCGAGGGGCGGGGCAGGTCGATCCACGGCTGGGTGCGCCACAGGTCCCCGGAGGGGTCGGGGTCGTCGGCGACCACCACGTCCAGCACGTGCTGCAGATCGCGCACCGACCGCGTGTGCGGGACGACCACGTCCATCGTGGGGACCAACGGCCAGTTGCCGCGCACCGAGACGACCCCGCGTGAGGGGGTGTAGGCGACGAGGGCGTTGTTGGAGGCCGGCGCCCGTCCGGACGACCAGGTCTCCTCCCCCAGACCGAAGGCGGCGAAGCTGGCCGCCGTCGCCGTGCCGGAGCCGTTGGAGGACCCGGAGCCGAAGGCGGAGGTCAGGTGGTCGGCGCTGTAGGGCGACTCGGCCCGTCCGTAGACGCCCCGCTGCATCCCGCCGGCCGCCATCGGCGGCATGTTCGTGAGGCCGAGGAACACCGCCCCCGCGGCCCGCAACCGCGCGACGGCGAAGGCGTCGTCGCGGGCCACCAGGTCGGCGAAGGCGGGAGAACCGCTGGCGACGGGCAACCCCTTCACCTGGTAGGAGTCCTTGGCGGTGAAGGGGATCCCGTCGAGGAGCCCGAGTTCCCGACCGCGCGCGCGGCGCTCGTCGGAGGCCCGCGCCTCGTCGAAGACGGCGGGGTTGAGCACCGGGACGGAGTTCAACCGGGGGCCGGAACGGTCGTGGTGGCCGATGCGGTTCAGGTAGCGGGCCACCAGTTCGACGCTGGTGACGGTGCCCGCGGCGAGGGCGTCCCGCAGCTGCTCGATGCTCGCCTCGACGACGGTGAAGGGCCTCGTGTCCACGGCGGGAAACATACACCGTTTGTTTTCCGACGGCCAGGGTTCCGAGCAGGCTGACCGCCCGTGACGCGTAGGCTCGGCGCCTTCCCAGGAGGTGCCCATCGCCAGACCGACGCGTCCACTGCTCAACCGTGAACTGATCACCCGGACGGCGCTCGCCCTCATCGACAGCCAGGGCCCCGAGGCCGCCAGCATCCGCGGGGTCGCCGCCCGTCTGGCCGTCAACCCCGCCTCGCTGTACAACCACGTGCCCAACCGCGCCGCCATGATCGAGGACGTGCGGGCCCTGGTCTCCGCGCGGATCGACTCGGGACCGCTGCGGTCCCTGCCCTGGGAGGACGGCCTGCGCGCGTGGGCCCGCTCCTACCGCAGCGCCTTCGCGCGCCACCCCCGGGCGATACCGCTGCTCATGACGGAGCGTGCCTCGGCCCCCGTCCTGCTGGCCCAGTACGAGGACTTCGCGGTGGCCGCCGCAGCCGTCGGCTGGCCCGAGCGCGACGTGCTGCCCCTGCTGACGGCGTTCGAGTCCTTCGTCCTCGGCAGCGTCCTCGACATGTCCGGGCCGAGCGTCGTCTTCGACCCCACCGGCCAGGAGGCCGCCTTCCCCACGTTCACCGCGGCGTTCGCGACCCTGGCCGACGAGGACCCGCACGACCCGGTGGCGACGCGCGCCTTCGAGATGGGTCTGGAGATGCTCGTCGCCTCGGCCCGTCCCGGCGGGGCGACGGCCTGAGCCGTTCTCCGGAACGCAACGCGCGGGAGACCCCGCCGCGGCGACGGTCAGCGCCGCGGGTCGCCACCACCTCCCCGTCGGGGCCGCGGACGGAACCGCGACGGCGGCGTTCCCCACGTCCATCTCAGGCAGGTGCCAGGACGTCCACGGTCCGGTCGACGAGCGAGGAGTGCGGGCGGATCCTCCGGCCATTCCCGCAGCGGAGCTGGACCTGCGCAGTGCGCGGGTGGTCCAGGACACGAAGTGCGCGGCGCCGCTCCACATCGAGGATTCGGGCGCGCCCCTGACGCGGCGACTGAGCGAGGTCATCCACCCCGACGACCGGCCCTGGTCGCGCGGTCCCTGCGGACCTGCCGTCGGTCCCGTCCCGGAGCGGAGCCGACGCTGGACCGGTGAACGTCACGAGCGGAGGTTCAGTCGCGCGACTGGGGTGAGCCCGGTCCGACGTCCTCCTCGCGCGCGTGCAGGTCCGCGGCTCCGTAGACGCCACCGAGGAGCCCTTTCGCCGCGTCGTGCGTGTCGTGACCGACGACCTGCGGGTGGTGCAGGTCGAACGCCGGACGCTCCGACCGGATCCGGGGCAGCGAGGTGAAGTTGTGCCGCGGCGGCGGGCAGGACGTCGCCCACTCCATCGACATCCCGAAACCCCACGGATCGTCCACGGTGACCCGCTCGCCGTGGCGCGCGGTGCGGTAGACGTTCCACAGGAACGGGAGCATCGAGGCACCCAGCAGGAAGGAACCCAGCGACGAGATCTGGTGCATGCTCTGGAACCCCTCCCCCGGGAGGTAGTCCGCGTAGCGACGCGGCATCCCGGCCGCACCCAGCCAGTGCTGGATGAGGAACGTTGTGTGGAACCCGACGAACAGCATCCAGAAGTGCAGCTTGCCCCAGCCCTCGTGCAGCATCCTCCCGGTCAGCTTCGGCCACCAGAAGTAGAAGCCCGCGAACATCGCGAAGACGACGGTCCCGAAGACGACGTAGTGGAAGTGGGCCACGACGAAGTAGGAGTCGTGCAACTGGAAGTCCAGCGGCGGCGCGGACAGGATGATCCCGGTCAGTCCGCCGAACAGGAAGGTCACGAGGAACCCGACCGCCCACAGCATCGGGGTGTCCAGGGTCAGCGTGCCGCGCCACATCGTGCCGATCCAGTTGAAGAACTTCACCCCCGTCGGGACCGCGATGAGCATCGTCATGAACGAGAAGAACGGCAGCAGGACCTTGCCCGTGGCGAACATGTGGTGGGCCCAGACCGTCACCGAGAGGCCGGCGATGGAGATCGTCGCGAAGACGAGACCCTTGTAGCCGAACACGGGCTTGCGGCTGAACACCGGGAAGATCTCGGTCACGATGCCGAAGAACGGCAAGGCGATGATGTAGACCTCCGGGTGCCCGAAGAACCAGAACAGGTGCTGCCACAGCAGCGGCCCGCCGTTCGCGGCCTCGAAGACGTGGGCCCCGAGGATGCGGTCCGCGGCCAGCGCGAGCAGCGCGGCCGCGAGCACCGGGAACGCCATGAGGACCAGCACGCTGGTGAGGAGGACGTTCCAGGTGAAGATCGGCATTCGGAACATCGTCATGCCGGGAGCGCGCATGCAGAGGATCGTGGTGATGAAGTTGACCGCACCGAGGATCGTCCCGAACCCCGAGAGGGCCAGACCCATCACCCAGAAGTTGCCCCCGAGTCCCGCGCTGTGGACCTGGTCGGACAACGGAGCGTAGGCCGTCCAGCCGAAGGTGGCGGGGCCGCCCGGCACGAGGTATCCCGCCCCGGCGATGGCGCCACCGAACAGGTACAGCCAGTAGGACAGCATGTTCAACCGCGGGAAGGCGACGTCGGGGGCCCCGATCTGCAACGGCATGATCGCGTTGGCGAAGGCCGCGAACAACGGCGTCGCGAACAGCAGCAACATGATCGTCCCGTGCATGGTGAAGGACGCGTTGTACTCGTTCTTCGTCGCGTACACCTGCATGCCGGGCTCCCACAGTTCCGCCCGGATCAGCAGGGCGAGAACTCCGCCCAGCAGGAACCACACGAACGCGGTCACGAAGTAGAGGTTGCCGATCACCTTGTGGTCGGTGCTGGACAACCACCGGGCCAGCACCGACCCGCGCCGCGGCGGCACGGGAACCTCGCGGGGCTGACGGGTGGTGGGTTCGGTCGGCGCAGTCGTCACGGCTCGTCCTGGGCTGTGGGCAGGGGGTCCGCGTGGCTGCAGACGATCACTCCGGCGGGTGGTCCACCGGGAGCACGGAACCAGCATGGTCGTCCCGGTCCCCGGAGGCAAGTGCCCCTCTCGAGTCCGGTGCGGTTGCCGGTCCCACCGGACCTGGGCACGATGGGGCGAGGACCACGTCCAGGGTCGAACCGACCTCGGTGTGGTCCGCCACCGCTGCCGAACCAGGCGCAGCGCACGAGGCGGGGGAACTTCCCGCCCGAGCCCCCGGGGAACAGCCGTGATGCAAGCTCAGATCGTGGAACGTCTGCGTGACGCCGCCGAGGAGATCCGCGTCCACCCGGGATCGGCGGACGCCCTGACCGTCCGGCTCGACGACGGGACCAGCTTGACGGGAGTTCCCGTCGCCGTCGAGGACCGGGAGGTCTACCTGCAGGTGGCGCTGGAACTCGAACCCACGGCGGTCCCGCTCGAGGCCGTGTGCGCCCTGGAGGTGGGGCTGCCGTGAGCGCGGACCACTCGCGGGTGCCTGTGCTGCAGGCCATCGCGGAATTCCACCGCCGCGGGGACGTGGTGTTCGGACCCCCCGGGCACAAGCAAGGTCGCGGCGTGGACCCGCGCGTGCTCGAGGTGATGGGCCGGGGGACGTTCGCGTGCGACATCCTGACCCTCGACGGGCTCGACGACCGCCGGGAGTCCCAGGGTGTCGTCAGCCAGGCCGAGGAACTCATGGCCGACGCCGTCGGAGCGGACACCACGTTCTTCTCGACCTGCGGGAGTTCCCTGTCGGTCAAGGCGGCGATGATGTCCGTGGCCGGTCCCGGGGAGAAGCTGCTCGTCTCCCGCAACGCGCACAAGTCCGTCATCGCGGGGGTGATCCTCTCGGGCATCGACCCCGTGTGGGTGCACCCGCACTTCGACGACGACCTCCACCTCGCGCACCCCCCGGAGCCGGCCGACGTGCGTCGTGCGCTGGAACTCCAGCCCGAGGCGAAGGGCATGCTCCTCATCACCCCCACCGACTGGGGCACCTGCGCGGACATCGCGGGCGTCGCCGAGGTGTGCCACGAGTTCGACGTCCCGCTGATCGTCGACGAGGCCTGGGGCGCGCACCTGCCCTTCCACGGCGATCTTCCCGCGTGGGGCGTGGACGCGGGAGCGGACCTGGTCGTCACCAGCGTGCACAAGATGGGATCGGCCATCGAGCAGAGTTCGGTCTTCCACCTCAAGGGTGACCGGGTCGACCCCGTGGTCCTCAGGCAACGCGAGGACCTGCTCGGCACCACGAGCTCGTCCCCCCTCGTGTACGCCAGCCTCGACGGCTGGCGTCGGCAGATGGTCGAGCAGGGTGAGGAACTCCTGGGGTCGGCGCTGCGGCGGGCCCACCGCGTGCGCGCCGAGGTCGACGGCCTCCCCGGCCTGCGGGTCATGGGCCGGGAGGTGGTGCGCCCCCGGGGAGCCTTCGACCTGGACCCGCTGGCCGTGACCGTCGACGTCCGGCCGCTCGGGATCACCGGGTTCCAGGCCGGTGACTGGTTGCGGGCGGCCTGCCACGTCGACGTCGGCTCGGCGGACACCTGCCGCATCGGTGCCCGCCTCACCCACGCCGACGACGACGCCACGGAGGAGGTCCTCCTGCGCTCGCTGCGCCGCATGGTCGCGGAAGCCGACGGGATCGGCGGCGGACCCTCCGTCCGGTTGCCCTCGCGGGCGGGTCTGGCGGTGGAGAGCGTCATGACGCCGCGCGAGGCGTTCTTCGCTCCCGCCGAGGAGGTGCCCCGCGACCGCGCGGTGGGCCGCGTGTCGGCCGAGGTCGTCAGTCCCTACCCACCGGGCGTTCCGGTCCTGGTCCCCGGGGAGGTCATCACCCGGGAGGCGGTCGAGTACCTCGCCAGCGGGGTGGCCGCGGGGATGCTGGTCCCCGACGCGGCCGACCCGTCGATGGAGGTGCTGCGCGTCGTCCGGGGCTGAGGGCCGGCCGGCGTCCGGTCACCCCCGGGGTCCCCGGCTGCGCGGGCGCGGGGACGACGCTCGGTACGTGACGAGGAGCTCGCGCAGTCCGGTGGAGAGCGGGTCGCGCACCAGCAGGGCGGCCAGGTCGCGGAGCTTGACGTTGCGGTCCTGGCTCAACCGGGACATCACCTCGAACGCCTCCTCCAGACCGCACGACAACCACGCCGCGACCATCCCCTTCGCCTGCTCGATGGACGCGCGACTGGTCATGGCCGTCCGCAGGTTCTGCACCTCCTGCTGCAACGCCTCGACCTGTGCCCGCGCCCCGAGGACGGTCGCCGCGGCGGCGGTCACCGTGAGACCGAGATCGAGGTCGTCGGCGGAGTCGAAGGCGCCCGGCTGCGCGCCGTGGTAGCTGAGCACACCGATCACCTCGCCGTTCAGGGTCCCGTTGGGAACGGCGTTCACGGTGATCGGCACCGACAACCCGGCGCGCACCGGCAGCGCCCCGGACAGCACGCTGAGCCGCGGCCACCGGTGGTCCTGACCGACGTGCTGGACGAGCACCGGAACGCCGTGGGCGAAGGCGTCGACGCCGGGACCCTCCCCTGCACGGCTCTGCAGACCGTCGGCGAGCTGCGCGGTGCGGGAGTCCGCCGCCGCGTCGCGCGGGGCGCGGGGGTCACCCAGCGCGATGCTGCACCAGTCGGCGGTCGGCAGCGCCCGTCCGGCCACCGTCACCAGCCGCGACAGCAGGTCCCGACCGCAGAGCTCCTCCGGGGGGAGTTGCGCGAGCTGGGCCAACTGCAGGAGGACCGCCGTCTGCTCGAGGTCCACCTCCAGCGCGTCGAAGCCGGACGGTTCCTCGGCCCGTTCCCGGCTCGGTGGCGCGGTGCGGACGGTGGACGGGATGCGCGCAGGCATCGGGTGCGGGGCGGTGGCGCCGGTCGTGGTGGACATCGCGAGATGACTCCAGGGTCGATCGGAGTGCATTCCCGCTGTTGGACGCAGACCCGATGATGGCACGTCCGCCGTGCGTCCGACAGGTGGGTTCCGGGTCGGTGATCACCGTGTCCCCGGGCTGACCGCCCGGGGGGCACTCCCGAGCGGTCGGGTCGCCGCGTCGCGCAGGACGGAGGCGGTGACGTCGGGCAACTCGCCCGTCCGGTGGAACACCGCCCGCTGCCGGGTGGCCGACGTCCCGTCCGTGAGCAGGCGGGCGACGAGAGCCGTGACCTCCTCGTGCTCCCCGGCCTGCTCGAGGTCGTCACGCAGTTCACCCAGGAGGTCGGCGACCACGCGGTGCGCGGGCCGCACGTCACCCGTGACGGGGTCGACGAGACCCCCTTGCAGGCCCGAGCGCGCCGCCCGCCACCGTGCCGCCCGCAGCACCTCGGGGCGCAGCGAGGGCGGCGGCGTGCCCCGCTGCGCGCGCTCGGCCAGGACCCGCGTCAGCGACCGGCAGAGCGCCGCGTGCAGGACGACGTCGTCGACGCGCGGGCAGACGTCGCCGATCCGGAACTCCAGCGTCGGGTAGTGGGCGGAGGGCCGTACGTCCCAGTAGAGGTTGGAGGCGTCGTCGACGACACCGGCCTGTCGCAGTTGCGCCACGATCCGCCGGAAACCTGCCGCGTCCCCCATCTCCTCCGGCGCACCCGTGATGGGCCAGCGGGCGAACCACTGCGTCCGGTAGCTGTCGTAACCGGTGTCCACCCCGTCGTGGAAGGGTGAACTACCGGTCATCGCCAGCAGGACGGGAAGGTAGGGCCGGACCCGGTCGGACACCGCGACCGCGACGTCCAGCGAGGGGACCCCGACGTGGACGTGGCACCCGCAGATCACCTGCTGCAGGGCCAGGACCCCCCACCGCTGCAGCAGCCCCAGGTAGCGGGGACGGGCCGTCACCCGCTGGTCCTGCCACCGGGCGAAGGGGTGGGTCGAGGCGGGCAGCACCACCGCACCGAACCTCGCCGCGGCGGCCCCGGCGTCGCCGCGCCGGGCCAGCACCTCGTCCCGCAGCTGCGCGAGGGTCCGGCAGATCCCGGTGGCCGTCTCGAGCTGCGTGGTGGCGATCTCCGCATCGACCGACGGCCCCAGGTCCCCGTGCAGGGCGGCCCGGGTGAGACGCGGTTCGTCGAGCAGGGCGAGGGTCTGCGGGTCCACCACGTGGAACTCCTCCTCGACCCCGAGGGTGGTTCCTGCCGGGACGACCTGCGGCGCGGTCATGCCCCGGCCAGACCGGACCAGAAGCGGGCCAGCGTGACCACCCCGGCGAGCAGGGTCTCGACGTCGACGGACTCGTCGCTGTCGTGCCAGTTGTCCTCCGGGAGGCCGGTGCCGAAGAACACCAGGGGGATGCCCAGCGTCGAGGAGATCAACGCCGCCGGGGCCCCACCCGCGTTGCGCATCCAGGCGACGGAGGTGTCGAAGCCCTCCTCGGCCGCGCGGTGCAGGACGGCCAGCGCCGGCAGGTCGGCCGGGGTGACGTAGGGCTCCTGACCGCTCTCCTCCGACACCTGCAACCGGTACCCGACGCGGTCGCTGATGCGTTCGGCGACCCACCGGCGCAGCTGGTCCGCCACCCCCGCGACGGTCTGTCCCGGGACGGTGCGGAAGCTGATGCCGGCCGTGGCCACCGCGGGGATCGCCCCCTGGGACGGGCCGACCGGGTCCCCGGCGAGGAGGGAGGTGACCTCGACCGCCGGGCGCAGGTAGAGCCGTTCCGGCACCGTCCAGCCCTCCTCACCGCCGACTGAGCGCGTGCTGCTGCGCTGCAGCCAGTCCGCCTCGTCGAAGGGGAGCCGGGCGAGGGCGTCGCGGAACCCTGCGTCGGGTTCCTCGACGTCGTCGTAGAACCCCGGCAGGGTGATGCGTCCGTGCTCGTCGTGCAGGGTCCCCAGCAGACGGGCGAGTTCCACGACCGGGTTGGGGGCGGGGCCCGACACCGCGCCGGAGTGGACGTCGCGGTAGGGGCCGAGGACCTCCAGGGTGGCGCTGAGCGACCCGCGGACCCCGGTGCAGAGGGCCGGGGACGGCTTGGCCCAGGTCATCGTGTCGGAGAGGACGACGAGGTCGGCCCGCAGGTCGGCCGAACGCTCCTCGAGCAGTTCGGCGAGGTGGGTCGAACTCGACTCCTCCTCGCCCTCGACGAGCACGGTGAGGTTGACCGCCGGCGCCTCGCGTCCGGTCGCGGCGAGGTGCGCGCGGACCGCCCAGACGTGGGCCAGGACCTGACCCTTGGCGTCGGAGGAACCCCGGCCCCACAACTTCCCGTCCCGCAGCGCGGGCTCGAAGGGCGGGGTCTGTTCCCAGTGGTCGTCCTCGGCGGGGCGCACGTCGTGGTGGCTGTAGACGAGGACGGTCGGGGCCCCGGGGGCCGCGTGCCAGCGGGCGAAGACCGCCGGCGCTCCCTCGGTGCGCCACACCTCGACCTCCGGGAAACCCGTGTCCCGCAGGACGGCGGCCAGCCAGTGCGCGGAACGGATCATGTCCGGGGAGTTGTCCGGGTCGGCCGACACCGAGCGGATGCGCACCCAGCCGGTGAGGTGGGCGAGCAGGTCGTCACGGTTCTCGACCGCGTGGGCGCGGACGAGCGCGAGCTCGTCCGCAGGGTTCGTCCGGGCGTTCTCGGGACGCGACATCGCGTTCAACTTCCTGCAGAGCCGGAGGCCGCACCGTTGGACCGGGTTCCATGGCAGCACGTTCGGCCACCACCGCAACCCGGTCCCGCAACTGGTGCGACGGGTTTCTGCGAGTACCCTGAGCCCAGAGTCGAAGGAGCGGCCGCTCTCCCACCCCGCGAGGTGTTGCCGTGGACCTCCTGTCCCCCACCGAAGAACTCTCCGTCGTCGTCGCCCGCAGCACCGGTGCGCTGCTGACCGGCGGGGTCGTCGAGGTCGTCCTGCCGTTGCTGACCGAACTGGTGCTGGAGACGGTCTCCGGGGCGGACGCCTGCGCGGTGACGGTCCTGGACACCGCGGGCCGCGCCTCCACCACCGCCGCCAGTGACGAGATCGCGGCGCGTGCCGATGAACTGCAGTACCGGGACGGCCAGGGGCCGTGCTTCGAGGCCGTCGCCCGTCGCCACCGGACGGTCGTCCACGACGTGCGGACCGAGTCCCGGTGGCCGCGGTGGGCCCTCGACCTGGAGGGTCTGGGGTTCCTGTCGCTGCTGAGCGTCCCACTGGTGGCCGGCGACGACGTCCTGGGCGCGATCAAGGTCTACGGGCGCGCCCCCCACGCCTTCGACCTGCGCAGCGAACGCGTCCTCAGCCTCACCGCCGCCCAGGCGGCGGTGCTGCTGGCCGAGGCCCGGGTCGCCGAACGCGGACGGCACCTGAGCGCCGACCTCAAGCGGGCGCTGCGGCAGCGCGACGTCGTGAACACCGCCCGGGGGATCGTCGTCCAGCGCGACCGCGTCGACGAGGACCGCGCCACCGAGGTCCTCCTCGACCTGGCCACCCACGAGGGCCGACCCGTCCACGTCGTCGCCCGCGCCCTGGTCGACGCGGCGACCCGCCGCCGGCCGTGAACGGCTCGGTGAACGGCTCGGTGGCCGCACCTCCCGACCCGGTGCAGGAGGCCCAGCGACGAGCGCTGCGCCGGGCCCTCACCCACCCCGACCTGAGCCTCGGGGAACTCTGGCGGACGTTCTTCGCGCTCGGGGGGTCGCTCGGTCCGGACGAGGTGGAGGGTTTCCTCGCCGGTGAGTCGTTGCCGGTCCGGGACCGCACCCTGCTGGCCCACGCCGCCAACCAGCGGCTGACCGAACGCAGCGCCGGGTTGCTGGTGCCCGTCGGTCCGCGCCGCCCCCGCGCGGCCCGCAGCGCCGGGACCGCGCTGGCGACGCTGCTGGACAGCGTGCAGCAGGCCTCGGCGGGCGAGTTCGGGCTGATCGCCGACCGGGTCGGCCGCAGCCGCGGGGTCCGCCTGGTGATCTACCTGGCGGACGACGAACGCCGGCTCCTCGTCCCGTTCGACCCCGTCCGCGAGGACCGCGTCCGCGGGCCGCTCCTCATCGAACGCACCCTGCCCGGGCGGGCGTTCCGCAGCGGGCGCACCCAGACCGCACTGACCGGTCCGCACCCGCGCTGGTGGATCCCCGTCTTCGACGGCGCCCAGGTCACCGGCGTCCTCGACGCGTCACCCCTGGACCGGCACGACCTCTTCGACCCGCTGCTGCGCAACGAGTTCGAGGTGCTGGCGCGGCTCGTCGGGAGACTCGTCACGGCCGCCGGGGCCACGGGAGACACCGTCGACGCCACCCGGCAGACCCGCCCCCGGTCGGTGGCCGCAGAACTGATCTGGCGACTGCTCCCACCGCTGACCGCGCGGACCCGGTCGTTCAGCGTCAGCGGACTGCTCGAACCCGCGGCGGACGTGGGGGGCGACGTGTTCGACTACGCCCTCGCCCCGGACCACGTCGACCTCGCCGTCTTCGACGCGATGGGTCACGCCCTGGACGCCGGCCTGATGGCCTCCGCGACGCTCGCGGCCTACCGCACCTCCCGCCGCGCGGGCGGCGGCCTGCAGGCCCAGGCCGCGGCCATCGACGCCGTCCTCGCCGCGCACTTCCCCGACGCGCTCGTGACGGGGGTCCTGCTGCACCTGGACCTCACGACCGGGCGCCTGCGCTACCTCGGGGCCGGTCACCCCGCCCCGGTCGTGCTGCGGAACGCGCGCGTGGTCACCGAACTCTCGGGAGGACGGCGCACACCGTTCGGTCTCCCGGTCGCCGGGAACGACGGGCTCCCCCTCGGGGAGTTCACCCTGCAGCCGGGCGACTGGCTGGCCCTGCACACCGACGGGGTGGAGGAGGCCCGCGACGAGGCGGGGAACTTCTTCGGCCGGCAGCGCCTCGTCGACTTCCTGGAGCGCGCAGCGGCAGGAGACCTCGGCCTCGCCGAGACGGTCCGTCGCCTGACCCGGGCGATCATGAACCACCAGAACGGCAGCCTCCAGGACGACGCCACGATCCTGCTCGCCCGGTGGCGGGATCCTCGGAAGGAGAGTTCGTGAAGACCGCAGCGAGCAGCACGTGGGTCCCGGACGACGGCGGGAGCAGGTTGCCCGCCGGCGAGGCCCACGCCTGGGAACCCGGGCAGAACGCCACGCTGTGCGGCGTCCCCCTGCGGCGGGCCGGACTGGCCCGCTTCCCGCACGTCGAGTTCTCCGACCTGGACCGGTTCACCGGTGGCAGCGGTGACCAGGTCCGCTGGACCTGCCCGAAGTGCCTGGCGGCCACGGGTGGACGGGCCACGGGCCGCCGTTGGGTCCGCAACGACCCCCGTCCCTGACCGGCGACCGCCGCGGCGGGGTTGCGTCCGCGGCGGAACCGCCCGTAGTTTCTGCGACAGCTCCA
Source organism: Kineococcus sp. GCM10028916 (assembly GCF_042674865.1). Lineage (NCBI taxonomy): Bacteria > Bacillati > Actinomycetota > Actinomycetes > Kineosporiales > Kineosporiaceae > Kineococcus > Kineococcus sp. GCM10028916. The sequence continues at coordinate 82,957 of NZ_JBHTFM010000021.1, read as the reverse complement.
AGCGGCGGGCGGAGACCCCTCGAACGCTGGAGCAGTCGTGGCCCGTCACGGTTCCGCCGTCCGCACCCTCCCCCGCAGCGGCCGGTTGCCGTTGCCACCGGCGCGTGGGCCGCTGAGCGACGCCCTCACCACCTTCCTCCTCAGCGCGGGGGGTGAACCCCGCCAGGAGGACCTGATGCGACTCGCGCAGCGGGCGCACACGGTCGACGTCCTGCGCGACGAGGACGTGCAACTCACCCTCCTGCTGCTCTACGAACTGCATCACGAGGGCATCGACCAGGTCGTCGACGACCTCGAGTGGGACCTCGGTCTGCTGTGGGTCCGCGCCGACCTGGAGATGGCGTTGCAACGGTCACTGCAGGTCCTCGTGCACGGACGGCACGGATTCGGTCGAGGGACGCGGCCGGAGTTCCTCACCGGCCCCGCGCGGGTCGACGCGGAACTCGTCGCTCTCGCGACCGCCCGGGACGCCACGGGGCTCACCGCGCACCTGGCCCTCGACGCCGACCTGGAGCAGTTCCGGGAGTTCTTCGTGCACCACTCCCTGCACCACCTGGTGCCGTTCCGCGAGGTCCACAGCGGGGACCCGCGGGGGACGTCCGGCGTGTCCACCACCCGCACCACGATCGACCTGGGGCTCGACGACGCCCACGGCGCCTACGTGAGCCGACTACCGGCGACGAGCCTGGCCGCCGTCAACACCGCGACCATGTTCGGCCTGCACCGCAGGGACCGGGGGGCCCTCGCCGGGCACCTGGCCTTCTCCCACCTGAGTTCCCCGTCCCTCGGCACCGCCGTCGGTGACGGGTTGCGACGCCTCGGTCTTCGGGGCGGGGCTACCGGGTCCTCCGCCCCCGAGACCCAGCCGGCGCAACCCGGTCCCGACGCGGGGACGGGACGTGAACTCGTCGCGAGCCTGCTGGCGGCGGAGCCCGAACTCGCGGCGGACGTCGTGTTCGGGGCCCGGGCGGGCGCGTCGCTGGCGCGGCTGGTCGCCGAGGAGGTCCTCGGGGCCTGGTCGGCCGGCACCAGCTCGCTGCTCCCGGCCGACCACCACGACGACGCGCCGGACAGCCACCAGGTCCTGCGGCTGGTGGGGCGACGACCCCGGGGATGAGGGTCCGCCGAGTTCGCCCCGCCCCGCGTCAGCGCCGCGGTTGCGCCGGGTTGGTCGGCACCCCCTGGGACGGCGGGTTGACCGGCGGACCGGGTGTCACCGCGGTCGGCGCGGGTTCCGCCGGCGGCGCGTGCTCCGGTTGCGGCGCGGCGGGATCACCGCCCGACGGACCGGCACCCTGCGCGAACTGCGCCGCCCGCTCCCGCAGTCGGCTCAGGACGGGCAGGCGACGGGCGTGCGCCTCCTCGTAGGCCGTGACCTCGGCGAGCGCGTCGGCGTCGAGGGTGCGGATCCGGTGCTGCAGGGTCGCGAGGGGGAGGTGGTCGTAGTCGGGGAGGGGGAGGTCGGCGTGTTCGGGCGTCTGGGCGTCCACGGTGTCTCCAGTGCTCGTCCGGTCGTCCCGGTCGCCCGGGACGCAGGCTCGCTGTTCAACCCGTTCCCACGCTAGGAGCTCGGGCGGCGAACGCAAGCCCGGCCGTCCCGAGTTCGTCACCGGGTTTCGGGACCGGTTGCGCATCGGACCTGTTCGTACGAGGTTGGGAGCAGCAGTTCAGGTGCGGCTCCAACCTCGGGGCCGGAGTTCTCCCGCCGGTGCCGGGTGGGGATCTACCGCGAGAGAGCCTCCGTGACCTCTGCGACCCCTGCGACGCGCCCGCAGGACACCCCGCCGGCCGGGCGGGACGACCTCGCGGCCGTCCTCCGGGACCGCAGCGTGCACAGCGTCTTCCAGCCCATCGTCGACCTGCGGACCGGGGACGTCGTCGCGCACGAAGCCCTGACCCGAGGGCCCGCGGGTCCCCTGGCCCGTCCCGAGGCGTTGATCGACGCAGCCCGTGCGCGCGGCCGTCTGGCCGAGCTGGACCTGCTGTGCTGGTCGGTGGCGGTCGGGTCCCTGCACGGGGGCCGGGTACCGGTCGTCTTCCTCAACGCCGAACCCGAAGGTCTGGGGAGGATGGACTGGAGCGACGTCGAGGAGCTGGCCGCGCAGGCGGCGGCCGTTCCGGTGCGGATCGTCGTCGAGGTCACCGAACGCGCCATCGCCACCCACCACGTCCAGCTGCTGGAGACGGTCCAGCGGTTCCGCGCGCTCGGGTGGGGCATCGCGGTCGACGACGTCGGGGTCTCGCCGGCCTCGCTGGCGTTCCTGCCGCTCATCGACCCGGACGTGGTGAAGCTCGACGTCAGCCTGATCCAGGACAGACCCTCGCAGCAACTCGCCCAGATCGTGCACGCCGTCCGGGCGTTCGCCGAACGCAGCGGTTGCCTCGTCCTCGCCGAGGGCATCGAGACCCCCGAACACCTCGAGGCGGCCCAGGACCTGGGAGCTCAGCTGGGGCAGGGTTGGTTCTTCGGGCGCCCGGCGCCCGCCACGACCCTCGTCGGCGCGAGTTCTCCGACCCCGCTCCGCACCCCGCGTCCACGCACACCGGCACCGTCGAGCACGCCGGGCCGCGGCACCCCGCTGCTGGACCTGCGCGACGAGGTCGTCGTCCGTCGGGGATCGAAGCGGTTGATCGTGGAACTGAGTCACCAGCTGGAGGAGCAGGCTCTCGCCCTAGCCGGGACGTGCGTGCTGGTGACGACCTTCCAGCGTCCGGAGTTCTTCACCGCCTCCGCCCGCAGGCGCTACCGCGGGGTGAAAGACGGTTCCGGGTACGTCTACGTCCTGGGCCCGGACCTGCCCCCCGAACCCGGCTCCCCCTGGCACACCGTCACGCTGCCGCGCGACGACCCCCTCGCGGCCGAGTGGTACGTCCTCGTCCTGGCCCCCCACTTCCACGCCGCGCTGATGGCGCACGAGGTGGCGCCCGACGACGACCTGCCCGGGGACGCGACTCGGGGTGCCGCGGCTCCTCGACGTGTCTTCGACTACACCCTCACCTACCGCCACTCCGTCGTCACCGCGGCGGCCCGCGCCCTGCTCTCGCACCCGGCGGCTCAGCCCCGCAGGAGGGAGTAGTCGTCCAGGCGGGGAACGTGGCGGGCGCTGGTGAGGAAGAACTTCTGCGCCAGACCCGTGAGCGCAGGGGTCGCCGCGAGTCGGTGCGTCGCCCGCACCACCCTGACGCCGAGCGCGGAAGAGGGGTGCAGGAGGCGAGCTCCGCCGGGAGGGAGGCCCTGGGCGCTGTCGGCGTAGCGCCGCAGCAGGGCCTCGTAGCGGGCGAACGCCCGGGCCGGGTGATCACCACCCGCGGCCCAGGTCCGGGCGAGTTCCCCCGCGAGCACGTGGGCGGCGACGAGGGAGAGGGTGGTCCCCATCCCCGTCGGGCCCGAACCCCACGCGGCGTCGCCCAGCAGGGCGACCCTGCCCTTGGTCCAGGTCGAGACCACTACCTGTTCCATGCGTTGGGTGTAGAACTCCTCGGGCCGCGCGGTGAAACCCTCCAGGATCCGCCGGGTCTGCCAACCGGCCCCCCGGAACCGTTCGTGCAGGACCGCCAACTGCGACTCCAGCGGAAGTCCCTCGAACCCCGCGGGTTCGGACTCGAAGGACATGCTGGCCCGCATCGTGCCCTCGTCGTCCGGGCGGATCGAGGCCACCCGCCCACCGGTCGCCGTGTACCAGTCCCACCAGTCGACGTCAGCGGGAACACGGTCCAGGGTTCCGTAGGTGATGCTCACGCCGAAGTCGCGGTACTCGGTCTCCTGCGCGAAGAGCAGTCTGCGCGTGCGCGAACTGCGGCCCTCGGCGACCAGCAGCAGGTCGAAACGTTCCCGGGAGCCGCGGTCGAACTCGACGTCGACCCCGTCGTCGTCCTGGCGCACCGCCGTGACGAAGTCGCCGTAGCGCAGGTCGACACCTTCGTCGAGCAGGCCCACGAGGATCCCGGCGAACCGGCCGCGGAGGATCTCCAGTTCCGCCGTCGGTCCGTCACGGCCCTCCTCGCGCGGGAGGACCGCGTAGGGACGTCCGGTGTCGTCGACGTAACGCGTTCCCCGCTCCCCCGTGAGGTTCGCCTTCACGGTGGCTTCGAGGCCCATCCGCCGGACGACGTCGCGTCCCAGACCGCGGATGTCGATGTTCTGACCCGTCTCGCGCTGCTGAGCGGACCGCTCCAGCAGGGTCACCTCGAACCCGGCCCTGCGCAGGCCCCAGGCGAGGGCGGGGCCGGCGATGCTGGCTCCGGTGATGAGGACCCGGGGCGTGCGGGGACGTTTCGCGGTGTTCGTCATCGGTGGTTCCTCCTGCTGGTCCGGTGCGCGGGTGGACGACGTGCGGGTGGTGGGAACTCAGGTGGCTGGAGACCCAGGGACCGGCGCAGGGCCGTCGAGCACGATCAGCGCTGATCTGGAGTACCTCCATCTTGGAGGTACTTGTTCCTGGAGTCAAGCGCTAACCTGGGTCACGACGTCAGCAGCGAGAGGGATGTGATGACCCAGCCACGCACTGGATCCCGGTCGGTCCGCTCCGTCCCCGACGCACCGGCAGGCGCCCGGAACCAGATGCCGTTGGCGGACCAGGTCGTCGACGCCCTGCAGGTGTACACGGCCGACAACGCCGACGTGGTCCACCACCTGGCGCGCTGGCTGGGGGTCAGCACGGCTGACGCCGAGGCCTTCGGGCAGGTGGTCTACCACCAGGACCGCGGAACACCCCTCTCACCGACCGTTCTGGGCCGCCGCATCGGCCTGAGCACCGGCGCGACGACCGCGCTGCTCAACCGCCTCGAGACCGCGGGTCTGGTGGTCCGTTCCCGCGAGCACCGGGACCGGCGGGTCGTGACCCTGCGCGTGCCGCCGGACGTGAAGGAACAGGCCGTGCGGTTCTTCGCCCCCCTGGGCGCCCGCGTCGACGCGATGATGCGACAGCACCCACCGGAACTCCTGCGACAACTCGTGACCGTGCTCGACGAGCTCCACCTCGCGATCTCGGAGGTCGTCGAGGGTTTCGAGACGTCGGAACTCACCGGAAGACACGCTCCCCACCCTGCCCCCGGTCGGTGACGACGGACTCACCGGCGCACGGGTCTACCCCGACGCGGCGCGCGGCCGGCGCTGCGGGTACGACCTGCCGATCGTCAGGCAGCTCCAGCGGGCCACACCTGCAGGAGCCAGGTCTCGGGCGAACCACCGGGGTTGGGCGGTGTGCTCCACCCGTTCACCGAGACGCGGATCCGCACGCGCTCGGCCGGCAACTCGATGTGCTCCAACTGCTCATCGACCTCGAGGAGCTCGCACCACGCCCTGGCCACCCGGCTGGGGTAGTTCCCCTCCAGCTCAGCCGACTTCTCCCATCCTCGTGGGGGTTCGGGAGCGGAGCGGTGCACCTCCACCGTCACCCCGACGGGACCGGCGTAGTGCCCCGAGATCAGGTAGATGCCTTCACCGCCCGTCCTACCGGCGAAGTCGGACGGGTAGTCGTCGTAGCCCCAGCCCTCGGGCTCAGCGTCCTGGAGCACCCAGAGACCGCCGAGGGAGATCTGCACCACGCCCCGGCACGTCCGGAGCCGTCCGGCGGGTGGCTCCGCCGCTACCGCCACCAGTCGTCGCGGCCCGCGACCGGGAGCCGGCGCTTGTGCTCGGTGGCCCGGTACCGGGCCTCGATGGCCTCGGCGACCTCTTCGTCCACGGTGCCGCCCTCGAGGTAGGTGTCGATGTCGGCGTAGCTCAGACCGAGGTTCGCCTCGTCGGTCTGGCCGGGCTGGTCGTCGAGCAGGTCGGCGGTCGGCGCCTTCTCGTACAACCGGACCGGCGCCCCGAGGTGCTCCAGGAGCGCCCGGCCCTGCCGCTTGCTCAACCCGGTGAGGGGGACGACGTCCGCGCCGCCGTCGCCGTACTTGGTGAAGAACCCGGTCACCGCCTCGGCCGCGTGGTCGGTGCCGACGACGAGGAGGTTCTGCTCACCGGCGACGGCGTACTGCGCCACCATCCGCAGCCGCGCCTTGACGTTGCCCTTGACGAAGTCGCTCAACGGCTCCCCCGTGGCGGACTGCACGTCGCGGACGACGCCGTCGACGCCGTGCTCGATGTTGAGGGTGAGCCCCTCGTCGGCGGCGATGAAGCGCAGTGCGAGCTGGGCGTCCTCCTCGTCCGCCTGGCTGCGGTACGGCATCCGCACCGTGACGAACCGGGCGGAGGCGCCCTCGGCACGCACCGCCTCCACCGCGAGCTGGCACAGGCGCCCGGCGAGGGTCGAGTCCTGCCCCCCGCTGACGGCGAGCACGTAGCCGGCGGCACCGGTCCGCAGGAGGTAGTCGTGCAGGAACGCCACGCGCCGCGTGATCTCTGCGGCGGGGTCGACGGAGGGGACGACGCCGAGTTCGTCGGCGATGGCTCGCTGGTGTGGACGCACGGCAGGAGTATCCCGCGCAGGTTCTCCCCCGTCAGGACGCGGTCACCCCGTCGAGGGGTCGCGGTTCCGGTGCCGAGGGTCCCCCGAGCGGCGCATCGAGCCCCGCCACGTTCGTCCCGATGACTCCTGCATGTTCTCCTCCGTCCCTCCCCGCAGCCGCGTCGTCGGCTTCTCGCGCGAGGGCGGGTGGTGCCAGGCACCCCTCTGCCGGCACGACCTGCCGACCGGCGCCGCCCTGGTGGCGACGCCCACGGGCACCGTCCTGCACCTCGGTCCGGCCTGCGCGCGACGGGTCCTCGGCGTCCAGCTGACCCTCGACGACCTGCAGGCCATCGAGGCCCGCCGGCACGCGAGCTTCGTGATGGGGTTGGCCTTCGTGCACGCGGCCTTCGTCTCCGAGGACCACGCGCTGTGCGCCCGCATCGCCGCCACGCTGGACCTGCTCGCCCCCGCCACCATCGCCGAGCTCGTCGTGCTGGAGGCGGCCCGGTCGCGGCTGCAGAGCGTTCCCGCGCCGGTGCAGGTCCCCGTCCCGATCGAGGTCGAGGTCGAGGTCGCCTAGGGTCTGGCCGTGCCCCTGCCGATGAGCCACCCGCACCAGCGCTACAGCATCAGCGGCTACCAGGAGGACCCCGACGCCCCCGAGGACGCCCTCGAGGTCGCCTGGTCGTGCGACCTGCTGCGGTTCGGCCAGAGCTTCGGGCTGGTGAGCGACGACGGCACCGGCGGGGCGAACCGCTACAGCTTCACCGACACCGCGCACGGGGAGGAGTTCTGCGCTGCGGCCAGGGAACTGCACCCGGCCGCCCGGCACCCGGAGGACCGGCTCGTCGCGGAACTCGTCACGATCCGGCAGATGAACTCCCTCGACCAGGTCGCCTACTGCCTCGACGACGACCGGTTCGAGGAACTCGGCGAGCACCGCGTCGCCGAGACCGGCCGGACCTTCGAGGAGGTCCGGACGTGGCTCGCCACCGAGTTCGCCGGGCGGGCGCCGCGCATCTGGGACCGGAACGCCTCGGCGATGGTCCCGGTCGCGCCCACCCGGTGAACTGCGGCGGGGCTCAGGCCGCGGCGACCGTGGTGGCGGCGACGAGCCCACCCAGGACGACGGTGAGCTTCTCCACGACCTCGGCGTCGTCCTTGGGGTGGACGTCGGCGAAGCGGACGACCGAACCCGGGATCGCCATGGTGATCTCGGTGAGGACGTCGGCGCCGGCGATGCCGAACGCCTTGCGCGCGTCGTCCTGCGCCCACACGCCGCCGAACTGACCGAACGCGGAACCGATGGCGACGAGCGGCTTGCCGGTCAGGGGGCTCGCGCCGTAGGGGCGCGACGCCCAGTCGATCGCGTTCTTCAGCACGGAGGGCACGGTGCCGTTGTGCTCGGGGGTGACGACCAGGACGGCGTCGGTGGCGGTGATCGCGGCGCGGAAGTCGGTGACGGTCTGCGGCACGCTGCCCTCGACGTCGATGTCCTCGTTGTAGAAGGGCAGGTCACCCAGGCCCTCGAAGATCGTCAGCTCGACACCCTCGGGCGCCAGCTGCACGGCGGTCTCGGCGATCTGACGGTTCGTGGAGGCGGCGCGCAGGCTGCCGACCAGCACCAGGACGTTGGTCATCGGGGATCTCCTCGCAAAGCGTGTGGGGAGGGGCGGACACGCCCGTTCCTGATGCGGACTGTAGTCCGTTTCTCTTGTCCTCTTCAAGCATCCGGGCGGGAAGGGCCTACGCTTCACCCGTGCGCCGCACAGTCAGCCTCCTGGGCTCCCCGCCGCCGCCGGAACGCGCCGACGCCTCCCGCAACCGGGAACTGCTGCTGTGCACCGCGCGTCGCCTCGTCCGGGACCTCGGTGTCGCCGGCCTGAGCATGGACGCGCTCGCCGCCGAGGCCGGCCTCGGCAAGGGCACCGTCTTCCGCCGCTTCGGGTCCCGCGCCGGGCTCTTCGCCGCCCTGCTGGACGAGTACGAACGCGACTTCCAGGCCGCCTGCCTCAGCGGTCCACCCCCGCTGGGCCCCGGCGCGGAACCGGTCGCGCGACTGGTGGCCTTCGGCCACGAGCGCCTGCGGTTCCTGGCCGACCGCGGCTACCTCCTCCGCGAGGCCGACGCCCACCTGACCCGCGGGGCGAACGCCCCGGCCGCCTTCGCCCGACTGCACGTCCGGGTCCTGCTGCAGGCCGCCGGTGTCGGCGGCGACGTGGAGGTGCTGGCCTTCAACCTGCTCGCGGCGCTGGAGGCACCGCTGGCCTTCCACGTCGAGCAGCAGCCCGGCGCCGTCCCACCCCTGTCCCCGCAGCGGCTCGCCGCCGGGTGGAGCGACCTCGTGGCCCGGGTCGTGGGACCGGCGCTCGCGTGAGTCCCGTCAGACCGTGCGCTGGTACAGCACGTGGTCCTGCCAGGAACCGTTGATCCGCAGGTAGCGCCGGGCCACCCCGATCCGTTCGAACCCGTTGCGCTGCAGCACGGCCTGCGAGGCGGAGTTCGACAGCAGCGTTCCCGCCTGCAACCGGTGCAGACCCAGCCCCGCGGGCGCCTCGGCGAAGGCCGTGCCCAGCAGTTCGGCGACGGCCGCCGTGGCCACCCCGCGACCGTTGACCGCCTGCGCCACGAAGTAACCGACGTCACCGGACTGGAGCGGGCCGCGGACGATCCCCGAGACGGTGATGCGGCCCACGACCGCCCCCTCGTGCTCGATCACGCAGGGCACCACCCGGCCGGCGGTGTGCTCCGCCAGCAACCGGGCCAGGACGTCGCGCTGACCCTGGGCGGTGAAGTACTCCGGTGCCCGCTCGGGTTCGAAGGGGGCGAGGAAGTCCCAGTTCTCCCGCACCAGCGTGGCCAGGGTCGCGGCGTCCTCGAGCGTGACGAGGCGCAACCGGGTCCTCACGAGAGGACGAACCAGACGGTCTTGCCGCTCGAGGCGTGCTCCACGCCCCACCGGTCGGAGAGGATGTCGACCAGCGCCACCCCACGACCCCCCTCGGCCTCCGGGGCCACGTCGCGACGCACCGGGGGGTGCGGGTTCCCGTCGGAGACCGCCACCTGCAGGCCCGCGCCGTCATCACCGCCGCAGGAGACGCGGACCAGCACCGGCGGACCACCGTGGCGCACCGCGTTCGTCACCAGTTCGGAGACGAGGAGCTGGGCCTCGTCGAGCACCCGCGCGTGGTGGCGCCCGCAGTAGGCCTCGGTGAGGAACGTGCGGGCCCGACGCGCGGAGTGCTCGTCGTCGGGCAACGTGATCTCCGCAGCCGGGGTCGCCTCGCACACCCCGCCATCCAACCAGGTCAGGACGTGAGCAGCTGCACCAGTTCGGCGGCGGTGCGCGTCACCCCGGACCGCAGCGCGTCGACCTCGGCGTCGCGCACGTGCCCGGCGCTCAACTGCTCGGCCGGACGGGAGGCTCGGGCCGGGTCCAGGATGCGTTCGGAGAGTTCGAGTCCCAGCCGCACCGACGTCGCCAGCGGGGTCGCCCAGCCGGGGCGGTCCACCTGCGCCATCGCCTCGGAGAGCTCGTCCGGGAACGCCCAGGCCGCGAGCGCCTCGGCCGACACCCGGGTGTGGGTGGCGCCGTAGCGGCGGTTCTCGGCCTCCAGCAGGTCGTCGCGGTCCGCGGCACCGGCCACCAGCACCGGGTACTCCTCGGGGTCGCAGCGCACCAGCAGCGCCTGTCCGAGGCGGGCCAGCAGTCCGACGGAGAACGCGTCCGGGGCCTTCGCCCGCAGCCTCGGGGCGAACTCCGCGGCCGCCACGGCGGTGAGGACGCTGCGGTCCCAGAACCCCTCGAGGGCCGGGGGGACGTCGTCGAGGCCGGCCATGGCGGAGACCGCCAGGCTGCGCACGGTGGAGAAGCCGACGACGGTGACCGCGAACGCGGGGGCGGACACCGTGCCGGAGAGGCCGAAGTAGGCGGAGTTCGCCAGGCGCAGGACCTTCGCCACCAGCGCCGGGTCGTAGCTGAGCGTCCGTCCCAGCGACTTCGCGTCCGAGCGGTGGTCGTCGGCCTCGGCGATGATCTTGGCCGCGACGGGACGGTGCGAGGGCAGGTCGTCGAGGGCGGCGGAGATCCGGCCCAGGACCTCCACCGCACCGGGGACGAGGGTGGAGACCACCTCGGGGGCGTGCGTCTCGTTCACGCCGTCACCTCCCGCGGTGCGGGCACGTGCACCGGGGGCGGTGCGAGGGGGTGCGGGTGCAGCAGACCACCGGCGCGCAGGACCTCCACGAGGGCCTCGCGGGTCAGCGGCCGCGAGTAGAGGAAGCCCTGGACCGCCTCGCACCCGAGGTCGCGGATGACCGCGTCCTGCTCCAGGGTCTCCACCCCCTCGGCCACGATCCCCAGGCCGAGCGTTCGCGCCAGCGAGACGACGGCAGCGGCGACGGCGCGGGCCGGTCCCCCGGCGACACCCTCGCCGACGCTGTGCAGGTCGCGGACGAAGGACCGGTCGACCTTGAGGTGGTCGACGGGCAGGTCCTTGAGGTAGGCCAGCGAGGAGTACCCCGTGCCGAAGTCGTCGATGGCGACGCGGGCTCCGTCGCGGCGCAGTTCCTCCAGCACCGTGCGGCAGGCGCGCAGGTCGCTGGCGAGCGAGGTCTCGGTGACCTCGAGGCAGATGTCGCGCAGGTGCAGGCCGGCCGCGGCGACCGTCTGCCGGACCCCGGCGGCGAAGCCTTCGGCCGCGAGGCTGACCGCCGACACGTTCACCGCGACGTAGGCCGGGGTGTGCGGCAGGTCGCCCGTGGCGTGCGCGGCCCGCCACGCGGCGAGGTCGCGGCAGGCGAGCGCCAGGACGTGGGCGTCGAGCAGCGGGACGAGGTTCGCGCGTTCGGCGAGTTCGACGAACACGTCCGGCCGGATCGGCCCGAGTTCGGGGTGGGTCCAGCGGCAGAGGGCCTCGAGGCTGAGCAGTTCGGCGGGCGAACCGGGGCGCACGATGGGCTGGTAGTGGACGTCGACGGTGCCGCGCGACAACGCTTCCCGCAGGTCGGCGACGAGGCGCAGGGCGCGTCGGGCGCGCTGGCGGACCTCGTCGTCGAGCAGGGTCCAGCGTCCCCCGCCGGCGGCCTTGGCCTCGTGGACGGCGATCCCGGCGTCGCGGACGACCTCCTCGGCGCTGCAGGTGAGGCCTTCGAGCAGGACGACGCCGATGCTGGCGACGAGCCGCAACCGCAACCCGTTGACCTCGACCGGGGCGAGGACGGCGTCGAGGACGCGACGTGCGGTGGCCTGCACGGCGTCGAGGTCGGTGAGGTCGGCGCAGACGAGCACGAACTCGTCGCCGCCGGGCCGGGCGACCATGTCGCCACCGCGGACGGTCCGGGCGAGTCGGCGCGCGATCTCCACGAGGACGGCGTCGCCGGCCTCCGGGCCGAGTCCGTCGTTGACCGTCTTGAAGTCGTCGAGGTCGACCATGAGGACACCGACGCCGCTCCCCGCCTGCGGGGCCTCGGCCTGCGGGGTCAGCAGGTCGGTGAGCCGTTCGAGCAGGGCGAGGCGGTTCGGCAGTCCCGTCAGCAGGTCGTGCTGGGCCTGGTAGGCCAGCCGGTGCTCGCGGGCCAGGCGGTCCGTGACGTCCTCGACGGTGCCGATGAACCCGGCGCCGTAGCCCGGGGTGCGGCTGGGGGCCAGTCGCACCGCGACCCAGCGGACCTGCCCGGCGGCGTTGCGCAGCCGGGTGTCGAGGGTGACGCGTTCGCCGGCGAGGACGCGGGCGACGGCGTCCACGACACCGCTGCGTTCGTCGTCGACGACGTGGGTGAGCCACGCGGTGCCGCAGAGTTCCTCGGCGGGCAGGCCGATGAGCTCGGCGAAGGCGTCGTTGACGCGGGAGAGGCGGGCCCCGACGTCGGAGACGATGGTCGGCACCGGGGAACTCTGCGCCAGGGTGGCGAAGCGCTCCTCCGCCGCGCGCAGCGCGGCCTGGGCCCGTTCGTCCTCGGGCAGCACGACGGCCAGCACCCAGAACCACTCGCGTCCCTCGCGTTCCGGGACGGGCCAGGCGACGACCTCGACGTGGCGGGACTCCCCGCCGGAGGTGAGGGCGTCGACGGTGCAGCGGGTGCGGCGGTCCCGCGAGAGGTGTTCGCCCTCGGGGGACTCCTCGCGCCGGCGGAGCAGCCGGGTGACGGCCCGGTCCACGAGGTGGTCCGAGGCCACCCCGAACAGGTCGGCGGCGGCGGTGTTCGCCCAGCGGACGCGGGCGACCTCCAGGGGGGCGGGGGCCTGAGGGCGGGAGACGACCAGGACGGGTTGGTCCGCGGCTGCCGCGAAGTGCAGCAGTGCGGCATCGACACCGGTGGTGGAGTCGTCGCTCCCCCCGGCGTGCTGGCTGCGCCACGCGTCGTTCAGCACTGGTTCCGTCCACGGTGGTTCCCGGCGGCACCTTCCGTGGGCCGCATCAGGGTGTTCATCGGCACGGAGCGCCACGAGTTGATCGTTCGGGGTGGTGGATGCGTTCACCTGCGCGGCACCTGGGTGCGATCGGATGCGGAGCGTGAACACCTCCCCCGGCCCTTCCCGCCGTTCGATGCTGGCCTCCGGACTCGTGGTCCCCGCCGTCGCGGCCCTGCCCGCGGTCACCGGCGCGAGCAGCGCGGCCGCCGCACCCGTCACGTCCGGCGCGACCCCGCGGGGGTCCGCGGGGCGCTTCGACCCCGACTCCCCCCGCTTCTGCCTCGCCGTCCTGCCCGACACGCAGTACCTCTTCGACGCCGACAGCACCGAACCCACCCCGCTGCGGGCCACCCTGGAGTGGCTGCGGGAGAACCGGGCCGAGGAGAACATCGCCTTCGTCGCGCAGCTGGGCGACGTGACCGAGCACGGGACCGAGGCCGAGCTCGCCGCGGCCGCGGCGGTCTGGGACGGGATGTCCGGGAGCGACCTGCCGTTCTCGGTGCTGGCGGGCAACCACGACGTCTCGGGTGACGACCAGCGCGGCCCCACCCCGTACCTGGACCACTTCGGCCCGTGGCGCTTCCGCGGGATGCCGACGTTCCGCGGCGCCTCCCCCGACGGCTACCACAGCTACCACGTCTTCACCGCGGGCGGGCGGGAGTGGCTGCTGCTGGCGATGGACTGGCGCGCCTCCGACGCGGGTCTCGCCTGGGCCGCCGGCGTCCTGGACGCGAACCCGACCCTGCCCACGATCCTCACCACCCACGAGTTCGTCGCCGCCGACGAGCACGGGGTCGCTGCCCTGTCGGAGTACGGGAACACCCTGTGGCAGAGCGTGGTCCGGGGCCGCGACCAGGTGTTCCTCACCCTGAACGGGCACTTCTGGCCGGTGGGGCGGACCGTCCTGGTCAACGACGCCGGGCACGAGGTGCAGGCGCACCTGACGAACTACCAGGACCAGTACTACGGCGGAGCCGCGATGATCCGCCTCTACCACGTCGACCTGGCCCGGGGGATCGTCGACGTCGAGACGTTCTCACCGTGGCTGGAGTCGATCCCGCAGGACGAGCGGAACCTGCTCGCGGCGGAGAACCTCGAGAAGTCCACCGACCTCGACCGGTTCAGCTTCCCCCTGGTCGCCGAGGAACGGTTCGCGGGTTTCGCCCCGCCGGCCCTGCCGGCGCAACGCCCCGACCGCGACGTCATCACGAAGGACACCGCCGCCTACTGGCGCTTCGACGAGGTCCGCGGGGTCGAGGGTTCCGTCGTGGGTCCGGGAACGAGGGTGCGCGACCGCACGGGCAACGGCAACGACGTCACCGCGCGCCTGGTCGGGGCGGCGGGGGCCGGGGCCCTGACCTGGTCCGGTGACCACCACGACGACGCTCCCGCGCACGCCAGCCTGCGCTTCGACGGGCACCAGGGTCCCGACGGCGGTGCGGCCCTCGAGACCGGTCCGGACGCCCCGGTGAACTCCGATCAGTTCCTCGACGGTTTCACCATCGAGGTGTTCCTCAAACTGCCCGACCCGTTCGTGGGCGACCACGCCTGGATGGGGGTCCTGAGCTGGGAGGGCAACAACGGCGACGCGGGCAAGACGAGCGGGTACACCACCGAGGAACCCAGCTGCAGCCTGAACGTGACGTCGGAGTGGTTCCTGCAGTTCGTCCTCTACCCCTCCCTCGACGACGTGAACCCGACGTCGTGGACGCACGCCCTGACCCCTGGCCGCTGGACCCACGTCGCGATCGTCAACGACGGGGAGCACACCGTCGTCTTCGTCGACGGTTCCAAGGTCGTGCGCAACCCGGCGCAGCGGGCCCGGGGCATCGCGACCCTCGGCAAGCCCTTCGCCATCGGTGCGACGCAGTCGAACGAGGAGTTCGGGCAGGGGTTCTACGGCTGGATCGGCGACGTGCGGATCTCCTCGCGCGGTCTCGACGTGACGGAGTTCCTCACCGCGCGGTAGCCTCGCGCCAAACGTCCGGCCCCGAGGCCGGTCCGCCCCACCCGGAAGGACGCGCCGTGCTCACGGCGTTCTTCGCGACGGCTGCGGCGGGCCGGATCGGCCTCGCCACGACCAACGTCGCTCTCCTGTGGTTCGTGCTCCACCGGACTGGGTCGTTCGGGGCCGCCGGTGCCCTCGGCGCCGGCCTCGCGATCTCCGAGGCCCTGATCGGACCCCAGACCGCCCGCGCCGTCGACCGGTTCGGGCAACCCCGGGTGCTGCCGCTCCTCGCCGTCGCGCACGCGGGCGCGGTGCTCGTGGTGCTGGGGGCGACCGGGCCGGGTTCCTCCCGGTCCGCCCTGGTCGTCCTGGGCGGCCTGCTGGGCGCCACCCTCCCCCAGCTCGGGGCGTTCTCGGCCGCCCGCTGGTCGTACCGCTTCCCGCCGGGTCCGGAGTTGTCGCGGGCCTTCGGGTGGGAGGCCACCGCGAACTCCGCCGCCTACCTGCTCGGACCGGCCCTGGGCGTGGCGCTGGGCAGTTCCGGGCACTCGAGGTCCGCCGTCCTCCTCGCCGCCGCCCTGGTCGTCGGGGCCACCCTGGTGCTGGGGTTCCAGCGACGTTCCGCGCCCCCGGGGCGGCGCTGCGGCCCCCGCGGTCGGGTGGGGCTGCCCCGCGGGGTCGGGTTGCCGATCGCGGTGAACGTCGCGATCGGGGTCCACTTCGGAGCCGTGCCCGTGGCGGTGGCCGCCGCGGCCCGCGGGACGGGGGCGGCGACCTCGTTGGTCGTCGCGTCCAGCGCCGGGGGTCTGCTCGCCGGGCTGGCTCTCTCGGCGCTGCCTTGGCGCGCACCGGCCCGGCGCCGACTGCGGGTGAGCGCCACGGCGTTCGGACTGGCGGCGCTCCTGCTGATCGTCCCCTGGCCGGTCCCGGCCCTGGCCGTGGTGCTCCTCGTCGTCGGGGCGGCCGTGCCGCCGGTCCTGGTGGCGACGTCCGTGCTGGCCCGCGAGCGCGCCCCGGCCGGCGCGCTGACGAGCACGTTCTCCTGGCTGGCCTCCTGCAGCGCCGCGGGGAGCGCGGTCGCCGTCGCGGGCGCGGGCGGACTCGTCGACGCGGTCGGGCCGCTGGGCGCCTTCGCGCTGGCGGGAGCGGGTGCCGTGGGGGTGAGCGTGCTTGAGAGGATCGTGCGGTGAGACCGCTGCGCCCCACCCGCCTCCTCAGCCTGGAGTCGGGGTTGTGGGCGCTGGACGAGACCCAGCCCGTGGCCGCGGTCCTGGACCTGCGCACCGGGAAGGTCGAGCGGATCGTCAGCTGGCCGGAGGTGCCGGCCGAACCCGTCCCGACCCCGTGGCCGCCACCGCGGCTGCTGCCGGACGGTCCCTCGTTCTGGACCCACCCGCACGGCGACGCCCCGCTGGTGCGGATCGGGCCGGACGGGGTCGAACTCGCGGTCTGGACCCACGGGCTGCGGTTGTCGGCGGTGGGCCCGGACGGAGTGTGGTGCGTCCCGTCGCCTCCGCCCCAGGACATCGTCCGCACCGCCGACGGCCGGCCCAGCTGGGGGCTGCAACCCGCGCAGCTGCTGCACGTCGGCCGCGGCGGTCGACCCCGGCGCACGAACGTCGACGCCCCCGTGCGGGCGGCGCAGGCGGAGGAGTCCGGGTTCTTCGTCGCCCTGGACGACGAGCCCTGGCACCTGGAACCCCTGGGGGCCGACCTCCACGAGGTCGTCTGGAGCACCCGCTGGTTCCGGATCCCCTGGGGCGCGGAGATCGGCGACGAACTGCGCGACGTCGCGGAACCCGTCGAGCACGGACCGGAGGTCCGCACCGAGGACGGCCGCGGCACCCACTCCTGGCTGGACCCGTGGAGCGCCGGGGCCGACCGGCACGGCGTCCGGCTCGAAGGGGCCCGCTGGGGTTTCGGCTGGCGGGCGGACGGGATGGCGGCCGCAGCGGGGCACCTGGTGGCCCTGGTGCACAACGCCGAGGGGAACCCGTTGCGCCGGATCGACCTCGGCCGGGGGACGACGACGTCGGCCGCCCTCGTGGGAACCGGTCCGGCCGAACGCCTGACCGTCGCCGTGCGCCGCGACGTCCCGGGGGCGTTGCGGGCCCCGGTCGACGTCCTCACCGTGCAGCGCGGCGGAGACGTCTCCCTCCTGCTGGGGGCGGGTTCCGTCGACGTCGCCGACCACGTCCGCCCGTTGGCCCCGCGGCCGCTGGAGTCGGGTTCCTACGTCCGCCAGGTGCTGGCGAGCAACGGGAGGCTGCAGGAGCACTGGCGCACCGACGAGGGGTTCTTCCCGCTCGTCGAGGGCATGACCGCCGTCCGCGCCCGCCTCGTGGGCGACTGGCCCGACACGTTGCTGGAGTGGACGTTCGAGCACCCGGACCGGCCGGGGGCGCGGCTGCGGCGACGGATCCCGTTGTTCGACGAGTCGGGCCGAATCACTCCCCCGGACACCGCGGCCGTCGTGCTGATGGAGGACTTCCAGACCGGTCAGGTCCCCCACCTCGACCAGGCCCTCGACAGGTTCCTCGACTTCTGAGCCTCCCGGGAGCTACTGCGCCCGGAACAGGACCAGCACGTCCTTCGTCTGCCAGGTCCCGGCGGTGGTGGTCCAACGACGCACGCCCTCGGGGGGCGGGTAGAGAGCGCTCTGCCAACGCAGGACCCACGGGGTCGCCGGTTCCGGGCCGACGTGCCGGTTCGCGTAGTTCCACTCCAACAGCTTGCCGAGGACGGGGTCGGCGTCGGCGATGCGGGCGTCGATCTGGGGTTGCAGGACCGCCGGGTCGGAGAACTGGTCGATGATGTCGCAGTCGCAGGCGTAGGCGAGGGTTCCGATCTCGCCCGGTGCGGTCACGCGTTGGTCGCCGACGAGGTCGCCGACCTCGGACCCGATGGCGCGGTACTCGGTCGGGGTCGCGAAGTTGCCGAACACCGGCGGGTAGGCCCAGGGCAGCGGCAGGGCCGACGGCGGCACCGCGGCCGCCAGACCGCCCAGCGCCGCGGCGGAGAGCGCGAACGTCGCGACCCGGCGACCGCGGTCTCGCAGCAGCACCCCCAGACCCAGCACGGCCACGCAGGACAGCGACGCCGCCGGTGGCACGTAGTACCACTGGTAGGGCGGGACGCCCAGGACGCTGTAGACGGCGAAGTACAGCACTCCGCCGACCCCCAGAGCCACCAGGCCGCTGCGCACCTCGTCGCGGACCCGGACGAGGTTCACCAGCAGCACGAGCAGCACGAGCACACCGATCGCGGCGCCGATCACGCTCACTCCGACGGCGACCGGCGTGTTGGGCCAGTAGTGCGTCCAGAGGCCACGCAGGTAGGTGCGGCCCTCGCCGAAGCTGCGCTGGTTGGTCTTGATGACGAAGGTGTCCGGGATCGCCGACCCCAGCCACCACCAGCTGGCGGCGAACCACGGCAGCGCCACCAGGCAGCAGAACCCCACCGCCACGTGCAGCCGGCGCCGCACACCCCGGCAGGCCAGCGCGAGCACCACCACGAAGACGACCATGTCCAGGCGGGCGATCAGGCTGAACGCCGCGACGACGCCGTAGAGCAGCGGCCGACCGGCCACGGCGGTGGCCAGCAACGCCGTCATCGCAGTGAACAGGAGCACGACCTCGAGTCCCAGCGCGGAGACGAGCAGCGGGTTGGCCAGCACCACCACCAGAGCGGCCCCGGCCCACCACTGCGAGATCCCGGCCCTCCGGGCGACGTAGCCGGCACAACCCGCCGCGACACCCGCCAGCACGGTCGTCACGACCCCGAGGGCGAGTTCCCCGTCGGCGCCGGCGAAGGGACCCACCACCAGGAACCCCAGCGCCAGCAGCGCGACGTTCAGCGGCGAGGTGGCCGCGTTCGACGTGATCCCCGGGGTCATCCCCCAGTGGCCGTGCTCGGCGAGGTTCCGGGCGTAGGCCAGGGTGATGTAGGTGTCGTCGATGAGGCCGCGCGAGGCGACCAGGGAAAGGGCGGCCCCCACCAGGAGACCGAAGAGGGGCAGGGCTGAGCGGCGGGACCACGTGGACACAGTTGATGAGACCACACCCGCCACGCCCACCCCACCCAGCCACGCGGCCCGGACGACGGATGGCGGCCCCCCTCCGGGGGGACCGCCATCGAAACCCGAACGGATCAGGCGTTGGTCAGCGACCGCAGCACGTACTGCAGGATGCCACCGTTGCGGTAGTAGTCCGCTTCACCCGGGGTGTCGATGCGCACCACGGCGTCGAACTCGACCGTCCCACCGTCGGTCTTCGTCGCGGTCACCTTCACCGTCTTGGGCGTGCGGCCCTCGTTGAGTTCGGTGATGCCGGCGATGTCGAAGCTCTCGGTGCCGTCCAGCCCGAGCGAGGCCGCGGTCTGGCCCTGCGGGAACTGCAACGGGATGACGCCCATGCCGATGAGGTTGGAGCGGTGGATGCGCTCGAAGCTCTCGGTGATGACGGCCTTCACGCCCAGCAGCGCGGTGCCCTTCGCCGCCCAGTCGCGCGAGGACCCGGAGCCGTACTCCTTGCCGCCGAGGACAACGAGCGGGGTGCCCTGCGCCGCGTAGTTCTGGGCGGCGTCGTAGATCGCGGCCTGCGCCCCACCCTGGGTGAAGTCACGGGTGAACCCACCGGAGACGTTGTCCAGCAGCAGGTTCTTCAACCGGATATTGGCGAACGTCCCCCGGATCATCACCTCGTGGTTTCCCCGTCGGGACCCGTAGGAGTTGAAGTCCTGGCGCTGCACACCGTGGTCGGAGAGGTACACGCCGGCCGGGCTGTCCGGCTTGATGGAACCCGCCGGGGAGATGTGGTCGGTGGTGACCGAGTCGCCGAGCAGGGCCAGCACCTTGGCGCCGGCGATGTCGGTGACCGGCGACGGCTGCGCCTGCATGCCCTCGAAGTACGGGGGCTTGCGGACGTAGGTGGACCCCGCGTCCCAGTCGAAGGTGTTGCCCTCGGGCGTGGGCAGGCCCTGCCAGCGCTCGTCGCCGGCGAACACGTCGGCGTAGTCCTTGACGAACATGTCCTTGCTGATGGCCTCGCCGATGACCCGCTCGACCTCGGCCGCGTCGGGCCAGATGTCCTTGAGGAACACCTCGGTGCCGGACTCGTCGGTGCCGATCGGGTCGTGGTCGATGTCCCAGTCCATCGTCCCGGCGAGCGCGTAGGCGATCACCAGCGGCGGGGACGCCAGGTAGTTCATCTTGATGTCGGGGTTGATCCGGCCCTCGAAGTTGCGGTTGCCCGAGAGCACCGCGGTGACGGCGAGGTCGTTCTCCTGGACGGCGGCCGAGACGGCCTCCGGCAGCGGACCGGAGTTCCCGATGCAGGTGACGCAGCCGTAGCCGACGAGGTGGAACCCGAGCTTCTCGAGGTAGGGGGTGAGCCCGGACTTGTCGTAGTAGTCGGTGACGACCTTGGAACCCGGCGCGAGCGAGGTCTTGACCCAGGGCTTGACGCTCAGTCCGCGCTCGACGGCGTTCTTGGCCAGCAGCGCCGCCGCGATCATGACCGAGGGGTTGGAGGTGTTGGTGCAGCTGGTGATCGAGGCGATCGCGACCGCACCGTGGTCGATCTCGGTCTCGGTGCCGTCGTCCATCGTGATGGCGACCTTCTTCGAGGGCCGGCCGGTGGCGTGGCCGGGTTCCGCCGGCTCGTCGCGCTCGTCGCTGGAGGAGGCCGAGGGCGCGTCGGAGGCCGGGAAGCTCTCCGCGCTGGCCTCGTCCTGGGAGGAGCCCGCCACCGCGTCGACGGTGTCGCTCAGGGCGCTGGAGGCGCTGTTCACGCCGGGGACCTCGTCGTCGACGTAGTCGCCGAGCGCCGCGCGGAAGGCCTCCTTCGCCTCGGCCAGCACGATGCGGTCCTGCGGGCGCTTCGGTCCGGCGATGCTCGGGACGACGGTGGAGAGGTCGAGTTCGAGGTACTCCGAGAACACGGGTTCGGTGCTCGGGTCGTGCCAGAGGC
Organism: Kineococcus sp. GCM10028916; assembly: GCF_042674865.1. Classification (NCBI taxonomy): domain Bacteria; kingdom Bacillati; phylum Actinomycetota; class Actinomycetes; order Kineosporiales; family Kineosporiaceae; genus Kineococcus; species Kineococcus sp. GCM10028916. The sequence continues at coordinate 62,233 of NZ_JBHTFM010000021.1, read as the reverse complement.
CCTGCTCCTTGGCGTAGGCCTCGACCAGGGCGACCTGGTCGTCGCTGCGGCCGGTGAGGCGCAGGTAGTCCAGGGTCACGTCGTCGATCGGGAAGATCGCTGCGGTGGAACCGAACTCGGGGCTCATGTTGCCGATGGTCGCGCGGTTCGCGAGCGGGACCGAGGCCACGCCCTGGCCGTAGAACTCGACGAACTTCCCGACGACACCGTGCTTGCGCAGCATCTCGGTGATGGTCAGCACGACGTCCGTCGCGGTCGCGCCCGCCGGGATGGAACCCGACAGCTTGAAACCCACGACGCGCGGGATGAGCATCGAGACGGGCTGGCCGAGCATGGCCGCCTCGGCCTCGATGCCGCCGACGCCCCAGCCCAGCACCCCGAGGCCGTTGACCATCGTGGTGTGGGAGTCGGTGCCGACGAGGGTGTCGGGGTAGGCCTGGAGCTCACCGTCGACCTGGCGCGGGAACACCACGCGGGCCAGGTGCTCGATGTTGACCTGGTGCACGATGCCGGTGCCCGGCGGGACGACCTTGAAGTCGTCGAAGGCGGTCTGGCCCCAGCGCAGGAACTGGTAGCGCTCGCGGTTGCGGCCGTACTCGATCTCGACGTTCTGCTCGAAGGCGTCGGGGCGACCGAACACGTCGGCGATGACGGAGTGGTCGATGACGAGTTCGGCCGGGGCCAGCGGGTTCACCTTGGTCGGGTCGCCACCGAGGGCGGCGACGGCCTCGCGCATGGTGGCGAGGTCGACGATGCAGGGAACACCGGTGAAGTCCTGCATGATCACGCGCGCCGGCGTGAACTGGATCTCGGTGTCGGGTTGCGCGGACGGGTCCCAGCCGGCGAGCGCCCGGATGTGGTCGGCGGTGATGTTCGCGCCGTCCTCGGTGCGCAGGAGGTTCTCCAGCAGGACCTTGAGGCTGAACGGCAGCTTCGCCGAACCCTCCACCGCGTCCAGACGGAAGATCGTGTAATCCGTTCCAGCGGCCGTTAGGGTAGCCTTGGCTTCGAAGCTGTTGTGGCTGCTCACCGGGAGCTCCTCACTCGTCTTCCGTCGTCATCGTCATCGATCCGTGCGTGGTGTCGATGCTCCCACCGGCGGGGGCGGGACCGCGCGCGGGGTCCGTCGCGACGGAACTCCCCGAGTGTTCACCTCGACCACTTATCTCGACGTCAAGATACCACGCAGGCCGTGATCGGTGACGAAGACCAGCGCGAACACGCCGAGGAGCGCGCAGTACCCGGCGGTCGCGGCGAGCACCCCGGCGTGCGGCCCCTCCCCGAGGTGCCCGTCGCTCAGCAGCCGGGCGGTGACCCGGCGCGAACGCGCCCGCGCCGCCAGGTAGGTCCACGCGCCCGCACCGCAGCCCACGACCCCCAGGACGAGCGCGAACACCCCCAGCTGGGGGGCCAGCAGCCGGGCACCGGCGAGCGAGCCCACGAGGAGCGCCAGGGCGCTGCGTCGCCAGGCGAGCGCCGTCCGCTCGGGCTGCAGGCCCTCGTCGAAGATCACCGCAGGACCAGGCCGGCGAGGACGAGCAGCCCGGCGAGCACCGCGCCGACGGTGAGGGGCGAGGCGAGGGTCGGGGAGGCCAGCGGCGCCCGGAGCCGCATCGCCCGCTCGTCCCGCGCCCACCCGCGCCAGGCCTGCAGCGGGGTGAGCAGCCCGAGGACGACGAGGACCACCGACGCCGCGAACCGGAACCCGGGCTGCAGCGCGAGGTCCAGCCCCTCCAGGGCGACCCCCGCGGCCAGCAGGGCCAGGGAGGTGCGGATCCAGGCCAGGAAGGTCCGCTCGTTGGCCAGCGAGAACCGCGGATCGGGTTCGTCACCGGCGCTGTAGACGCTGCGCGGGAACCTCTCGTCACTCACGGTCCCGATCATCCCCCAGACGTGTCGGACGGCGACGGATCACCCGGACGGGGGCACCCGGACGCACTACTGACGGCTTGAGAAGGATCACGCTCGGTCAGCACAGTAGGGGGACGACCCCCCGACGGACTCAGGAGCAGCCCGTGCACCCCACCCTCCCCCGCACCGTCCCCGCGCCGGCCACCCGGAACACCCGCCCCGCCGCGGCCCACCGCGCCCTTCCCGCCCGGCGCGTCCCCCGCGCCGTGGAACTGGGCGACGCCGAGTCCGGCGCCGTCCTGACCGCGCTGCTCGCCGGTCTGCGCGCCGTGCCCGAGAAGCCCGTCGTCGACGTCCGCACCCGGGCGCTCGACGCGCTCCGCGCGCTGTGGCAGCGCATCGACGTCGACGGCCTGGCCCTGGTCGCCAAGGCCGGGATCGGCGCCTCGCTCGTCTTCACCGTCGTCCTGCTGGCGTGGCTGGCCTCCGCCGGCCGCCTCGGCTGACCCCCGCCCCGAACGCCCAGGAGAACGCCGTGTCGCTGCTCGTCCGCCGTCCCGCCCGCTACGTCCCGCGCCACTCCACCCGCGAACTCGCGCGGCAGTGGTCGGGGGACCAGGTCATCGACCTCACCGACACCGGCGAGGCGCCGGCGCAGGACGTGCTCGCGTCCGTGCTCGCCGGTCTCGACGAGCTCGACCGCGCGGGTCGCGCCTGACGTCAGCCGCACGTCAGCCGCGCGGCACGAACCGTGCGACGCACTCCACGTGGTGCGTCTGCGGGAAGAGGTCGAAGGCGCGGAGCCCGTCGAGGACGTAGCCGTGCTCGGCCAGGAACGCGGTGTCCCGGGCGAGCGCGGCGGGGTCGCAGGCGACGTAGGCGATCGCGCGCGCACCCAGCGCCGCGATCCCCTGCACCGCCTCGCGACCCGCGCCCGAACGCGGCGGGTCGAGCACGACGACGTCGACCCGACGGGACGTGAGCTCCACGTCGGTCAGCGACTCCTCGACGGAACCGGCCCACAGCTCGACGTGCTGCTGCCCGTGCAGCGAGCGGCGGGCGTCGCGCACGGCGCGTTCCTCACCCTCCACGGCGAGCACGCTCCCCTCCTGCCCGACGGCGTCGGCGAGCAGGGCCGTGAACAGGCCCGCCCCGGAGTACAGGTCCAGCGCGCTCTCCCCCGGCTGCGGCTCCAGCGCGGCGAGCACGGCCTCGCCCAGCACGGCCGGGGCCGCGGGGTGGACCTGCCAGAACCCGGCCCCGCCGACGCGGAACGCGTGCTCCTGACCCCGCACGGTGATCCGCTCGCCGACCCAGGTGCGGCCGGACACCCGGTGCAGTCCCTCAGGGGTCCGCACCGCCACGGAGGCGTCGGGCAGCTTCGGCAGGTTGGCGTGCCGTGACGGCGTCGGGGTGATCACCACCAGCGGTGCCGCGCCGTCGGAACCCGCGGCGACCTCGACGGTCTCCACGTTGCCGAAGCGCTGGTCGAGGACCCCGCTCTCGATCACGGCCCGGGTGCTGATGGGGCAGTCCTGCACGGGGACGACGTGGTGCGAGCGGTGTCCGCGCAGGCCGGTGCGCCCCTCGGCGTCGACGGCGAACTGGGTGCGGGTGCGCCAACGCAGACCCTCGGGCCCCGCCAGCGGCGCCTCCTCGACGACGACCTCGAGGTCGAGGCCGGCGAGGCGGTGCAACTGCTCGGCGACGACCTGAGCCTTCAGCTCCCGCTGCTTGGCCGGTGTCGCGTGCTGGAAGTCGCAACCCCCGCACATCCCCGGCCGGGCCACGGGACAGGCCGGCTCGACCCGCGCCGGGTCGGCGCGCAGCACCCGGACGGCGTCGGCGCGCCAGAACTTCGCGCTCGCCGCCCCCTCGGTGATCCGGGCCACCACCCGTTCCCCGGGCAGGGCGTGGCGGACGAAGACGACCCGCCCCTCGTGCCGGGCGACGCAGTGCCCGCCGTGGGCGACCGGGCCGACCTCGAGCTCGACCTCGGTCCCGGCGGCGTCCGGGCCCGCCTCGGGGCGGGGCGCCCGCGCTCGGGTCCGACGGGCTCGAGTGGGACTGCTCACTTGATCTCCTCGCTGGGGGCGGGACCGAAGGTTCCCCGCCGCACGACCCCGGGGGCGGCACGTTCGACGCGGTCCTCCAGGCCCTCGGAACTGCTGAGCTGCCACGGGACGCTGGCGACCATCACCCCGGGCTGGTAGCGCAACCGGGCGCGCAGGCGCAACGCCGACTGGTTGTGCAGCAACGTCTCCCACCAGTGGCCCACGACGTACTCGGGCACGTAGACGATGACGAGGTCGCGCGGGTACCGCTTGCGCAGCGCCTTGACGTGGTCGACGACGGGCCGGGTGATCTCGCGGTACGGGGAGTCCAGCACGGTCAGCGGGATCGGGATCCCCATCTCCTCCCACCGCTTCTGCAGCGCCGCGCTCTCCTCCGGTTCGACGGCCACCGTCACGGCCTGCAGCTCCGTGGGTTTGGCGGCCCGGGCGAAGGCCAGCGCCCGCAGCGTCGGCTTGTGGATCTTCGACACGAGCACGACGCTGCGCACCCCGGTCGGCAGCGCCTTGGGCTTGGAGTCCGGACCGATCTCGAGCTCGCGGCTCACCGACGTGTAGTGGCGCCGGATGAGCTTCATGTTCACGAAGACGAAGACCATGGCGATGATCGCGATGTAGGCGCCCTGGGTGAACTTCGTCAGCAGGACGATGACGAGGACGAGACCGGTGAGGCCCAGGCCGATGCTGTTGATGACGCGCGAGCGCCGCATGGAGGCGCGCTCGGCGGGGTCGGTCTCGGACTTCAGGTGACGGGTCCAGTGCCGGATCATCCCGGTCTGGCTCATCGTGAAGGAGACGAACACCCCGATGACGTAGAGCTGGATGAGGCGGGTGACCTCGGCGTCGAAGGCGATGATGAAGCCGATCGCGACGAGCGCGAGCGCGATGATGCCGTTGGAGAAGGCGAGCCGGTCCCCGCGGGTGTGCAGCTGCTTGGGCAGGAAGCCGTCGCGGGCCAGGATCGAGGCGAGCACCGGGAAGCCGTTGAAGGCGGTGTTCGCGGCGAGCACCAGGATGATGCCGGTGGCCGCGGTGACGACGTAGAAGGCGACCGGGAAGTGGTCGAAGACCGTCGCCGCGAGCTGGCCGATGATCGGGTCCTGCACGTAGCTGTCCCCGACGGGGACCCCGTTGCGCAGCAGCTGGGTCGCGGGGTCCTCGGCGAAGCGGATGTGGGTCAGGTTGGCCAGGGCGATGATGCAGACGAGCATCGTGACGCTGAGGGTCCCCAGCAGCAGCAGCGTCGTCGCCGCGTTCTTGCTCTTGGGCTTCTGGAAGGCCGGCACCCCGTTGCTGATGGCCTCCACCCCGGTCAGCGCGGCGGCCCCGGAGGAGAACGCCCGCAGGATGAGGAACGCCCCGGCCACGCTCGTGAGGCCGCCGGAGAGGTCGTGCTCGGCGGCGAGGTCGAAACCGGCGCTCGGGGCCTGCGGCAGCGTCCCGCCCAGCAGCCGGACGAAGCCCCAGACCGCCATCCCCAGCACCGAGAACATGAAGACGTAGACGGGGATCGCGAAGGCGGCGCCGCTCTCGCGCAGCCCCCGCAGGTTCGCCGTCATGAGCAGCAGCACGAGCACCACGGCGAAGGCCGCCTCGTGCCCGCGCAGGACGGGGATCGCGGCTGCCGCGTACTGGGCCCCCGAGGAGACCGAGACCGCGACGGTCAGCACGTAGTCGACCAGGAGCGCGCTGCCGACGGTCAGGCCGGCGTTGGGCCCGATGTTGACGGTCGCGACCTCGTAGTCACCGCCCCCCGAGGGGTAGGCGTGCACGTTCTGCCGGTAGGAGGCGACGACCGTGAACATGACCACCACCACCGCGGCGGCGATCCACGGCGAGAGCGTGTAGGCCGCGATCCCCGCGATCGAGAGGGTCAGGAAGATCTCGTCCGGTGCGTAGGCGACCGAGCTGAGGGCGTCGGAGGCGAACACGGGCAAGGCGATGCGTTTGGGAAGCAGGGTCTCGGACAGTCGTTCGCTGCGGAACGGCCGCCCCACCAGTACGCGCTTGATCGCGTCCGTCACAGAGGGCACGTCTCGAGATGGTAGGCGGTGACCGGGTGTGCGCCGTGCTCGGAGCGCGCCCCAGGCGGTAGCGTCTGACCCGTGCACTTCGTGATCATGGGCTGTGGCCGGGTGGGGTCCAGCTTGGCCCTCACCGTCGAGCAGCGGGGCCACAGCGTCGCGGTCATCGACCAGAACGCCGACGCCTTCCGCCGACTCGGCCCGACCTTCGCGGGCCGGCGGGTGACCGGGGTCGGCTTCGACCACGACACCCTGGTCGAAGCCGGCATCCACGAGGCGGGGGCCTTCGCGGCGGTGTCGTCGGGGGACAACTCCAACATCCTCGCCGCGCGTGTCGCCCGCGAGAAGTTCGACGTCGACAACGTCGTCGCCCGCATCTACGACCCGGGTCGTGCCGAGATCTACCAGCGCCTGGGCATCCCCACCATCGCCACCGTCCGGTGGACGGCGGACCAGGTCCTGCGCCGGCTGGTGCCCCAGGGGGCGCTGAGCGAGTTCCGTGACCCCTCCGGACGGGTCGTGCTCATCGAGACGCCCGTGCACGAGGACTGGACCGGGAAGCCGCTCTCGGCCCTGGAGGCCGCGGCCGGGGTGCGCGTCGCCTACGTGACGCGGCTGGGTCAGGGCGTCGTCCCGACCCGCGGCATGGCCTACCAGGACGGCGACATCGTCCACGTGGTCGTCGCCGACGAACGACAGCCGCAGGCCAGCGCCGTGCTCGCCGCGGCACCGGAGGAGGGTTCCTGATGCGCGTCGTCATCGCCGGCGCCGGGATCGTCGGCCGGTCCATCGCCCGTGAGCTGCTCGGCAACGGCCACCGGGTGCTGCTCATCGACCGCAGCCCCACGGCCATGAAGATCACCAGCGTCCCCGACGCGCAGTGGCTGCTCGCCGACGCCTGCGAGATCGCCAGCCTCGACGAGGCCGAGCTCGCCGACTGCGACGTCGTCGTCGCCGCGACCGGCGACGACAAGGCGAACCTCGTGGTCTCGTTGCTGGCCAAGACGGAGTACGGCGTCCCGCGCACGGTCGCCCGGGTGAACAACCCCAAGAACGAGTGGCTCTTCGACGAGGCGTGGGGGGTGGACGTCGCGGTGTCGACGCCGCGGCTCATGACCGCCCTGGTCGAGGAGGCCGTGAGCGTCGGCGAACTCGTCCGGCTCTTCACGTTCCAGCAGGGCCGTTCCTCGATGTCGGAGTACACCCTCGAGGAGGGCAGCCCCGTCCTGGGGCGCACCGTCGGCGAGGTCGTGTTCCCCGAGGACACGGTGCTCGTCGCGATCGTCCGTTCCGAGCGGCCGCTCCCCCCGACCCCCGACGACGTGCTCGAAGCCGGGGACCACCTGCTCTTCCTCTCCGTGCCCGACGCCGAGGCCGCGCTGCGGACGATGCTGGGGACCCCGTGAGCGAGGAGAGCCCCACCGCCAAGACCGATGAACTCGTCGCGAAGAGCGCCGGCTGACTCGGGGACGTGCCGGCACGGGCCCGCCGGGAGGGTCTTTCGAGGAGGAGGTGGAGCTGGGTTTCCCCTGGACGCCTCGCTCCCCGACCCCGACGGGTCGTTCGAGCGCTGAGCGGGGGCTCAGACCTCGGCGATGGGTTCCGGATCGGCCGAGGGAGCCAACGGGGTGTTCCCCTTGAGCAGCATCAGTCCGGCGATCGCGATGCCCGCCACCAGCAGCGGCCAGCCCAGGGCCAGTTTGCTGATCGCCAGTGCCGTCGTGTTCCCGCTCAGGTAGAGCGGTAGCTGCACGGCGGCGCGGACGACGTAGCCGGCGAGCAGCAGCCCGGTCAGCTTCTGGCAGAGCGACACGATGCCCTTGTCACGTCGCCAGGCGGTCGGGTCCTCGGTGACGGCGCCGACGAGGAAACCCACGACGGGCCACCGCGCGAGCATCGAGAGCGCGAACACCACGGCCAGACCGAGGTTGAGCAGGATGCCGGGCAGGAACACGTCCTGGGCCCGTCCCGTGCGGGAGGCGATGAACGCCGCGACCGCGGTGGTGAGGATCCCTCCCAGCGCGTGCTGGAGGGTCTCCCGACGGGCGACGCGGGCCACGAGGGCGACCAGCAGGACCGCGAGGGAGGCACCGACGGAGACCTTGAGGTCGTGGGTCACGAGCCAGCTGACCAGGAAGGCCAGCGCGGGCGCGGCGGAGTCGAGCAGGCCTCGCCACCCACCCAGGGCCGTCGACAACCGTGTCCGGACGAGGTCCTCGACGGTGGTGGGCGGAGCGCTCGGGGGAGGTGGCGAGGGACTCACGCCTTCTCGGAGCAGAGCAGCTCGTAGACGGGGTTGAAGATCACCCGCTGGCCGTCGTCGCACGCGACGAGACCTCTCGCCTTCACCCGGCGCCCGGGCTCGACCCCGGCGATCCTGCGGCGGCCGAGCCAGACCAGCGACACCGAGCCGGAACCGTCGAACAGCTCCGCCTCCAGGGCCGGCACGCCACCACGGGGCCGCAACGTCACCGACCGCAGGGTCCCGCACACGCAGGCCTTGGTGCGGTCGGGGATCTGCCCGCACGGGGTCCCGCCCTGACGGACGGTCTCCTCCTGCGCCTCCTCGGCGGCCAGGTCGGACTCGGAAGCGGTGAAACGCGCGAGCGCACGCCGCCAGAGCGGCGCACTCAGCACTGAGGACTTCGGCACGGCACCCACGATAGGCCCCTTCACACGGTCTGAGGGAACAACACCACCCGATGTGGCGATGTTCCTCAGCGCACCTCGGTGATCTCGGGTCCGCGCTCGAACGGCTTGAGCTCTTCGCGCCCACCGTTCTGCCCGGGAGCACCCTCGGCCTCGATGGCGGCCTCGCCGTCGGCCGCCGGCTGCTCCGGCTGGGGCGGCAGCGTGAGGGGGATGAGCTCGCGCGGGGCCATGGCCTCCCCGCCGCGGACGACGACGACGTCACGGACGACGGCCTCGAGCTCCGCGGCCGCCGCCGCGTCGTGCCCGGCGTGCCCGGAGAAGACCGCGCGCAGGAACCACCGCGGGCCGTCGATGCCGGCGAACCGGGTCGGCTGGTGGGCCGTGCGGCCGTCCTCGGTGCGCACGGGCAGGCGGCAGAGCAGTTCGCGGCCCAGCGGGCCGTCCTGCTCCTCCGAGGTACCGCCCTGGGCCACGACAGCGGCGGCGATCTCCTCGCGGATCTCGTCCCAGACACCGGCGCTGCGGGGCGCGGCGAAGGTCTGCAGCTGGACCGTGGAGCCGTTCATCCCGATCGTCACGGCGATGACGCGCTGGGTGGCCTCCTCGACCTCGAAGCGCAGCTCCATGCCCTCGCGGCCGGCCAGGCGCAGACCGCCGAGGGCGAGCCGGGCGTCGTCCTCGTCGACCTCGGACTCGTCGTAGGGACCGTTGGTCCGGTCGAAGGTCTCGCTCGCGACGGCCTTGGCGGGGGCGTCGGCCGCGGCGGCCGCCTCGGCCTCGGGGTCACCGACGACTCCGGCGGCCGCGGAGACGGTCTCGTCCTCGGAGAGGTCTGGACCGGGACCGGCGTCGGTCTTGCCCTTGCGGCGGTTGAACAGGCTCACGGTCGCTCCTCGCGGGACGGGCTGCTGGTCGGGATGGTCTGGAGGGCGTCGCTGCCGCCGGTCGAGCCGTGGCCACCGGCGCCGCGCACGGACTCCGGCAGCTGCGCGGCGGGGACGAAGCGCACCCGCTCGACCCGCTGGACGACGAGCTGGGCGATGCGGTCACCCGCGTGCAGCTCGACGGCCTCCCGCAGGTCGGTGTTGTGCAGCGTGACGCGGATCTCGCCGCGGTACCCGGCGTCGACGGTGCCCGGCGCGTTGAGCGTGGTGAGACCACGCTTGGCGGCGAGCCCGGAACGGGGGACCACGAAGGCGGCGTAGCCCTCGGGGAGGGCGATGGAGACGCCGGTCGGGACGGTGACCCGCTCCCCCGGCCCGACGACGACGTCGACGCGCGTGGTGAGGTCCGCCCCGGCGTCGCCCGGGTGGGCGTAGGTCGGCAGGGCCTCGGGGACGGTGAGCACCGTCTCGACCGCGAGGGTCTGCTGGAGCTGATCGGTCACGGGGCTCGACACTACCGTTGCGCCCGCGCGTGCGACCCTGACCGGGTGCAGAGCGTGACGCAGGAGACGGGGTGGGACGGCCGCGAACGGTGGTGGCCGGCCTTCACGAGCTGGTTGACGTGGTTGCCGGCCGTCTTCGGGGGTGCCTTTATCGCGTTGCCGATCTGGGGCCCCAGGGGCGCGCTGATCGGCGCGGCGGTGGGGGCGCTGCTCGGCGTCGGGGTGCTGCTGAGCCTGTCCTGGTCGACGAGCCTGACCGACACGGAGTTCCGCGTCGGACGGGCCCGGCTGCCGCTCGCCGTCGTCGAGCAGGTCGACGTCATCGCGAAGGGTGAGCGGCGGGCCGCGCTGGGGCCCGGGCTGGACGCCCGGGCCCACCTCGCGATCCGCTCCTGGATCCCCACCGCGGTGCGGATCCACCTGGCCGACCCGAGCGACCCCACCCCCTACTGGGTGGTCTCGACGCGTCAGCCGCAGCGGCTGGCCGCCGAGATCAGGCGGCGCAGTCGTTGCAGATGATGCGCCCGTCGGGTGCGTTGTGCAGCTGACTGCGGTGCACCACCAGGAAGCAGCTGGTGCACGTGAACTCGTCCTGCTGACGCGGGAGGACCCGCACCGACAGCTCTTCGTTGGAGAGGTCGGCGCCGGGCAGCTCGAAGCCCTCGGCCGCTTCCGTCTCGTCCTCGTCGACCGTGCCCGAGCTCTTGTCCGTCCGCCGGGCCTTCAGCTCCTCGATGGAGTCCTCGGGCTCGTCGTCGTTCTTGCGCGGTGCGTCGTAGTCGGTCGCCATGACCCTGCCTCACACTCCATGCCGTCTCGTGGTGCGCTCACCGGACTTCCGGTGCGGCGAGCTCAACACCGCTCGTGCTCGATCCATGCCCGCCCGGACGTCCGGGGACGTGGTCGAGCGAGCACGCATCATGACCTACCCGCGCGCCCAGTTCGAACCGAGGCGGGTCGCAGGACGCTCGCACCCCACGACGCACTTCCGTCCCGCCGGGCACAAGCGTGCTCACACAACGCCTTTGGGGCGTCCACCGCCGTCCACAGACGGACACCCCGGGAGTTGGCCGCGGGGCCGCGGGGCCGTACTCTGAACGCGTCCCCGCCGATCGGCCGCTCGTCCCACGCGCCCAGCGTCGGGCCGCGAGCGCCGGGCCCCCGAGCAGTCCAGGGAGGTGCCGTACCCGTGCAGGAACCCATCTCGTCCCCCACGTTCGTGGCCGAACTGTCCGAGCGCGTCCAGCGGACGCGCGCCACGATCGACTCCGCCGCCGCGAACGGCGACGACGACCTCGCTCAGGCCTTCCTGGACGACCTCGAGGCCCTCGTGGACCTCGCCGCCGCGCACGACGTGGCCCTGCCCGACACCGTGGCCTACCTCGCGGACCACCAGCACGGTCGCGTCCTCGACCTGCGGTCCAGCACGAGCTGCGCGACGGCCTGATCGGCCTCGATCCGCCCCGGACGTACCGGAGCCTGACCCTCGACCAGAGGGTCAGGCTTCGTCGTTCCCGAGGGCCTTGCGCAGGTGTTCGTGCAGGTCAGAGCCTGCGGCGAGCAGTCCGTGGGAGCCGGCCGGCCCTCCGTCGAAGTCCGTCACGGCGGCTCCGGCCTCGGTGGCCACCAGGAGCCCCGCCGCGAAGTCCCAGGGGTTGAGCCCCCGCTCGTAGTAGGCATCGACCCGGCCCGCGGCCACCGAGCACAGGTCGAGCGAGGCCGTCCCGACGCGCCGGAGGTCCCGGACCCGTGGGAGCAGCCGCGCCACCACCGCGGCCTGCTCGGCCCGGCGCCCGGCGTCGTAGCCGAAGCCCGTGGCGACCAGCGCCTGGCCGAGCCGGGGACCAGCGGAGGTGGTGAGGCGCCGCGTCCCCCGGCTGTCGGTCAACGTCGCCCCCAGGCCCCGGGCCGCCGTCCAGGTCTCCGACTGGGAGGGGTCGACGACGGCTCCGGCCAGCACCGTCCACGTCGCCGGGTCGGGCCGTTCGGGTGATTCCTCGTCGAGGACGACTGCGACGCTCACCGCGTAGGCCCGCAGGCCGTAGAGGTAGTTGACGGTGCCGTCGATCGGGTCGACGACCCACGTCAGCCCGCTGCGCCCGGGCTCGTAGCCGCCCTCCTCGCCGAGGAAGGCGTCCTCGGGGCGCAGCCGGGCGAGCTCGGTCCGCAGCAGCTGTTCGGAGGCGGTGTCCATGGCCGTGACCACGTCGGTGGGGCTCGACTTCGTCGCGGCGACCTCGACCTGGTTCGGACGCCCCGCGGAGATCAGCTCCCCCGCGGCCAGGGCGACCGTGACGGCGATCTCGCGCAGCTGCGCGACGTCGGGTGCGGGGCGGCTCACCCGTGGGCCACGGCGGGGGCCCGGAAGTCCTCACCGGTCGCCGCCGGCAGGGCGGCCCGCAGGTTGCGGCAGCAGTCGACCGGGCAGACCGTGTGCGAGGCCCCGAGGGCACCGCTGGTGGGTCGGGCGGGGTGCCCGCCCCGCGCCTCCTCGGCGCGTTCCTCGACGAGGTCGACGAGACCGGCGACGAACTGCGCGTGCGCCCCGACGGTGGCCGCGCGGGAGAAGGGCAGGCCGATCTCCTCGGCGGTCTCCGCAGCCTCGGTGTCGAGGTCGAACTTGACCTCCATGTGGTCGCTGACGAAGCCGATCGGGGCCACGACGACGCCCGGCACGCCGTCGGCGTGCAGGGCGCGCAGGTGGTCGTTGACGTCGGGTTCCAGCCACGGCTGGGTGGGCGGGCCGCTGCGGGAGCAGTACACGAGGTCCCAGGGCAGGTCGTGCCCGGCCCGCAGCGAGGCCTGGCGGGCGACCTCGGCGGCCACGGCCTCGTGCTGGCGCACGTAGGCGCCGCCGCCCGCGGCCGGCGGCCCGGAGACGTCGTTCATGGCGTCCGGGATGCTGTGGGTGACGAAGACCACCCGGGCCCCGGTGCGGGTCTCGGCGGGGAGGTCCTCGAGGGCGTCGGCGACCGCCTGGGCGTTGACCTCGGTGAAGGCCGGGTGGTTGAAGTAGTGGCGGATCTTGTCGACCTCGAGCTCACGCCCCTCCTCGGCCAGGGCCTGCAGCGACTTCCCGAGGTCCTCGCGGTACTGCCGGCAGCTGGAGTAGGAGGAGTAGGCGCTGGTGAAGACGGTGAGCACCTTGCGGGCCCCGGCCTCGTGCGCCTCGCGCAGGACGTCGGTGACGTAGGGCTCCCAGTTGCGGTTGCCCCAGAGCAGCGGCAGCCCACCGAGCCCCCGGGCGTCGAGCTCGACGCGCAACTGGGTCAGCAGTTCCTTGTTCTGGTCGTTGATCGGGCTGCGCCCGCCGAAGTGCAGGTAGTGCTCGGCGACGGCGGCCAGGCGTTCGCGCGGGATGCCGCGGCCGCGGGTGACGTTCTCCAGGAACGGCATCACGTCGTCGGGGCCCTCGGGGCCACCGAAGGAGAGGAGCAGGAGGGCGTCGTACGGGGTCGCGTCACTCACGTCGTCATTCTCAGCACACCGTGCGGGTGTGCGCGCCCCGGGGTCGGAGGTGGCAGAGTGCACCCGCGATGATGATCGACCACACACAGCCGGGAGGACGCCCCTCATGCAGGACCTGAGGCTCGTCGGGGTCCACGACGACGGGGAGCACGTCGTGCTCGTGGCGACCGACGGCAGCCGGTACCGGTTGCGGGTCGACGAGGCGTTGCGCGCGGCCGTGCGCCGTGATCGCGCCCGCCTGGGTCAACTGCAGATCCAGATGGAGGCGCAACTGCGTCCCCGCGACATCCAGGCCCGGATCCGGGCCGGGGAGACCGCCGAGGACGTGGCCGCCGCGGGTGGGCTGACCCTGGAGCACGTCCGCCGCTACGAGGGACCGGTCCTGGCGGAACGGGCCCACGTGGTCGGCCTCGCCCGGCGCACGCCGTACGGACGTTCCTCGGTCGCGGGCAGCCTCGACGACGTCGTGGTCTCCCGCCTCTCCGCCCGTGCCGTCGACCCCGAGGGTGCCCGCTGGGACGCCTGGCGCGAAGACGACGGGTCCTGGACGGTGCAGTGCGAGTTCGTCGCCGGTGGCCGTGGCCGCGTCGCCCGCTGGGGGTTCGACGCGAGCGCCCGGGTGCTGTCCGCGCTCGACGACGAAGCGCGCTGGCTGAGCGAGGAGGAACCGAGCGAACCGGGGCCGCTGCCCGCCCGTCGGCTCGTCTCCGTCAACGGTGAGGGCCGCGCCGGCGACCGCTCCGGCGAGCGCGTCTACGACGTCGAGGCCGACGGCGGGGTCCGGACCAACCAGACCGACGACCTGCTCGACGCCCTCGACCACCAGCGCGGGGTCCGCCCCGAGTCCGCGCAGCCGCCGGCCCCCGACAACTCCGGATCGGCCCCCCGCGTCGACGACCTGACCGCCGACCCGCCGCCGGCGCACCCCCCGGCCTCGGCCCCCGACGAGCTGGAGGACCGGACGGTCCTGCCCGGACACGAGCCGGGACCGGTCGAGTCCGAGGAACCCGAGGCGGGGGAACCCGAGGCCGTCGAACCGGAACCGGAACCGACCCCGGAGCCCGAACCGGAGGTCGTGGCGGAGGCTCCTGTCGAGAAACCCGCTCCCCGACGCCGCAACCGCTCCGCCGGCCGCAGCGGCGCTTCGTCGGGCTCCAAGCGCCCGAGCGTCCCGAGCTGGGACGACATCATGTTCGGGACGAAGAAGGACTGATCAGCAGAAGACGCTGAACAGTGGCACGAGGCGTTCCAGGTCGGAGAGCGCCCCGTGCTGCCCGACCAGGCGCAGGGTCTCGGGCCGCATCCGGACGGAGTTCACGACGGCGATCGGTTCGCGCATGACGGCGAGGACGTCGCCGATGCGTCCGGCGACGCGTTCCTCGACGGGGCCGAACCAGCCGGCGGCGATCGCCTGCTCGCGCAGCACGACCTCGGCGGAACCCCCGAACCGGGTCTGCCAGGTCTGCGCGACCTGCTGCGCCGCACCGGGTTCGGTGTAGAGCTGGACGGTCCGGGGTTCTCCGCCGGCGTGTCGCACACCCCGCAGGAGTTCCGGTTCGGCGGCGAGGTCGAGACGGTGCGGCGGCGCGACGTCGACCATGCCGTGGTCCGCGGTGACGAGCAGCAGGGTCCCCTTCGGCAACCGGCGGGCCAGGTGTCCCAGGGCCTCGTCGACGCGTTCGAGTTCCGCGGTCCACTCCCCCGACTCGACGCCGGAGCCGTGACCGGTGTGGTCGAGCTTCCCCCAGTAGAGGTAGGTCAGCTGGCGCGGGGCCGAGCGGACCGCGGCGACGGCGGCGTCGACGCGGGCCTCGAGGCGTTCCGGGGTCCCGACGAAGCGTCCGCCACGCAGGGCGGCCTCGGTCAACCCCGAACCGTCGAAGTGCGGAGGGGCCACCCGGACGACGTCGACCCCCCCGGCGACGACCTGCTGGAAGACCGTGGTGTGCGGTTGCCAACGGCGCGGGTCCACCGCGCTGTCCCACTGGAGTTCGTTGAGCAGCACGTCCCGGTCGGGGTCCAGGACCTCGTAGCCCACGAGACCGTGCCCGCCGGGGGCGAGACCGGTGCCGAGCAGACCCATGCTGGTCGCCGTCGTCGTCGGGAACCCGGCGGTGAGGGTGCGGTGCAGGCCGTCGGCGCGCCAGCGACGCATCGTCGGCGCGTGCCCGGACCGGCTCTGCAGGGCGAGGTCGCCCATCCCGTCGATCAGGACGAGGCAGACCCGTTGCGCCCCGGGGAGGAGCAGGTCGGGTGAGGCGTCGGCGAAGTCCGGCAGCCGCAGGGCCCGGGCGACCGCGGGGAGGAGGTCGGCGAGGGTGTCGCGACCGTAGCCGGGGGCGGGGAGCAGCACGCTCAGCGCGAGGTGACGGCGGACAGCGCGCGGGCGAAGGCGAGCGCGGCGGCGACGGCGTCCGCCCCCTCGGCCGCGCCGGCGATCCGGACGGTCAGGTCGTCGCCGGTGAGGGACCCGGTGTAGCCGTGGTCGGCCTCGCAGTCGGGGTCGGGGCACGACGCCGGTTCGAGGTCGACGCGGTGCAGCGCACCCCATCCCAGCGTGAGGCTGACCTCCGCGGGGGTGCTGCCGACGCGGTGGTCGGCCGGTCGGGTGACGACCTGGGAGACCACGACGGAGTGCACCCTCGACAGCGGGACCGACTCCGTCGAGCAGATCGCGTAGGCCTCGCTCGCGGTCTCGTCGGGGGCGTGGTCGTCGGCGTGCGCCACGACCAGGCGGGTCGGGGTCGTGGCCAGGACGGTGACGTGGCGTCGCACCTCGTTGGCGTCGAACGTCGTCTCGGGGTGCACGAGGTGGAACTCGACCGGCTCACCGGCGACGGCGGTGCGCAGGCTGTCCGCGACGAGGGTCGGGTAGTAGCCGGCCCGCTCGAGGTCGGTGAGCAGTCGGGCGGGGAGGTCGGTGCCCTCGCGGGTGTCGGTGCGCTCGCGCATGCCACCATCCTCGCGCACGTCGCGGCCGCGCCTCACAACGGCAGGCTCACAGTGGCAGGGTCCGCCGGTCGGGGTCGGCCCGGCCCTGGGGTGCGGCGACCCGCACGACGGCGTCCAGGACGCTCACCCCCCGCTCGGCGACGAGCACCGGCGACAGGCGGAGTTCCGCGATCTCCGGGAGCGCGTCGGCGACGACGGCGACGCGGGCGATGACGTCCTGCAGCGCGGTGACGTCCAGCAGCGGGGAGCCGCGGTGCCCGAAGAGCTTGGGCGCGGCCCGGACGGAGCGGACCAGGTCGGAGACGTCCACGTCGGTGAGCGGCGGGATCCGGTAGGCGATGTCCCCCATGAGGTCCAGCGGATCGCCCTCGATCCCGAAGGACAGCACGGGGCCGAACAGCGGGTCCTCGTCGCTGCGGACCAGGCAGGGCACGCCGAGGGGGGCCATCGGCTGGACGGCCAGCGTGCGGGCCCCGTCGCCGAAGACGTCGCGCATCTCCCCCACCGCGTCCCGCAGCGCGTCCGGGGTGGACAGCCCCAGGCGCACCCCGCGCAGGTCCTGGCGCCCCGAGAGCTCCTCGCCGACGGTCTTGAGGGCCACGGGCCAGCCGAAGCGTTCCGCGGCCTCCACGGCCTCCTCGACGCCGTCGACCTCGGCCCGGGGCAGCAGCGGGACCCCGATCGCCTCCAGCAGCGCGGTCCGTGCGTCGCGGCTCAGGTTCGTCCCCTCGGGGTGCTCGCGCAGGGCGTCCTCGACGAGGGTCCGGGCCAGGGCGAGGTCGACGCCCTCGGGGGCCACCGGCCGGCCGCGGTCCTTGCGCCGCCAGTGCGCGTAGCGGACGACGGCCGCCAGCGCGCGGACGGCGTCCTCGGGGGTCGGGAAGCTGGGGACGGTCGGGACGTCGGGCAGGTCGGGGGCGCCCGCGTCGACCCCGAGGAGGGTCGCGGACACCGAGCGGGTGCCGAGGAAGCACGTCACGCAGGTCTTGCCCCCCTCCCCGGCGGTGCGGGCCACGGCGACGGCGACGGTCGCGTCGACGGTCGCCGTCGGGGGGACCCAGCTGGCGACGACGGCGTCGACCTCCGGATCGGCGAAGGCGGCCCGCAGGGCGGCCGTGAACTCCTCGGCGCCGGCCTCGGGGTGGACGGCCTTGGGGCCGTGCACGACCTGCAGGCCCCAGCTGACGCAGGCGTCGGCGGCCAGGGTCCCCAGGGCGTCGGAGTTGCCGACGATGGCGATCCGCGACCCGGCGGGCAGGGGCTGCTCGACGGCGACCTGGGCGACGTCGAAGAGCTGGTGGACGTTCTCGACGCGGATGACCCCGGCCTGGCGCAGCATCGAGTCGACGACCTCGAAGGGCACCTGCGAGGCCCGCACGGCGTGCCCGGGCGGCACGCCGAACCCCGACGCGCCGGACTTCACGACGATGACGGGTTTGCGCCGGGCGAGCCCGCGCGCGACCCGGCTGAACTTGCGTGGGTTCCCGACGCTCTCCAGGTAGAGACCGACGGCCGCCGTCGCGTCGTCGTCGTGCCAGAACTGCATGAGGTCGTTGCCGGACACGTCGGCCCGGTTGCCCGCCGAGACGAACGTCGAGATGCCCAGCCCCCGGCGCTGCGCCGAGCTGAGGACGGTCACGGCGAGCGCGCCCGACTGGCTGAACAGCCCGAACCGCCCCGCCCGGGGGACGTCCTCGGCCAGGGAGGCGTTCAGCCGGACCGCCGGGTCGGTGTTCACGACGCCGAAGGAGTTCGGTCCGATGACGCGCATGCCGTTCGCCCGGGCGATGCGGACGAGTTCCCGCTGCAGTTCCGCCCCCTCGGGGCCGGTCTCGGCGAAACCCGACGACACCACCACGATGCCGCGCACACCCGCTGCGGCGCAGTCGTTGACGGCCTCGATGACGGCGGCGGGCAGCACGGCGATGACGGCGAGGTCGATGGGGTCGGCGATGTCGCGGACGGACGCGAGCAGCGGGACCCCCAGCAGCGTCTCCCCCACCGCGGCGGGGTTGACGGCGTGGATCGCGCCGGTGAACCCACCGGTCACGAGGTCGGCCAGCAACCGGTGTCCCACCGTGCCGGGGGTGCGCCGGGCCCCGATCACGACGACCGAGGACGGGGAGAGCAGCGCCGTGACGCTGCGCGACTCCGCGCGTTGCTCACGGGCCCGCATGACGTCGAGGGAGCGCTGGGTCGGGTCGATGTCGAAGGAGACCTCCAGGACGCCGTCGGAGTAGCCCTGGCGCACCTCGAACCCGGCCTCGCGGAAGACCCCGATCATCTTCGCGTTCTGCGGCAGGACGTCGGCCGTGAACCGGCGGATCCCGCGCTCGCGGGCCGCGGCGGCCAGGTGCTCGAGCAGGACCGAGCCGAGCCCGCGGCCCTGGTGGGCGTCGGAGATGTTGAAGGCGACCTCGGCCGAGCGGGGCTTGCCGGGTCGCACGGGGGCCGCGTCGAAGCGGGCGATGCCGACGATGTCGTCGCCGACGGTCGCCACCAGCGCGACCCGGTCGACGTGGTCGACCTGGGTGAAGCGGGCGAGGTCACGACGCGAGAGGCGCGGCATCGGGGCGAAGAAGCGGAAGTAGCGGGACTCGTCGGACTGGCGGACGTGGAAGTCGGCCACCAGGTCGGCGTCGTCCGGCCGGATGGGGCGCACGTGCGCCGTCCCGCCGTCCCGCAGGGCCACGTCGGCCTCCCACCGGGTCGGGTAACCCACAGGCGGCAGCGGCATGGTGGTGATCCTAGGACGATGGGGGCGTGGAGTTCTGGGAGGTCCTGGCCCGACGTCGGATGGTGCGCCGCTACGACGGCGCCCCGGTGGAGGAGGAGGTGCTGCGGCGCGTGCTGAGCGCGGCGCTGCGGGCCCCGAGCGCGGGCAACAGCCAGGGCCGCGACCTGCTGGTCCTGCGCAGCGCGGGCGACCGCGAGCTGTTCTGGGCGCGCACGGCGCAGCCCGGTCCGGCCGACGGGTGGCTGGCCGGCATGCGCACCGCTCCCGTCCTGGTCGTCCTGCTCGCCGACCCCGGCGCCTACGCCCGCCGCTACGCCGCGCCGGACAAGCCGGGGCCCGACCGGGACGCGGCGCACTGGGAGGTGTCCTGGCCGGACGTCGACACCGGGATGTCGGGGTTGCTGGTGCTGCTCGCGGCCGTCGAGGCAGGACTGGGCGCCTGCCTGTTCGGGGTCCCCACGGCCGCCCACGCCGCCGTGCGGGAGGCCTTCGGGGTGCCCGCGGACCGCCGCGTCGTCGCCGCGCTGACCCTGGGCCACCCCGCCGCCGACGAGGCCTCGCGCCCTTCGAGGGCCCACCGGCGGACCCTGGCCGACACCGTCCACGACGGCCGCTTCGACGCGCCCTGGGGCGGCTAGGACACGATCGCGCCCTGCGGGACGGCAGAATGCGGCTCATGCCTCGCAAGTCCGCACCTCCGCCGCCGCCGTCCGACGTTCCCGAGCGGATCGTCGACATCGACGTCGAGCAGGAGATGCAGGGGGCGTTCCTGGAGTACGCCTACTCCGTCATCTACTCGCGCGCCCTGCCCGACGCCCGGGACGGTCTGAAACCCGTCCAGCGCCGCATCCTGTACATGATGCAGGACATGGGGTTGGTCCCCGCCCGGGCGCACGTGAAGTCGGCCCGCGTCGTGGGCGAGGTCATGGGCAAGCTGCACCCGCACGGCGACGTCGCGATCTACGACGCGCTGGTCCGCCAGGCCCAGAGCTGGACGATGCGCCTCCCGCTGGTGGACGGGCACGGGAACTTCGGGTCCCTGGACGCCGGTCCCGCCGCGCAGCGCTACACCGAGGCGCGGATGGCACCGGCCGCGCTGCTCATGACGACGGGTCTGGACGAGAACGTCGTCGACTTCGTCCCCAACTACGACGACCGGCTCACCGAACCCGGTGTCCTGCCGGCCGCGTTCCCGAACCTCCTCGTCAACGGGGCCAGCGGCATCGCCGTCGGGATGGCCACGAACATGCCGCCGCACAACCTCGTCGAGGTGGTCAACGCGGCGAAGCACCTCATCCGCCACCCCGAGGCGGACCTCCCGGCCCTGATGCGCTTCATCCCGGGCCCGGACCTGCCGACGGGCGGGCGCATCGTCGGCCTCGAGGGGATCAAGGACGCCTACGCGAGCGGCCGGGGTTCCTTCCGCACCCGGGCCAGCGTGACGATGGAGAAGATCGGCCGCCGCCAGGCGATCGTCGCCACCGAACTCCCCTACGGCGTCGGACCGGAGCGGTTGATCGAGAAGATCGCCGACCACGTCAAGAACAAGCGCCTGCAGGGTGTCGCCGACGTCACCGACCTCTCCGACCGGCACAACGGGATGCGCCTGGTCATCGAGGTCAAGAACGGTTTCGTCCCCGAGGCCGTGCTGGAGCAGCTCTACCGGTTGACGCCGATGGAGGAGTCCTTCGGCATCAACAACGTGGCCCTGGTCGAGGGTCAGCCCCGGACGCTGGGGTTGAAGGAACTCCTCGAGGTGTTCATCGGCCACCGCCTCGACGTGGTGCGCCGCCGGACGCAGTTCCGGCTGGAGAAGGCCCAGGACCGGTTGCACCTCGTCGACGGGTTGCTCGTCGCGATCCTGGACATCGACGAGGTCATCGCGATCGTGCGTTCCTCCGACGACGCCCCGGCCGCGTTGAGCCGGTTGATGGAGCGGTTCTCCCTGTCGGAGAACCAGGGTCGCTACATCCTGGACATGCAGCTGCGCCGCCTGACGCGGTTCTCCCGCATCGAGCTGGAACGCGAGCAGGCCGAGTTGCGGGCCACCATCGCCGAGCTCCGGGCCATCCTGGACGACGAGAACCGGTTGCGGACCCTCGTCAGCGACGAACTCGGCGCGGTCGCCGCGGAGCACGGGACACCGCGCCGCACGGTGCTGCTCACCGCCTCCGGCCCGGCGACCGGTTCGGCGGCCGTCCCGACGCAGCTGGAGATCTCCGACGACCCGTGCTGGGTCCTGCTGTCCTCGGCGGGTCTGCTGGCGCGGACGAGTTCGGTGGAACCCCTGGGCACCGAGGGCCGGCGCAGCCGCCACGACCTGGTGCTCGCCGCGGCGCCCGCGACGGCCCGCGGTTTCGTCGGGGTCATCACCTCGGCGGGACGCCTCGTGCGGGTTCCCGTGCTGGACCTGCCGACGCTGCCCGAGACGGCGGGGCGGCCGAACCTCTCCGGCGGCACCGGCGTCAAGGAGTTCGTGACGTTCGGGAAGGGCGAGCGGGCCCTGACGATCGTGCCGCTGCCGAGCCCCGGCGTCGAGGACCCCGACGACCCCGGTTTCGCCCTCGCCACCGCCGGCGGGACGGTGAAGCGCGTCGTGCTGGAAGCGCTGGGCAACCGCGACGAGGTCGATGTCATCACGCTGAAGGACCTCGGCCCGCGCCAGAAGGACGAGGTCGTCGCGGCGGTCCAGCTGACGAGCGGCGAGGAGGAACTGGTGTTCATCACCTCCGACGCCCAGCTGCTGCGGTTCTCCGCCTCGGCCGTCCGTCCGCAGGGTCGTCCCGCGGCCGGCATGGCCGGGATCAAGCTCTCCCCCGGCGCCCGGGTGGTCGCGATGACCGCCGTCGCGGGCGACGCCGAGAACCCCGTCGTCGTGACCGTCGCGGGCGACTCGACGAGCGGGGCCTCGCAGCTCGGCTCGGCGAAGGTCACCCCGCTCTCGGAGTACCCGCCCAAGGGCCGCGCGACCGGCGGGGTGCGCTGCCACCGCTTCGCGCGCGGTGAGGACGTGCTGCTGCTGGCGTGGGCCGGCCCGGCCCCCGCCGAGGCTGCGACGTCGACCGGTACCGCCGTCGCCCTGCCGGAGACGCCCGGACGCCGGGACGGGTCGGGTACCGCGCTGGAGCGCCCGATCGCCGCGATCGCGGGGCCGCCCCAGGTCTAGGTGAACTCCGTGTTTCGTCTCGCCGCCACGCCGGTCGTGGACTGGCGACGGGCTCGCTGTGCGAGTAGGCCTGATGCGCATGGCCGAGCAGACGAGCGACCCGATCCGACCGAGCACCCCCGACACGACCTACCTCACCTCGGTGCGCGCGGGCATCGACCGGGCCGCGGCCACCGCGGCCCCGCTGACGAGTGAGCACGCCGGGGCCTCCAAGGCCCTGCTCGACGCGACCGAGGCCGCGGTGGAGGCGCTCGGGGCGGACCTCCTCGCCCTGAGCCACGACCTGCACGCCCACCCCGAGGAGGGTTTCGCCGAGCACCGCTCGGTGCGCGCCGTCGCCGACCTCCTCGCCCGTCACGACGTCGAGGCCACCGTCGGGGTGCACGGGCTGGAGACGGCGTTGAAGGCCGTCGTCTCCCACGGTGCGGGACCGACGGTCGCCGTCCTCGCGGAGTACGACGCGCTGCCGGGGGTCGGGCACGGCTGCGGGCACAACGTCATCTGCGCCACCGCGGTGGGGGCCTTCCTCGGCTTGGTGCACGCCCTGCGCTCCGGGGAGGTGTCCGGGACGGCGGTGCTGCTCGGGACGCCCGCCGAAGAGGGCGGGGGCGGCAAGGAGGTCATGGCCCGCGACGGCGCGTTCGAGGGGGTCGACGCCGTCGTGATGCTGCACCCGTTCAGCTACGACGTCGCCGTGCAGCCCTTCCTGGGACGCCGCCAGGTCCGCGCGACCTACACGGGGGTTCCCGCGCACGCGTCGGCGCAACCCTTCATGGGACGCAACGCCCTCGACGCCGTCGTCGCCGGCTACAACGGCATCGCGATGCTGCGCCAGCACATCACCCCCAGCGACCGCGTCCACGGGATCGTCGTCGACGGCGGGCAGCGCCCGAACGTCGTCCCGGCCCGCGCCGTGTCGGAGTACTACGTGCGCTCGGCGGAACCCGCGACGCTCACGGACCTGTGCGGGCGGGTCGACACGATCCTGCGGGCCGCGGCCGCGATGACCGGGTGCGGGGTGGAGCTGGAGTGGGACCGCCGGCCGGCGTACCTGCCGATCCGCGCGAACCTGGAGATGGCCGCGCGGTGGACCACGCACCAGCAGCGACGCGGACGCACCGCGCTGCCCCCGGGGGTCGTCCCGGAGACCCTGTCGGGCTCCACCGACCTCGGGAACGTCAGCGTGCGGGTCCCCTCGATCCACCCGATGCTCGCCGTCTCCGGCCCGGAGCTCTCGTTGCACACGGCGGAGTTCGCCGCCGCGGCCGGGTCCCCCTCCGGCGACGCGGGCGTGCTCGACGGAGCCGTCGGGTTGGCCCTCACCGCCCTGGACGTCCTCGCGGACCCCGAACTCCTGGCGGCCGTCACGGCCGAGTTCGACGCCGCCGGCGGTGTCCTCGACGTCGAGGGGTTCCTGGCGTGAGCTCCTCGGTCGAGACCGCACCCACGACGCGCACCGACCGGCTCCTCGGGGGCGTCGAACGGATCGGCAACAAGATCCCCGATCCCTTCATCCTGTTCGTCGGGCTGTTCCTGGTGCTCTCGATCGTCTCGACGGTCATGGCGGCGCTCGGGACGACCGTCCGGATCCCCGGTTCCGAGGAGGTGCAGGACGTCCGCGGGCTGTTCACCGTCGAGGGGATCCGGTGGCTCACGACGAACCTCGTCGACAACTTCGTGTCCTTCCCCCCGCTGGGGACGGTCGTGGTGATCCTGCTCGCGGTGGGTCTCGCCCAACGCAGCGGGTTGATGTCCGCGCTCATCAAGGTCGCGTTCGCCGGGGCCCCGACGTGGGCCCTGCCCTACGCCGTCGCCGCGGTCTGCATGGTCGGGCACGTGATGGCCGACTCGGTGATGATCGTCATCCCGCCGCTGGCGGCCATGGTGTTCAAGGCCGCCGGACGCCACCCCGTGGCCGGGTTGCTCGGCGCCTTCGCCGCGGCCGGGGCGGCGTACTCGACGTCGTTCGTCGTCACGAGCCTCGACGCGTTGTTCTCGGGGATCACCCAGTCGGTGACGGCGTCGCTGCCCGACGCGGGAACCCCGGTGACGCCGGTGTCGAACTGGTTCTACAACATCGCCTGCTCGCTCGTCCTCACGGTGGTCTGCGGGTTGCTCATCACCAAGGTGCTGGAACCCCGGCTGACCCGGCAGGGAGTTCCGACCACGCAGCAGGAGGGTTCCGAGGGCATCGGGACCGTCGAGGACGTCTCGGACCTGTCCGTCTCGCGCGACGACCGCCGCGGGTTGCGCCGGGCCGGGCTCGCCGCGCTGCTCACCGCCGCGGTCCTCGTCGCGCTGACCGTCGTCCCGGGTTCGCCGATGCGCAACGAGAGCGGCGGCTACCTCCCGGAGTCCCCGCTGCTGGACTCCGTCGCCTTCATCGTGTTCTCCCTGCTCGCCGTCCCCGCGCTGGCCTTCGGCCGGTCCACGGGAACCCTGCGTCACCTCGTCGACGTCCCGAAGGCCATGGGCGAGGCCGTGCGCGACATGGCCCCGTTCATCGTCCTGGCCTTCGTGCTGGGCCAGTTCGTCGCGTTGTTCACCTGGTCCCGGGTCGGGTCGTGGATGGCCGTCTCGGGTGCCGGTGGCCTCGACGCCCTGGACCTCGACGGTTTCGAGGCGATCATCGCCTTCATCGTCCTGGCCTCGCTGCTGAACCTGTTCATCACCTCGGGGTCCTCGATGTGGACGATCATGGGTGCGGTGTTCGTGCCGATGTTCGCCCTCCTCGGCTACGAACCCGCCTTCACCCAGGCCGCGTTCCGCGTCGGCGACTCCGCCACCCAGATCCTCACCCCGCTGAACCCCTACCTGGTGCTCGTGCTGGCGATGGTCCGCCGCTACGAACCCCAGGCGGGGCTGGGAACCCTCATCGCCCGGTTCCTGCCGTTCACGATCTGCTTCTGGATCGCGTGGGTGCTGATGCTCAGCCTGTGGTTCGTGCTGGACCTGCCGTTCGGGCCGGGGCAGTACGCACGGATGTGAGGTCCGGGGTGGCACAGTGGGCCCGTGCCCTCACGTCGCCACCTGCTCGGCCTCGGGCTGCTGGGCGGCGTCGGGCTGGGACTGCGGGGGTCGTCAGGACCGTCGGACCCGAGCCCGCCCGCGGTGACCCCGGACAGCGTCGACACCGTCGACACCGCCGACACCCTCGCCGTCCGGACGGCGCGTTCGCGAGCCGCGGGCATCCCCACCGGCATGACCGGGTACGAGCACGTCGGCGTCCCCGTCGGGACGTCGCTCACCCCCCGGAGGAGCTCGTTCACCAGCTCCGCGGACGGGGAGGTCCTCGAGTTCGTCGACCTCCGCGGCCTCGTGACCATCAACCACCGCGACGTGACGATCCGGTACTGCCGGATCACCAGCACCGGGGACCCGAAGATCCGGGTGAACTCCGCGCGTCACCGGGGAGCGTCGTTGCACCTGCACGACTGCGTGGTGCGCGGGGCCTCCGACACCGACCACGGCACGGCCATCGGGTACGGCAACTACACCGCGGAACGGGTCTGGGTCACCCGCTGCGAGGACGCCTTCCGGCTCGGGGCGAACGCGACCATCGACACCTGCCTCACCGACGGTCAGTCCATCGCGCGGCTGCCCAACGGCAGCCGGGTCCACACCGACGGGGTGCAGTCGACGGGCGCGGACAACGCCGACGGGGTCTGGTCCACCGTCCGGAACTCGTCCCTGCTCGCCGTCCGGGTCGACGGCTCGAAGGGGAACTCCGCCGTCATCCTCGGTTCCGAGGGTCCGCGGGTGGACGGCGAGAACCTGGGCACCCCCACTCGGAACATCCTCGTCGAGGGGAACTTCTTCTCCGACGGCTCCTACTCGGTCATGCAGAAGGCACCGGAGAACGCACGGGGTCTCATGGAGAACATCGTGTTCCGCGACAACGTCTACGCCGGCAACGGGGAGTACGGCGAGATCGCGGTCCCCCGCTGGGCCGTCGGGAAGTACGTCACCTTCACCGACGAGGTGACGGCGGACGGGTCGAGGGCCGGGCTCTCGTACTGGGCGAAGTCGGCGACGGCGCCCGACTGGTTCAAGGGCTGAGCGTCCACCTCACAGGTAGTTGCCGGTCAGGGCTGCGGGTTGCCAGCGCCCTTCCCGCACGACCTGCAGGAGGACCTCGGTGGTGAGATCGGCGCCGTGGCCGAGGACGCTGCGGCGCACCACCTCCCGCAGGTCGGCCCCGGTGACCCCGGGCGGCAGCTGACGGGCGAGGGCGGCGCAGTCGACGGCGGTCTCACCGAAGCGGCCGAGGAGACGGCGCAGGATCGCCTCGCAGGCCTCCTGGTCCGGCGGGGCGAGGTGGATCACGGCGTCGAAGCGGGCGGAGCGGGTCGCGGCGGCATCGAGGGCGGCGGGGTCGTTGGTGCTGGCGATGGTGAGCACGTCGCGGTACTCCTCGGTGCCGTCGAGCACGGCGAGGAAGTCGGCCAGCGCGGTGCCGCGCGCCCCGGCCTTGCGGTCCCCCAGGTAGAGGTCGACGTCCTCGAGGACCACCACGCTCGGTCCGAGGTCCGCCGTCTCCCGGTACACCTGGCGCAGCACCGACGAGGCCGCGGAGGCGTCGACGATGATCACCGTGAAGTCACCCGCGAGTTCACGGGCGACGACCCGGCTGAGGGCGCTCTTGCCGACCCCGGGCGGACCGGCCAGCAGCACCCCGCGGTTGGTCCCGAGCCCGAGGTCGCGCAGCAGCTCCGCCCGGGTGGTGAGTGCCGCGACGTTGGCGTCGATCTCGGCCCACACCGCCGCGGGGAGCACGAGGTCGGCCCGGCCTCCCGGACCCAACGCGGTGGGCTTCAGCTTCAGCGGGAGGTGCGCGTCGGCGTGCAGGATGCGGCCCCGGTAGAAGCCCTTGTCCCGACGGGCCGTCGCGAGCAGGGAGTCCACGAGGCCGCGCGCGGCGGCGTGGTCGCCCGGCCGCGAGAGCACCCGCAGCGACGCCGGCTGCGGCGCGTACTCGTGCTGGGCGAGCTGCACGACGACGTCGGCCGCGGCGGCCGTCCCGGCCGGGAAGAACGCCGCCGTCGAGGTGGGGACGGAGACGTGCTCGTCCAGGAGGTCGATGCGCTGCCAGGTGGGCGGTTCGTCGTCCTCGACCGGGCCCAGCGCCGCACCGTGCACCTCGACCAGGTCGGCCAGCGCCGCCCCCACCGAGATCGCGCGGGTGTTGGTCAGCTCCACGAGTTCCGACACCAGCGACGTGTGCGGCAGCTCGAGGTGGGCCTCCACGAAACCGTTCGCCGTGACCGTCGAGCGACTACCGCCGGAGAGGACCTCGCCCACGAGGGCGACCGCCCGACGGACGTCGGCGGGTTCCGCCGACAGCCTGCGGGCGAGAGCGAGACCGAGGTCGTCGTCGTCAGGGAGCACCGCCCGACGCTACGTCCTGGCGGTCCGGAGCGCGACCTCGTCGTAGGGCTGGAACTCGACGTCGGCCCAGATGCGCTCCCGCGGGTCCGACGCGAGGTCGAGGGAGTCCTGGGAACCCCAGACCCGCACGGGGGTCCCCTCGACGTCGATCGCCGGCCAGCCCGGGTCACCGTCGGCGGCGAACGACGTCCACGCCGCGACCATCCGCCGGGACAGCGCGGAACTCGCCGGGGTGGGGAACACCCCGCGCAGCCGGGGACCCAGCCGGGGGACCCGTCGGGCCAACGGCAGCACCGGGACGGCGTGCAGGAAGGGTTCCATCGCCTGCGGGTTGCCGAACGCGAACGGCACGTCGAGACCGTGGGTCGCGCCGAACCGGCCACCGAGGGCCGGGGAACGCCAGGTGAACCGGGACAGGAACGTCCGGCCCCCGCGGGCGGTGTGCGCGCGGGCGAAACGCCGCGACGGTTCCGCGAACAGGCCGTCGCTCAGGAGCGCGTCCCCGACCGTGCCCGGGTCCGCCCCGGGCAGGAAACCCCGGTACTCCTCCACGGCCGCCGCGGGCAGACCCACGGCCAGGGCGAAATCGACGACCGCGTCCCAGGTCTTCGCGACGGGGGCGAAACCACTGCGGGAGAAGAGTTTCCACTCGTCGGCGACGCTCGAGACCATGAGGTCGACCGCCGGGTCGCCGCCGGCGCCGGGCCCCTCCATGAACGGTGCGGTGACCACCTCGCCGTCGACGACCGGGTGGTAGAGCAGCGGGACGGAACCCCGCGGGCCGGCGTCCGGATCGGCCGCGAGGTCCTGGGCGACCGCGTCGGAGGCGGCCAACAACCGGATCGGCGGCAGACCGGCGAACCCCTCGCGGTCGGCCGGGACGCGCGCGGCGCGGGCGACGTGACGGGCCACCCGTTCCGCCTGCGCGACGGTGTAGGTCTCCCCCGTGATGCTCGCCGCGATGGCGCGCGTGAACAGCCCCCGGGCGACCGGGGCGCAGGTCAACGCCGCGACCGAGGACGCACCGGCGGACTGACCGGCGATCGTGACCCGCGAGGGATCACCACCGAACGGGGTGATGTTGTCCTGGATCCACCGCAGGGCGGCGATCTGGTCGAGGAGGCCGCGGTTGTGCGGGGCACCGGGGACGGCCCCGAACCCCTCGAAGCCGAGGCGGTAGTTCATGGAGACGACGACGAAACCCCGCGCGACCCACGCGGCCGGGTGGTAGCCCGGGGCCGAGCCGGAACCCGAGACCCAGCCGCCGCCGTGGATCCAGACGAGGACCGGCAGACCGCGCGTGAACGCCTCGGGGACGTGCACGTCCAGGGTGAGGTGGTCCTCCCCGGACCGCGGCGTCCACCCGTAGCCGGAGCGGGGGTCCTGCGGGGCGACCGGGGCGTTCTCGTCGGCGGGCCGGACCCCGGACCACGGCTCCACCGGTGTGGGCGCGGCGAAGCGACGGACGCCCACGGGTGGGGCTGCGTAGGGGATGCCCAGGAAGGAGACCACTCCGCGCCGGGCCGCCCGACCTCGGACTCCACCCGCCGTCGTGACGACGACCCTGGGCATCGCCCGCTCCTCCCGACGTCCGCCGCGCGTTCCTGAAGGACCCCTCGACGAGGCCGGGGGGACGTCCCGTCGAGGGATCCGTCAGGAGCGCGCGGCGTGCTCCCTCGTGACCCGAAGAACTTTACCGTGCGACGACCTCGGGATCGGCCAGCCGCGCCGCAGCGGCGCGCGCGTCGGCCGGGGTCACCGCGGCCAGCGCCGCCTCCGCCATCGCCCGGCACGTCACGGAGGTCGTGCGCGACAACGCGAACCGGACGGCGGGCACGGCCGCGGGAGCCATCGAGAGACTGGTGGCGCCCAGACCGACGAGGACCAGCGCGAGCAGCGGATCGCGGGCCGCCTCGCCGCAGACACCGACGGGCGCCTGCGCCGCGGCACCGGCCGCACCGGTGAGACCCACCAGCTGCAGCACCGCCGGCTGCCACGGGTCGAGCAGGTCGGCGAGATCACCCTCGAGGCGGTCGGCGGCCATCGTGTACTGGGTGAGGTCGTTGGTCCCGATGCTCACGAAGTCCAGCCCCGCGGCGAGCAGGTGCGGTGCCCGCAGCGCAGCGGCCGGGACCTCGACCATCGCGCCGACCTCGCGCAGGCCCGCCGCGCGGGCCCGGTCGACGAAACCGCGGGCCTCTTCGGGCGTCGCGACCACGGGCGCCATGACCCAGGGCCGGGTGCCGCTGATCTCGGCGGCCGCGGCCAGGGCCCGCAGCTGGGTGTCGAGCAGGTCCGGGTGCCGGCGGGCGGTGCGCAGCCCCCGGACGCCGAGGGCCGGGTTCTCCTCGGCCGCGAGCGCGACGAAGGCCAGCGGTGTGTCCGCTCCCGCGTCGAGGGTGCGCACGACGACCTTGCGGTCACCGAACGCCCTGAGCACGCGGGCGTAGACCTCGGTCTGCTCCTCCAGCGTCGGCGCGGAGTTCCGGTCCAGGAAGAGCACCTCGGTGCGGAACAACCCGATCCCTTCGACGTCCAGCGCGGCAGCGCGTTCGGCGGCCTCCAGGGTCCCGACGTTGGCGAGCAGCTGCACGCCGGTCCCGTCGGCCGTCCGGCCGGGCCCCCCGGCGGACGCGGCGAGTTCGGCGCGCACCGCACGACGGGTCTCGATCGCCGACCGGAGTCCGGTCCCGGGATCGAGGGTCACGGAACCGGAGCGGGCGTCGACCGCCACGGCGCACCCGTCGGTGATCCCCAGCGCCCCCTCGACCCGCACGACGCAGGGGAGGTCGAACTGGGCCGCGACGATCGCGGTGTGGCTGGTCGGGCCGCCGAGCTCCGTGACGATCCCGACGACCCGGGACAGGTCCAGCGCCGCGGTGTCGGCCGGGGCGAGGTCGCGGGCGATCACCACCGAGGGACCGGAGAGTCCCGGCACACCCGGCTCGGGCAGTCCCAGGACCCGGGCGACGACCCGGTCGCGGACGTCACGCAGGTCGGTGACCCGCTCGGCGAGGTGGGGGCCGCCGGCCGCGAGGATCTCGCAGAACGTCTCCACGGCCTCGTCGACGGCCGTCGCCGGACCGGTGCCGAGAGCCAGTCGGCGCTCGACCTCGGCCGGCAGACCGGGGTCCGCCGCCATCAGCGCGGTCGCCTGCAGGACGTCGGCGGTGGTCCCGCCGGCCCGCTCCGCACGGGCGCGCAGGGAGTTCGCGACGGCGTCGAACGCGGCGCGGACGTCCGCCCCGGCGGTCACCGGGTCCGCGGCCGCCGGTTCGTCGGCGGGCGGGCGGGCGGGGAGGGCGAGCACGACGGCCGTCCCCACCGCGGCCGACGAGCCGACGCCCACCCCCGACAACTCACGCATCGTGGTCGGTCTCCACGAGGCCCGCGAGGGTCTCCAACGCCGCCTCCGCGCCGTCCCCCTGCGCCGTCAGGACGACCTCGTCGCCGTGCTGGGCGCCCAACCCCATGACCAGGAGGATGCTGCGGGCGTCGACCGGGTCACCGGATCCGAGGGCGATGGTCACCGGCAGTCCGGTCGCCGCGGCGGCCTGGACGACGAGCGACGCCGGGCGGGCGTGCAGGCCGACGCGGGAGGCGACGACAGCGGTCCGGGTGGCGGTGGACACGGGGGTCACCGCGACGCACGTCATCGTCCGTGCACCTGCTCCAGGACGGTCGCGGCGACGGCTTCGGCGTCAGGGGCACCGAGGAGGGCCTCGCGGAAGGAGACGTGCACGAGCTTGCGGGCCAGGGCGGTCAGGATCGTGAGGTGGTCGGCCTCGCCGGTCGTCGGCACGGCGACGAGGAACACCAGGTCGGCGGGACCGTCGGGTGCGCCCCAGTCGATCCCGTTCCCGTCCAGGACCCGCCCGATGGCCAGGCTGGGCACGGTGACGGCCGCGGAACGCGCGTGCGGCAGGCCGACGCCACCCGGGATCCCCGTCGCCATCCGCTGCTCGCGGGCGGCGACGTCGGCGAGGAACTGCTCGAGGTCGGTGACCCGGCCGGCGTCGGCGAGGGTCTGCGCGAGCTGACGGGTCGCGTCGACGCGATCGGTCGCCTGGAGGTCGACGAGGACGAGTTCCGGGGCGGTGAGGTCGGTCATCGCTGCAGGTCCTTCACGAGGGTCTCGGGATCGGCCAGGACACGGACATCCCGGCCCACCAGGTCGTCGAGCTCCGTGGTGGTGCCGTCGCGTTCCACGACGGTGGTGTTCGTGCGGATCGTCCCGGCGGTGCCGACGGTCACCGCGTCCACGTGCTGCGGGGCGAGCAGGGCCTCGAGGCGACTGCCGTCGACCCCGCCCGCCCGGGTCACGCGTCGATGCGACCACGGTCCAGCCGTTCGGCGCCGGCGATGATGAAGTCCTTGCGGGGGGCGACGTCGTTGCCCATGAGCAGTTCGAAGACCTTGTCCGCCACGGCGCCGTCGTTGACCGTGACCCGGCGCAGGGTGCGGTGCTGGCGTTCCATCGTCGTCTCGGCGAGCTGGTCCTCGTCCATCTCCCCCAGACCCTTGTAGCGCTGGGGTTCGCCGTAGTGGCGGTTGCGCCGGTTCAGGTCCGCGGTCACCTTGCGCAGCTCGGCGTCGGAGTAGGTGTAGATGATCTCCTTGCCCTTCTTGCCCGGCGTCGTCACCGCCAACCGGTGCAGGGGCGGCACCGCGGCGAAGACGCGGCCGGCCTCGATGAGCGGGCGCATGTAGCGGAAGAACAACGTCAGCAGCAGCGTGCGGATGTGCGCGCCGTCGACGTCGGCGTCCGTCATCAGGACGATCTTCCCGTAGCGCACGGCGCTGAGGTCGAAGCTGCGCCCGGAACCGCCGCCCACGACCTGGATGATCGAGGCGCACTCGGCGTTCTTCAGCATGTCCGTGACGGACGCCTTCTGGACGTTGAGGATCTTGCCGCGCAACGGGAGCAGGGCCTGGTACTCCGAGTTCCGGGCACCCATGGCGGTGCCCAGCGCGGAGTCACCCTCCACCAGGAACAGCTCGGTGTTGGACACGTCGTCGGAGCGGCAGTCCTTGAGCTTCGCCGGCAGCGAGGAACTCTCCAGCGCGTTCTTGCGACGCTGGGTCTCCTTGTGCAGCCGCGCCGAGATGCGCGACTTCATCTCGGTGACGACCTTGTCGAGCACCGCGGTGGCCTGCGCCTTGTCGTCGCGCGTGGGCGAGGCGAAGACGGCGCCGAGTTCGTTCTCGATGACCTTGCGGACGATGGCCCGCACGGCCGCCGTCCCGAGGACCTCCTTCGTCTGACCCTCGAACTGCGGTTCGGCCAGGCGCACGGTGACGACGGCCGTCAGCCCGGCGAGGATGTCGTCCTTCTCGAGCTTCTCGTCCTTGCCGACCTTGAGCCGGCGGGCCTGGGCGTCGACCTGCTTCTTCACCGCCGCGAACAGGCCCTGCTCGAACCCGGCGAGGTGCGAGCCGCCCTTGGGCGTCGAGATGATGTTGACGAAGGTGCGGATCGTGGGGTCGTACCCGGTGCCCCAGCGCAGCGCCACGTCGACGACGCAGTCGCGGGTGACCTCCTGGGGGCTCATGTGACCGGAGTCGTCGAGCACCGGCACCGTCTCGGTGAAGGTGTCCTCGCCCTGCAGGCGCCACACCGCGGTGACCGGGGCGTCGGGGGTCAGGTAGTCGGCGTACTCGCTGATCCCGCCGTCGTGCTGGAAGACCTCCTCGGTCGGCTCCCCCGAGCGCTCGTCGCGGACGACGATGCGCAGACCGGGGACGAGGAAGGACGTCTGGCGGGCGCGGGCGGCGAGGTCCTCGTAGGAGAACGCGGCCTCCTTGAGGAAGATCTGCCGGTCCGCCCAGTAGCGCACGCGGGTCCCGGTCACCCCGCGCTTGGCGCGTCCGGTGATCGCCAGTCCCTGCTCGGGGGTGAAGTCGGCGTCGGGGCCCTCGCCGGCGTAGCGACCGGGAGTGCCGCGCCGGAAGCTCGTCGCGTAGGTCTTGCCGCCCCGGTCGACCTCGACGTCGAGGCGGGAGGAGAGGGCGTTGACGACGCTGGCGCCGACCCCGTGCAGGCCCCCGGAGGCCGAGTAGGACCCGCCGCCGAACTTGCCGCCGGCGTGCAGGTGGGTGAAGACGACCTCGACCCCCGACAGCCCGGTGCGCTTCTCGGCGTCGACGGGGATGCCGCGGCCGTCGTCGTGGACCTCGACGGAACCGTCCTGGTGCAGGATCACGTCGATCAGCGAGCAGTGGCCACCCAGGGCCTCGTCGACGGAGTTGTCGATGATCTCCCACAGGCAGTGCATGAGACCGCGGGAGTCGGTGGAACCGATGTACATGCCCGGACGCTTGCGGACCGCCTCGAGTCCTTCGAGGACGAGGAGGTTGGCCGCGGTGTACTTGTCGTCCGATGCGGGGTTGGGCGGAGTCACCCCGGAAGGGTACGGGTGTTCGAGCGGGTGACCGTGGCGCTACACGCCGCTCCCGGCTGCCCGTTCGCCGGGTCGGTGTGACGCACAACACCTCCGCTACGAGCGAACGGAATGCTCCAACGGCGTGGGAACGCGAGCGGGCTGCCGAAGGTTGGGGAAGAGTGTCCGGTGGGAGCAGCAGCTGCCCGCCAGCGTGCACGACCCGGAAGGAGTCGCGGAGTGACCACCGCTACCAGCACCACCCTCAGCAACGACCACATGACTGCCTCGGACCGGTGCGACCGGTGCGGTGCCCAGGCCTACGTGCGAGTCGTGCTCAACGCCGGTGGTGAGCTCCTCTTCTGCGCTCACCACGGCCGCGAGCACCGCGACGCGTTGCGTCAGGCCGGCGCCGACATCCACGACGAGTCGCAGAAGCTGGCGGCGACGACGTCGGCGTCCGCGGCTCCCGACGAGCGCTGACCCTGCTCCACGAGCTCCGACGAGCCCGGCATCACCATGGGTGATGCCGGGCTCGTCGTCGTTGCGCTGACCATCGCGGTCGGCCTCGTGGGGATCGTGGTGCCCGTCCTGCCGGGCACCGTCCTCATCGCCCTCGGGCTGCTCGTCTGGGCCGTGACCACCGGCGGGTCGGCCTGGCTGTTCTTCGCCGGCGCCGCCGTCCTGCTCGCCGCGGGTCAGGTCGCGATGTACCTGCTGCCGGGCCGCCGGATGACCCGGGCAGGGGTCCGCAGGACCACCCTGTTGCTCGGAGCCGCCCTCGGCATCGTCGGGTTCTTCGTGATCCCGGTCGTGGGGCTGCCGATCGGGTTCGTCCTCGGCGTGTTCCTCACCGAGCTCGCCTGGGCGGAGTCCGTCGGGGGCCGGGCCAGGACCGCGTGGGCGGCGACCGTGGTCGCCCTCAAGGGCGTGGGGCTCAGCGTCGCCCTCGAGGCGTCCGCGGGGCTGGCGGCGACCGTCCTCTGGGT
Source organism: Kineococcus sp. GCM10028916 (assembly GCF_042674865.1). Taxonomy (NCBI): domain Bacteria; kingdom Bacillati; phylum Actinomycetota; class Actinomycetes; order Kineosporiales; family Kineosporiaceae; genus Kineococcus; species Kineococcus sp. GCM10028916. The sequence continues at coordinate 27,167 of NZ_JBHTFM010000021.1, read as the reverse complement.
CGTGGGCGCGCTCACGCTGCGCTGAGCCCGCCACGGGCGGTCAGGGAACGACGAACGGCCCGGCAGGGAACCCCTCTGCCGGGCCGTTCGTGTGGAGCCGGTCTCCTCAGTCGAGGTAGTCGCGCAGGACCTGCGAGCGCGACGGGTGACGCAGCTTCGACATCGTCTTGGACTCGATCTGACGGATGCGCTCACGCGTCACGCCGTAGACCTTGCCGATCTCGTCGAGCGTCTTCGGCTGACCGTCGGTCAGACCGAAGCGCATCGAGACCACGCCGGCCTCACGCTCGGACAGGGTGTCCAGCACCGAGTGGAGCTGTTCCTGCAGCAGCGTGAAGCTCACCGCGTCGGCCGGGACGACCGCTTCGGAGTCCTCGATGAGGTCACCGAACTCGGAGTCGCCGTCCTCGCCGAGCGGGGTGTGCAGCGAGATGGGCTCACGCCCGTACTTCTGGACCTCGACGACCTTCTCCGGGGTCATGTCGAGCTCCTTGGCGAGCTCTTCCGGAGTGGGCTCGCGACCGAGGTCCTGCAGCATCTGCCGCTGGACGCGGGCGAGCTTGTTGATGACCTCGACCATGTGCACCGGGATGCGGATGGTGCGGGCCTGGTCGGCCATCGCGCGGGTGATGGCCTGACGGATCCACCACGTCGCGTACGTCGAGAACTTGTAGCCCTTGGTGTAGTCGAACTTCTCGACCGCACGGATCAGACCGAGGTTGCCCTCCTGGATGAGGTCCAGGAAGAGCATGCCGCGACCGGTGTAGCGCTTGGCCAACGAGACGACCAGGCGGAGGTTGGCCTCGAGGAGGTGGTTCTTGGCCCGACGGCCGTCCTCGCTGATCCACCACAGCTCACGCTTGAAGATGGAGTCGATGTCGTCGCCGGAGTGCAGCTTCTCCTCGGCGAAGAGACCGGCCTCGATGCGCTTGGCGAGCTCGACCTCCTGCTCGGCGTTGAGGAGGGCGACCTTGCCGATCTGCTTGAGGTAGTCCTTGACCGGGTCGGCGGTGGCGCCGGCGGTGGACACCTGCTGGGCAGGGGCGTCGTCGTCGTCGTCGTCGCGCAGGACGAAGCCACCGGCGGTCTTCTTGGCGCCGGTCTCCTCGGTGGTGTCCTCGGTCGCGGCGTCGTCCTCGTTGGCGAGGTCTTCTTCCTTGACCTCGTCGACCTCTTCGGTGGGCTCGTCACCCTTGCCGCCGGCCTTGGCCGCGGTCTTCGCCGCGGCCTTGGTCGCCGTCTTCGTCGCGGCCTTGGTGGCCGTCTTCTTGGCGGCGGGCTTCACGGCCGCTGGGGCGTCGCCCTCCGTCGGCGCGACGGCGCGCTTGGCGGCCGGACGCGCGGTCTTGGTGGCCGTGGCCGTGGACGTCGTGCGGCGCGCCGAGGCGGCAGCGACCGCGCGCTTGGGCGCGGCCTCCGGAACCTTGACCGTCACACCGGCGTCGTCGAGGGCACGGAGGACGGCCTTCATGCGCTGCACGGGCAGCTGCGCGTCCTCGCACGCGACACGCACGGAGTGCGCATCCACGTAGCCGTGGGTGGTTCCGTGCTGCAGGAGCTCCTGGAAGGGAGCGGAAGCGAACTCTGGCGGGAGCGGCCGGGAGGTCGGTACCGACGACACGGACTGCCTTTCGTCGTGGGCGGAACGAGGCTGCGCGGGCAGCAGCCGACAACGTCAACACCGCGGGCGGAGTGCTTATGCCCACTGAGGACGACAAACCACGATTGTGGCACGAACCCGGTGGATCGCGCGCACGACACCGCCCGAACGGCGTGCGTGGCGTGGGCGCGACCCCTCCGGCGGGCTCAGTCCTCCGGCTTCACCGCGAGCACCGGACACGGCGCGTCGAGCAGGATCCGCTGGGCGCTGGCGCCGAGGATCAGCTTGCCGACGGGGGTCCGGCGACGGAGGCCGATGACGATGAGCGAGGCGCCCGTCTCCTCGGCCGCCGTGATGAGGTCGTCCGCGGGATCCTCGGAGTCGGGGACGTCCCGCATCTCGTGGGCGAGCCCGGCGGCCGCGAGCTTCTCCTGCACCGACGCGTGGACCCCGGCGAGCTGCTCGGCGTCGGCGGCGTCGACCTCACGCCCCGGTCGCCGGCTGTGCACGACCACCAGCGGGACCGCGTAGCGCAGCGCCGCCTCACCGGCTCGTTCCAGGGCTGCTCGGCCCTCCGGGTTGGCCACGTACCCGACGACGATCCCCATGCCGCACCTTCCAGACGCCGTTGATGGACGGCGTGACCGTACTACGCGCTCAGTCCCCGCACGGCGGGCGACCCACGAGCAGGAGCTGCAGGACCAGCCGGGCCAGCCGTTGCCCCGGGTCCCGGCGCAACGCCTCCTCGGCCGCGGCACCGGCCCGCACCCCGTCCCCGCCGTTCCAGGACGACCACGCGGCCACCGCCCACGCCCCGGCCGCCGCCGTTCCGCTCGCGTGCCGGGCGACGTCGACGGCGAGCGCCGCGGCCAGGACGCTGCGCCGACCGTCGGACTCCTCGCGCAGGGCCGGTGCGAGGAGGATCGCGTCACGGGTCGCGAGGTCGTCGAACCCCGCCAGCAGGCGCCCGCAGAACTCCGGGGCGGGCAGCGCCGTCGTCGTGCCCTCGGCGCGACGGTCGAGCTCGGCGTCCCACTCGGCCAGCAGGGCACGGCGGCGACCCGGGGTCCAGGGCCGCGTCGCGGCGCGTCGGGCGGCGGAGGCCACGGACCGGCGTCCGGCCTCGACGGCGGTCGTGGGGGGCAGCGCGGCCGCACGGTCGGGGGCGACGCCCAGCCCGAGGCCGATGGCCTCGGCGACGACCCGGTCGACGTCCGCCGTGGACAGCGGGGTGCCCTCGCGGGGGCAGCGGGCGAGGTCGCAGGTCAGCGAGCGGAAGCGGTGGTCGGTGAGGACGACCACGTCGAGGACGTCACGCCCCCGGGCGCCGAGCAGGCGGGACACCGCGGCCAGGGCGGCGCCCGCGCGGGGTCCCGGGGTGAGGACGCCGGTGCGGGTGGCCTCGGGGTCGTAGCCGAGGACGAGGAGCCGGGCCGCGGGTTCCGCACGGTCGAGGACGGCACGCACGGCGCCGGCGGCGACGGCCGAGACGGCCGCGTCGTCGTCCGTGGGCGGCAGGTCCACCCGCAGGACGACCCCGAGCCGCTCGCGGGTGCTCCCGGGTCGGGGGGTCCTCACCTCCAGCAGCACCAGGCTGTCGGCAGGGCGGAACCCGAGGTGGAAGGGGACCAGGGCCAACAGCTGCGCGGGGCCGGCGGCGACCACGGTCCCGGGCTGCTGCGAGGGGGCGGAGGAGGACATGACCGAAGCCTCGACCGGGGGCGACCGCGACTCCCCCACCCGTCCACAGGTCCGGGTGGGGGTCAGTCCCGGCCGAGGCTGTGCACGGCCGGACGTCCGCCGCGGGCGCGCCACGCGGCGTAGTCCTCCGTCGCCACGAGCACCGACCCGGCGACCCAGGCGGCGACGACACCGTCGTCGAGCAGGCCCACGAGCGGCAACCAGGCCTCGGGCAACGCGTCGACCGGCGAGACGACGTAGACCAGCCCGAGCGCGGCCCAGGCCAGCCGGGAGCGTCCGGCTCCGGTGTAGCGGCCGCGCACGCTGTCGGCGACCATCGCGGGCAGCTGGGTGAGTCTGGTCCCCACACCGGGGGTGCCGGGACGGGTCCCGGAACGCAGGGTGCGCCACAGGACCGGCAGGGCGGCGGTGCGGACGGCCACGACTCAGTCGCCCTTGTGCGGCGGCAGGCCGTGCTCGGCGGCCTTGGCGATGCGCCGGAACATCACGGCGTCGACCCCGGCACCGACGGCGCCACCGACGACGGGCAGCGCGCGGGCGGGTACCCGCAGCAACGTCTTGGTCCCGAAGCGCGCGATCAACCGGAAGCCCACGCCCTTGTTGACGAGCATCAGGACGGGTCGCGGGACGCGGGAGGTGACGAGCCCGGCGATGCGTCCACCGGTGGGCAGCCCGGCGGCCTTGAGCACGTCGGTCGCGTCGGCACCGACGAGGGTCAGCAGGACGGCGGAACGGACCTGGGGCAGCGACGTGTCGTAACCGCGCAGTTCGGCGAGGGCGGCCACGGCCCGGACGGCGAGGACGTGGAAGCCGAAGACGTTGGCGGGCAGGGCCACCGGCATGGTCACGAGTCCGCCGAGACCGGTCACGAACCCGTTGCCGGCGATGAGACGGGTGTGCTGGCGCAGGACGGCGTGCACGGCCGACTCGGTGCTCGGGTGCCGCTCGAGCGCCGACCGCGCGACCTCCGCAGCGCTGTCGAAGGGGCCGAGGCCGTCGATGCCGACGGCGAGGAGGCGCTGGACGAGGTCGGCGGCACGTCCCTCGAGACCTCCCGGCGGCGGAGTGGCGGAGGTCTTCTGCACGTCGTGGCTCACATCACGACGCTAGCCGCAAGAACGCCGCTCAGCGCGCGGGATCCTGCTCGCTGAGGAACGCGGACACCTCGGCGACGCCGTCCTCGACGTAGCGGCGACGGGCCCAGGCGCGGGGCAGGCGCTGGTCGGCGCCGACCGGGGGCCGGTCCAGCTGCGGGAGGCGGGAGAGGTCGGCCCGGCGACGCAGGGCGCGGCGGTCGCGGAGGAAGGGGACGACGAACACGGCGAGGAGGCACATCTCCAGGAAGGTCGACATGCTGAGTACCTCGGCAGGACCGCGGGAGAACTTCAACTGGTTGGATCGGGGGGTGTCCGCCCCACGTCCCGCCCGTCGCACCCGAGGTCCCCGACCCGAGGAGGGCGAGGCCCTGATCACCACGGGCACAGCGCGTCTGGAGCAGGACCGCGACGATCCCGACGGGTGGACGGTGCACGTCAACGGGGTCCCGAGCTCCTACGTCGACCTGGCCGACCCGACCCGGCTGGTCTTCGAGTACCACCAGTGGACGGCCGCCGTCATCGACGCCGTCCACGACGAGGGTCCGCTGCGGGTGGTCCACCTCGGGGGTGCCGGCTGCGCCTTCCCGCGCTACGTCGCCGCGACGCGACCGGGGTCCCGTCAGCTGGTCCTGGAGGTCGACCAGCGGTTGGTGGACCTGGTGCGCGCCAGCTTCGGGGCGAGCGGAGCCGCCGGCTTCAAGCTCAAGGTGGCCGACGCCCGCGAGGGGCTGCGCGCCGTCCCGGACGGCACCCAGGACGTGGTGGTGCGCGACGCCTTCGCCGGCGACCGGGTGCCCGGCCACCTGGTCACCGCGGAGTTCCTGCGCGACGTGGACCGCGTGCTCGCCCCGGGCGGGGTGTGGATCGCGAACCTCGCCGACCGCCCACCGATGCCGCACTCGCGGGCCGAGCTCGCGACGACGGGATCGGTCTTCGCGCACGTCGCGCTGATGGCCGAGCCCGGGGTGTTCCGGGGCCGCCGCTACGGCAACGCGCTGCTCGTCGCCTCGCAGTCCCCGTTGCCCGAGCGGGCCCTGGTCCGGGCGTTGTCGGGTGGCGCCGCCCCGGCCCGCCTCGTCGCGGGCGAGGACGCCCGGCACTTCTGCGCGGGGGCGGGCGTTGTGACCGACGACGCGATCTCGCCGAGCTCCCCGGAGGAACCCGACGCATGAGCACGACCCTGGCCCCGCCCGCCGACTCTCAGACCGGGGGTCTCACCGGGTTCGTCCTCGAGACCGTCGACACCCTGGGGGCCCCCGGCGTGGGGTTGATGAGCTTCCTGGAGGTGGTGTTCCCGCCGATCCCCAGCGAGGTCGTCCTGCCGCTGGCCGGCTACCAGGTCCAGCAGGGCCGCATCGGGCTGGTCGCCGTGGTGCTGTTCTCCGTCGGGGGCGCGTTCCTGGGGTCACTCGTCCTCTACTGGCTGGGGAAGGTGGTCGGGCTGCAGCGCGCGGCCCGGATCACCGACCGGATCCCGCTGATGGACGCCTCCGACGTCACGAAGTCCGCGGAGTGGTTCCACCGCCACGAGGGGGCGGCCGTCTTCACCGGTCGCTTCGTCCCCGGGGTGCGCAGCCTCATCTCGCTGCCGGCGGGGGCGGCGGGGATGGGGCTGCTGAAGTTCTCGCTGCTGACGGTGCTGGGCAGCGGGTTGTGGAACGGGCTGCTGATCGGCCTGGGCATGGCGCTGGGGACGCAGTACGAACTCGTCGAGAGCTACGGCCACTACCTCGACTACGCCTTCTACGCCGCCATCGCGGCGGTCCTGGTGTGGGCCGTCGCCCGACGGGTGCGCAGCCGCCGGCGGGAACGCGTGGGCTGACCGGAACCGACGCTGTGCGTTCCTCGTGTCACAAGATCACGTGTGGGAGCGTCCAGCGCAGCGGCGGAGCAGGGTGCCCGCGCTGCCTTGAGGGGGTCGCGACGCTCCACCGTCCCGGTGACCGTGGAGGTCGACACCGCGGCGGCCGCCCTCGACGGCCGCATCACCCCGACCTGGACCCACGTGACCATCCCCGCCGGTCGCCTCACGGGGTCCGTCGTGGTGCCGGTGGCCGGGGACGACGTGGTCAACGACGCCCAGGCGCGCTTCACGGTCACGCTGTCGGTGCCCCGGCACGCGGTCGTGGGCGACGGGTTCGGGACGCTGAGCGTCCACGACGACGACCTCTACGACTGATCCGCCCGGCTGGTTCGAACGACGAACGCCCCCTCCGGGTCCGGAGGGGGCGTTCTGCGTGGGCGGTGGGTCAGCCCTGCGACTCGGACCCGTCGCCGGACCAGTCCACGTGGAAGTTCCCGTCGCGGTCGGTGCGCTTGTAGGTGTGCGCACCGAAGAGGTCGCGCAGCCCCTGGATGAGGGCTGCGGAGGACCGCTCGCGACGCAGGCCGTCGTAGTAGGCCAGCGAGGAGGAGAACCCCGGCGCGGGGATGCCGGAGTTCACGGAGTGCACGACGACGCGGCGCCAGGCCTCCTGACCCTCCGACACGGCCTGCGCGAAGTAGGGGTCCAGCAGCAGCGACGGGAGTTCCGGCGCGCCTGCGTAGGCGTCCTTGATGCGGTCCAGGAACTTGGCGCGGATGATGCAGCCGCCGCGCCAGATCGTCGCCATCGCCCCCGGGTCGACGTTCCAGCCGAACTCCTGGGAACCGGCGCGGATCATGTCGAAGCCCTGCGCGTAGGCGACGACCTTCGACGCGTACAGCGCCGCGCGGACGTCGTCGATGAACGCCTCGGCGTCGGCTTCGGCGACGAACCCGCCGGCGCCCTCGGCGCCGTCGGCGGTGTCGTTGGTGGGACCGGGCAGCAGCGGCTGCGCGGCCTTGCGCTGCTCGGCGTGACCGGACAGGGCGCGGGCGAAGACGGCTTCGGCGATGCCGGAGACGGGGGTGCCGAGGTCGAGGGCGGTCTGCACCGTCCAGCGGCCGGTGCCCTTCTGCTCGGCCTCGTCGAGGATGACGTCGACGAGCGGGGTGCCCTCGTTCGTCGGGTCGTCCTTGTCGAGGACCCGGGCGGTGATCTCGATGAGGAAGCTCTCCAGGTCGCCCTCGTTCCAGGACGTGAACACCTGCGCGAGCTGCTTGGGCGTGCGACCCAGGCCGTGGCGCAGCAGGTCGTAGGCCTCGGCGATGAGCTGCATGTCGGCGTACTCGATGCCGTTGTGCACCATCTTCACGAAGTGCCCGGCCCCGTCGGCGCCGACGTGGGTGGAGCACGGGGTCCCGTCGACGGAGACGGCGATGTCGGCGAAGATCGGGCCGAGCTTGGCGTAGGCGTGCTCGGAGCCGCCGGGCATGATCGAGGGCCCGAGCAGCGCGCCCTCCTCGCCCCCGGAGACGCCGACCCCGGCGAAGTGGATGCCCTGCTCGCGCAGCGCGGCCTCACGGCGGCGGGTGTCGGCGAAGTGGGCGTTGCCCGCGTCGACGAGGATGTCGCCCTCGGAGAGCAGCGGGGCGAGTTCGTCGATGACGGCGTCGGTCGGGCCGCCGGCCTTCACCATGATGATGATCGTGCGCGGGGACTCGAGGGAGTCGACGAACTCCTGGGCGGAGTAGCCGGGGACGAAGGTGCCCTCGTCGCCGAACTCCTCGACCAGGGCCTTCGTCTTGGCGTCGCTGCGGTTGTGCACGGCGGTCACGTAACCGTGCCGGGCGATGTTGCGAGCCAGGTTGCGGCCCATGGTCGCGAGACCGGTCACACCGATCTGTGCCTTCTGCTTCTCAGTCACCCCGGAATCCTGCCCTGTGGACCCCCCACCCCGACAGACCACCCCGGTGACGAAGTCCTCTCACTCACCCCGGGAGGCGGTGAGGCGGGCGCGGACGTCCCGCATCCGGGGCACCACGACCCCGTTGCGGGCCATCAGCGCGCGGGTCTGGCGCCGGCTGACGAGGATCCCGACGACCCCGACCGACCACAGCGGGAACTGGACGGCGAAGGCCACCTTGAACGCGCCGAGCGAGTACGTCGCCGGGGTCCCGGCGCCCTGGAGGTCGAGCAGGAGGCCGATCGCGGCGATGAACACGATGGTCGCGGTGAAGCCCATCACGTTGGTCATGCCCGTCGCCCCGCCGAGGCGGTGCACGGGGTTGGAGGTGCGCGCGTAGTCGAAGCCGATCATCGACCCCGGTACCCCCGTCGCCACGACGACGACCATGACGGCGAGCACCCACAGCGGTGCTGGTCCCGGCCACAGCAGCACGACGCTCCAGACGACGAACTGGCCGCCGACGATCGCCAGCACGATCCAGGACCGCCGGAACGGGTGCCGGGCGACGAGGGTGCCCATCAGCGGCCCCGTCCCGGCCGCGCTCACGGTGTAGAGCGTCAGCAGGGCGCCCGCCGCGCCGGTGCCGAGCCCTTGGCCGGAGACGAGGAACGGGTAGCCCCAGAGGGCGGCGAAGGCGTTGCCGGAGAACGGGGTCGCCCAGTGCGACCAGAGCCCGAGCCGGGTCCCGGGGTGGCGCAGCGCGGCCCGGAGGTCACCCAGCACCTCGCGCAGGGGTTTCGCCGCGCGGGGGTTCACCGTCCCTGGCGGGACGTCGCGCAGGACGAGGACGCAGAGGACCACGGTGAGGACGGTGAACGCGGCGATCCCCCCGTAGGCGGCCGTCCAGCCCGGGCCGTGCAGCAGCGCGACGAGCGGGACGAAGCTGAACACCTGACCCAGCTGACCGAACAACCCGACCAGCTGGGTCATCACGGGGACCCGCTGCGGCGGGAACCAGTTCGTCACCACGCGGAGCACGCTGACGAACGTCGCGGCGTCGCCGGCCCCCACGAGGACGCGGGCCAGCACGGCCTGCCAGGTCTGGGTGCTCAGGGCCAGGAGGAGCTGTCCCCCGCCCATCGCGATCCCGCCGGCGATCACGAGCCGACGCGGACCCCAGCGGTCGATGAGGACGCCGATCGGGACCTGCAGGACGGCGTAGACGAGGAACTGCAGCACGGCGAAGCTGGACAGCGTCCCGGCGCCGATCCCGTAGCGCTGCTGCGCCTCCAGGCCGGCGGCGGCCAGCGAGGTGCGGTTCCCGACGGTGACGACGTAGGCCAGCGCGCCGACCGCGAAGACGAGCCAGGCGCCCCGGACGGCGGGTTCCCCGCGGGTCACCGGCGCACCGCCCGGAGCCGGTCGCCGGCCCGGCGGACGTGGTCGCGCACCAGGTGCAGCCACGCGTCGACGTCGTCGCCGAGCAGGCTCGCGCGCAGCGCCTCGTGGTCGGCCAGGGCCGTCGCGACGCGGTCCCCCGAGCCGTGGAGGTTCGCGACCCCCATCCGCATCTGCCGGTCCCGCAGGGAGTCGTAGAGGGCGGACAGCACCTCGTTGCCGGCGCTGCGGACGACGGTGGCGTGGAAGGCGCGGTCGGCGGCCGTGAAGGCCCAGGGGTCGTCGACGGCGGCGCGCATGTCCTGCAGGTGCGGGACGAGGTCGACGGCGAGGTCGGCGCGCCGCGCCCAGGCTCGGGCGGCGGTGTGGACCTCGACGAGTTCGCGCGCCTCGAGGACGTCCTCGACCTCGGCCGGGGACACCGGCACGACCAGGGCGCCGCGCTTGGGGATGAGGTGCACGAGGCCCTCGGCCTGCAGTTGCAGGAGCCCTTCGCGGACGGGCGTGCGGGAGACGCCGACGAGGTCGGCGATCTCGCCCTCCGTGAGCAGCTGCCCGCCGGCCAGGGACCGGTCGAGGATCCCGTGCTTGACCTGCGCGTAGACCCGCGAGCTCGCTGTATCCATGATGTATCTATGTTAGCGGAGCGCGGATCCCGCCACCCGCAGGTCGGCCACCAGTGCCGCGTACGCCGCGTCCCGCTCCGCCTCGGGGGTCCGCAGCACCGCCGAGGGGTGGATCGTGCCCAGGAACGTCTTCTCCCCGCGGGAGGTCGGCAGCGTGAAGAGCGTGCCGCGGTGCTTGGTGACCCGGAAGTCCTTGGGCAGCAGCGCCTTCGCGGCGGTCGCACCGAGGCAGACGACGACGTCGGGATCGACCTGGACGAGTTCGGCCGCCAGCCACGGGCGGCAGGCGGTGATGTGCCCCACGTCGGGGCTGGCGTGGATGCGGCGGTTCCCGGGCGCGGTCTGAGTAAAGCGGAAGTGCTTGACCGCGTTCGTCACGTACGTCGTGGCGAGGTCGATGCCCGCCTCGGCGACCGCCTTCTGCAGCAACCGCCCGGCCGGACCGACGAACGGGACGCCCCGGCGGTCCTCCTGGTCGCCGGGTTGCTCACCGACCAGCACGAGACGGGCGTCGGCGGCACCCGCCGAGAACACGACCTGGGTGGCGGGTTCCCACAGCTCGCAGCCGTGGCAGTTCGTCGCCGCCTCGCGCAGCTGCTCGACGTCGGCGCCCTCGGGCACCCACTCCTGCGCACCGGGGCGCTCGACCTTGGTCACCATGCCGTTGTCCTGACTCTCGCGTCGGTGGTGCTCGCCACTGGCGTGCCTGCGTGACCAGCCTCGACCCCTTCACGGCTCGCCGCCCGGCGACGAGGTCGGACGACGCGGTCACCGGGAGGGCGCCGTCGCCCCGTCGGGGAGGTCGTTGAGGACGGAGAGGGTCGCGCTCGCCCGCCGGACCGCGCTGCCCGCGCTCGGGTGGGCCGGGAGGACGTCGTCGAGGAAGCCGTACTGACGCACGAGCTGCGACGTCGCCGAGGTGCGCGGTCCCCGGCGCAGGTGCGACCACCAGTCGGCGATGTCACCCCAGCCCGGGGCGGAGAGCGAGCCGCCGAACTGCTGCACCGAGAGCCCGGCGCACAGGTTGGCGAAGGACAACCGCTGGGCCAGCGACCACCCCCCGAGCGTCGCCGTGAGGAAACCGGCCCCGAAGACGTCCCCGGCCCCGGTGGCGTCGAGGGCCTCCATGGGCAGACCGGGCACCTGCACGCTCTCGCCGCTGACCTGGTCGACGGCGACGGCACCGTCGGCCCCGCAGGTGACGACGGCCACCGGGACCCGTTCGGAGAGCGCCGCGACGGCCGCCGCCGCGGAGTCGGCCCGGGTGTAGCGCATGGCCTCGACGTGGTTGGGCAGGAACGCGTGGCAGTGCTCCAGACCGCCCAGCACGTCGGGGTTCCACTGGGTGGAGGAGTCCCAGCCGACGTCGGCGAAGACCAGCGAACCCTGCGCCTGCGCGCGCAGCACCCACGGCTGCGGGACCGCCGCCAGGTGCACGAGCGCGGCGCGCGAGACGGGCACCTCGGCGGGTTCGTCGACGGGTGCGGGGTGCTCGTGGGTGACCATCGCCCGGTCCCCGCCGTAGGCCAGCGAGACCGTCAGCGGCGAGTGCCAGTCCGCCACCCGGTAGGACGTCGAGAGGTCGATCCCCTCCTGCTCACCGAGGGTCTGCCAGCAGAACTGGCCGTAGGCGTCGGTGCTGAACGCCGCCGACAGCGACGTCGACAACCCCAGCCGGGACGCCGCGACCGCCATGTTGGCGATCCCGCCCGGGCACGAGCCCATCCCCGAGGTCCAGACCTCGGTGCCCAACCGGGGTTCGGAGTCCAGGCCCGTCAGCACGATGTCCAGGAACACCGTGCCGCGGACGTGGACGTCGAAGGGCGTCTCCTGCTGCGTCAGCATCCCCCGATGCTGTCAGCTGGGTCGGACCGCGAGGTAGTCCCCGTCGACGGGGATCGTGTGGCCGGTGACCCAGGCGGCGTCGTCCACCTCGTGCAGGGGCGCTGCCTGCCGGCGATCCCCGCGTCCTCGACCACGACGTCGAGCTGCGTGCGAGAGGTGCACCGCACCCGCCGGGTGTTGGATGCGGGTCATGGAGAACCGAACCCTCGGGAACAGCGGCACGTCCGTCTCCCACCTCGCCCTGGGCACCATGACGTTCGGCAGCGAGACCGACCGCGACGGCTCGTTCGAGCAGCTCGACACGTTCCTGGCTGCCGGCGGGACCCTCGTCGACACCGCCGACGTGTACTCCGACGGCACGTCGGAGGAGATCATCGGTGCCTGGCTCGCCGACCGGCCCGCAGACGTCACCGAACGGGTCGTCCTGGCCACGAAGGGACGCTTCCCGACCTCGCCGGAACCCAACGGCGTCGGGCTGTCCCGCCGCCACCTCACCCGCGCCCTCGACGCGTCGCTGCGCCGCCTCGGCGTCGAGACCGTCGACCTCTACCAGGTGCACGCCTGGGACCCGTGGACCCCGATCGAGGAGACCCTCGCGACGCTGGACTCCTTCGTCCGCGCCGGGAAGGTCCACCACGTCGGGTTGTCGAACTTCACCGGCTGGCAGCTGCAGAAGGCCGTCGACGTGGCCGACGCGGCGGGCTTCTCCCCGCCGGTCACCCTGCAGCCGCAGTACAACCTGCTGGTCCGCGAGATCGAGTGGGAGATCGTCCCGGCGGCCGAGGAGAACGGCCTGGGCCTGCTCCCCTGGTCACCGCTGGGCGGCGGCTGGTTGTCGGGCAAGTACACCCGGGACAACGCCCCCACCGGCGCGACCCGACTCGGTGAGAACCCCGAGCGCGGGGTCGAGGCCTACGCCCGGCGCAACGCCCAGACCCGGACCTGGGCCGTCGTGGACGCGGTGCAGAAGGTGGCCGAGGACCGCGGGGCGACGATGGCCCAGGTCTCACTGGCCTGGCTCGCGGCCCAGCCGGCCGTCAGTTCGGTGATCCTCGGCGCGCGCACGACGCAGCAGCTCACCGAGAACCTCGGTGCGGCCGACCTGGAGCTCGAGGCCGCCGAACTCGTCCTCCTCGACGAGGCCAGCGACCCCGAACCCGCGGACTACCCCTACGGCGGACCGGGTTCGACCCAGCGTTCCCGCAAGTTGCAGGGCGGTCGCTAGGAGATCAGTCCGACGGCGCGTGCGACTCCTGCACACCCTGCACGCCCGCGTCGTCGGCCTCCTCGGTCTCGGGAAGGGTCTTCCACCCCTCCTTGACCTCCGCGGTCAGTTCCTCGGACTTCTCCAGGTGCTCCTGGGCCGTGTTCTTCTGATCGTCCTTCTGGTCAGCCATGTCGTTCCCTCTCAGCGGTCGTTCGGTTTGCGGTCGGCGGCCACGGCGTCCCGCGAGCCCATGGGCTGCTCGGGGCCGACGGTGGTGTCCTTGTCCGTCTGCTTCTCGGCCTCGGCGTTGATCTCGGCGCCCAGGAGGATCGCGTAGCTCGTCAGCCACAGCCACATGAGGAGGACGACGACACCGGCCATCGACCCGTAGTTCTTGGCGTAGGACGACTGCCCGGCGGTGGAGACGTAGATCGAGAAACCCGCCGAGACGATGAGCCACAGGACCGTGGCGACTCCCGCACCGACCGACACCCACTTCACGCGCGGCGAGTCCCGGTCGGGAGCGACGCGGTAGACGACGCCCAGGGCGACGACGACCAACCCGAGCAGCAGCACCCAGCGCAGGACGTTCACGACGATGCTGACGATCCCGCTGGCCCCCAGCGCCTTCACCAGGACGGGTGCGACACCGATGAGTGCGACGGCCAGCAGCATGAAGACGATGGCGCCGATCGTGAGCAGCAGCGCCGTGCCCTTGCGCTTGAGGAAACCCCGGGTCTCCTTCTCGTCGTAGGCGCTGTTCGTCGCCGCCATGAGGTTCTCGACGCCGCTGGAGGCGCTCCACAGCGCCAGCACGATGGCGAGCACCGCCGTGATGCCGGCCGTGGACTTGCCGGTCGCGACGTTCTGGACCTGGCTGATGACGAGCTTGCGGGCCTCGTCGGGGATCGCCGAGATCCCGTTGACCTGATCGGCGATCGACTGGGTGTTTCCGAAGATCCCCCAGATCAGGAACGCCGCGGTCAGGGCCGGGAAGATCGCCAGGAAGGCCTTGAAGGCGACCCCCGCCGCCAGCAGCGGCACCAGGTCCTCCTTGGCCTCCCCCCAGGCCCGCTTCGTCACGGCCAGCCACCCCTTCGCGGGGATCTGCTGCGGGGATTCTGCGTTCTCGCCGTGGCGGTCGACCGTGAGATCGTCACGTCGGGTCGTTCTGCTCATGCTCCCCAGCGTGCTGGATCTCTCCCTGCTCCGCACGGTGAGGTCAGGCCGCCGAGGCCCTCCCGGCGACGAAGGAGGCCCACAGACCCGCGTAGTAGCCGCCGCGCTCGAGCAGCTCCTGGTGGCTGCCCTCCTCGACGACCCGGCCGAGGTCGAGCACCACGATGCGGTCCGCGCGGGCGGCGGTGGTCAACCGGTGGGCGACGACGATCGTCGTGCGCCGGCTCGCCGCGGCGTCGCTGGCGGCCGCAATGGCCGCCTCGGCCGCCGGGTCGAGCGCCGCCGTGGCCTCGTCGAGCAGCAGGACGTCGGGGTCGACGAGTTCGGCCCGGGCGAGCGCGACGAGCTGACGCTGACCGGTGGAGAGGTTGCGGCCGCGTTCGCCGACGACGAACCCGTACCCGCCCGGCAGCGCCTCGATCACCCGGTCGGCGCCGACCGCGGCCGCGGCCGCCCGCACCTGCTCGGGGCTCGCCTCGGGCCGGGCGTAGGCGATCGCCTCGGCGACCGTTCCGTCGAAGAGGTACGCCTCCTGCGGGACGACCCCGAGCCGCTGCCGGAAACCTTCGAGGTCCAGCGAGCGCAGGTCGGTCCCGTCGACCAGGACCCGTCCCCCGGTCGGGTCGTAGAAGCGGGCGGCGAGCTTCACCACGGTCGACTTCCCCGCCCCCGTCTCCCCGACCAGGGCCACCGTCTCCCCCGCGCGGACGTGCAGGTCGAGGTCGGCCAGCGCCGGGTGCTCGGTGTTCTGGTAGTGGAACTGCACGCCCTCGAACCGCAGGTCCCCGCGCAGCCGGGTCACCGGGACCGGTTGCGCGGCGGGGACGACCGTGGTCGGCGTGCGGAGCAGGTCGCGCAGGCGACGCAACCCGACGGCGGCCTGCTGGTACCCGTCGAACACCTGCGACAGCTGCTGGACCGGGGCGAAGAACAGGTCGACGTAGAGCAGGAACGCGACGAGGACGCCGAGGGAGACGCTCCCCTGGCGCACCAGGGAGGCGCCGACGACGAGCACCAGCGCCGCCGTCACCTCGTTGAGGAACTGCACGAACGGGAAGTAGGTGGCGATGTAGCGCTGGGCCCGGACCCGGGCGTCGCGGTAGGCCCACCCCTTGCGGTGGAACGCCGCGGTGTCCTCCTCGGTGCGCACGAAGGCCTGGGTGACGCGGACCCCCGCGACCGACTCCTGGAACTGGACGTTCACCGCGCTGATCCGCTCGCGGGCCTCGGTGTAGGCGGGTCGCGACTTCGCCCGGAACACCAACGTCGCGACGACGAGCACCGGGAGCACGCAGACGACGACAACCGCGAGTTCCGGGTCGAGGACGAGCATCGCGACGAACACCCCGACCAGCGACAGCAGGCTCACCAGGGCTTGGGCGACGCCGTTCTGCAGGAACGTCGACAGCGCGTCCACGTCGGTGGTCATCCGGGTCATAATCCGCCCGGCCTGCTCACGCTCGTAGTAGTCCAGCCCGAGGCGCTGCAACTGTGCGAACGTCTTGAGCCGCAGGCTGAAGAGGATCCGCTCCCCGGTCCGCCCGGTCACCCGGCCCTGCCCGACGGTCACCAGCCAGTCCGCCGCGACGACGAACGCCGCGATGGCGGAGACCCACAGCAGCGCGCGCAGGTCGTCGGCCGCGACACCCTGGTCGAGGCCGTCGCGGACCAGCTGGGGCAGGACCAGTTGCGCCGCGGCGTCGCCGGCCACGAGCAGCATGCCCGCGAGCAGCGCCCACCGGAACGGGCGCAGCAGGCGGCCCAGCCCGAACGCGGGTTCGTGCCGCTCCGCGGCGGCGACGTCGATGGCCGGCACGTCGCGCACCGGCGGCAGCGCGGCGATCCGGTCGAGCAGTGCCCCCGAGACGGGCAGACCCGCGTCGACGGCGGCGGCCGCGGCGGACCGACCGGTGCGCGGGGCCGGGACGGGGGAACCCTTCACGGGGGTCGCCGGCACGCGTTCGGGAGCGCTCGCCGGGGCCTCCTCGGTGTCGAAGAGGCGGCGGAAGACCGCGCTCCGTCCCTGCAGTTCCGCCTCGGTGCCCTCGTCGACGACGCGACCGCCGTCGAGCACGACGATCCGGTCGGCCAGGCGCAGCGTGGAGCGGCGGTGGGCCACGAGCAGCGTCGTGCGCCCCTCCTCGCGCGCGTCGGCCAGCGCGCCGAGGATGCGTTGCTCCACGGTCGGGTCGACCGCGGAGGTGGCGTCGTCGAGGACCAGCACGCGGGGGCGGGCCAGCAGCGCCCGGGCCAGGCCGATGCGCTGGCGCTGCCCACCGGAGAGGGTGAGGCCCTGCTCCCCGACGAGGGAGTCCCAGCCGTGGTCGAGGGCGTCGACGAAACCGTCGGCGGCCGCGGTGCGCAGCGCGGCCCGGACCGCCGCGTCGCCGGCGTCGGGGACGGAGTAGGCGACGTTCGCGCGGACGGTGTCGGAGAAGAGGAACGTCTCCTCGAAGACCAGGCCGATCGCGGCCCGCAGCTCCCGCGGGTCGAGGTCGCGGACGTCGACCCCGCCGATGCGGACGCTGCCCGCGGCGACGTCGTAGAAGCGCGGCAGCAGGTTCGTGATCGTCGACTTGCCCGACCCGGCCGTCCCGACCAGGGCGACGGTGCCCCCGGCGGGGACGTGGAGGTCGACGTCGTGCAGGACGGTGCGTTCGTCGGTGAAGCCGAAGCGCACCCCGGACAGTTCCACCGACAACGGCCCGTCCGGCAGCTCCCGGGCCGGGGTGGTGCGGGGAGCCAGGACGTGCGGACGGGTGTCGACGACCTGCAGGACGCGTTCGACCCCCGCGCGGGCCTGCTGGCCCACGGTGAGCAGACCGGCGAGCTGGCGCACCGGGGAGACGAGCTGGCCGAGGTAGGTCGAGAACGCCAGGAACGTCCCCACCGTGAGGTGCCCGTTCAGCGCCAGCCACCCGCCGAAGAGCAGCACCCCGACCTGGCCCAGGGCCGGAACCGCTTGCAGCGCAGGCCCGTAGCGGGAGTTGTAGCGCACGACGCGCATCCGGTCGGTGAACAGGTCGCCGACGATGCCCTCGAGGCGGCGCAGCTCCGCGGCCTCCTGCCCGAACCCCTTGACGACCCGCACCCCGGTCACCGCGGCCTCGACGTGGGCGGCGACCTCGGCCGCCCGGGCCTGGGCGGCGAAGTTCGCCGGGAACAGGTCCCGGCGGCTGCGGAAGGCGATCCACCACAACGCCGGGCCGATCGCGAGCGCCACCAGGGTCAGCGGCGGGGACAGCGTGGCCATCACGACCAGGGAGACGACGAACAGGACGGCGTTGCCGGTGACGTTGGGCAGCCAGGCGAGCAGTCCCTGGACGAGCTGGACGTCACTGATCGAGCGGCTGACGACCTGGCCGGTGGAGAGGCCGTCGAGCTGGCGTCCGTCCATCCGCTGCACCGCGGCGTGGACCTCGTTGCGCAGGTCGAACTGCACGTCCAGCGACAACCGCCCGGCGGTGAAGCGGCGCACGAAGCCGAGGGCGTAGACGACCACCCCGGCGAGGACGAGGAGAGCGGCCCACGGCCACAGGGCGGCTCCGGGCGTGCCGATGACGTCGTCGATCACGTGCCGGACGACCAGCGGGACCATCGCGGCGACGCCGTAGGAGACGACCGAGGAGCCGAAGGCGAGGAAGAGGTCGCGGCGGTGGGCCAGGCAGTGGCCGAGCAGCCGGCGGAACCAGCCGGAGGGCCGCGATCGTTCTGAGGGCACGAAGGACGACACTAACCCCGGGTGGAACAGCGTGCCGGTTCGCGGAGTTCCGGTGAGGGTGAGCGTTGCGCTGTCCGTCCTCGACCTCTCTCCCGTCTCCTCGGGCACGCCGGCCTCGCTGGCGTTGCGCCGCAGCGTGGACCTGGCGCGGGCGGCCGAGGCGGCGGGTTACGTCCGCCACTGGGTCTCCGAGCACCACAACCTGAGCGCCGTCGGCAGCGCGGACCCGGTGGTGCTCATCGGCGCGATCGCGGCCGCGACGAGCACTCTGCGGGTGGGCGCGGGCGGGATCATGTTGCCCAACCACTCCCCGCTGGCCGTGGCGGAGTCCTTCCGGTCGCTGGAGGGTCTGCACCCGGGACGCATCGACCTCGGCCTGGGCCGGGCGGTGGGGACGGACCCGCGGACGGCGCTGGCCCTGCAGCGTTCGCGTCAGGCGCTGGCCCTGGACGACTTCGAGGAGCAGCTGGCCGAGCTGCACGGCTACGTCGACGGCTTCCCCGCGGGTCACCCCTTCGCCGGGATCCGGGCGCAGCCGGACGACGTGCCACTGCCGCCGGTGTGGTTGCTGGGTTCCAGCGAGCACGGGTCGGCGGTCGCGGCCCGGTCGGGCACGGGGTACGCCTACGCCGGGCACTTCGGCTCGGTCTCCCCCGTCGAGGTGCTGCGCTCCTACCGGGAGGACTTCGTCCCCTCGCGGCACTGGCCGCGTCCGCACGCGGTGCTGACCCTCGCGGTGCTGGTCGCGGAGACGAGCGAGCGCGCGCAGGCGCTGGCGGCGGCGTCGACCCTGGCGACGACCCGGCTGCGCCTGGGGATGCCGGGGCCGTTGCCGAGCCCGGAGGAGGCGGCCGCGCACCGGTGGACCCTCGCGGAGCGCAACACGGCGGGGCGGCTGGGGTCGAAGCTGGTGGCGGGCACGCCCGAGGAGGTCGTCCCCCGGTTGCTGGACGTCGTGGAACGCAGCGGGGCGGACGAGCTGATGGTCGTGACGCAGGTGCACGACCCGGCCGAACGGGTGCTCTCCTACGAGCTGCTGGCCCAGGAGTGGTCGCGCGTCACGCAGTCCGGTGAGGACGTGAGCCGAACGGGTGAACCCGTCTGACGCAGCTCAAGCACGCAGCGTCACGGCCGACGGAGAGGACATGATCAGCCTCACGAGCACCTGGGGCTCGGCGCTGGCCATCACCACGGCCACCCCCGAACCCGCCGCGACCTCCTCCGCCGGCGAGCGTGACCAGCGCCGCGGTCGTCCCGCGATGGTCGTGCGTCGCCTGCCCGCGACCGAGGACGAGATCGACCTCGGCCCCTCCGACGACCTGCACCCGGCAGGACGGCTCGACATCTACCTCTGAACCTCGCGGAGCACGAGGTCGCGGAGCCCGCCGTGCTCGACGGTGAGCTCCAGCCAGGTGCCGGTGGGCATCCGCCGGCGGTCGGTGGGTGAGCCGGGGTTCAGCATCCGGGTGCCCGCGGGGGTCGTGGAGTCCCACGGGACGTGGCTGTGGCCGAAGAGCAGGACGTCCAGCGAGCCGCCGTGGCGGGCGTCGCAGCGACGTTCCCGGCCCTCCTTCGCGCCCGTCTCGTGCACGACCCCGAACCTGACCCCCTCGACCTCGAAGGCCGCGAACTCGTCCAGGTGCGCGCGCACGTCCGCGCCGTCGTTGTTGCCGGCGACGCCCACGAGGGCGGCGGAGCGGGCGCGCAGGGCCAGCACCGTGGCCTCGTCGCACCAGTCCCCCGCGTGCACCACGAGGTCGGCGGACTCCACCGCGGCCCACACCGGCGCGGGCAGGTCCTTCGCCCGCGCCGGCAGGTGGGTGTCGGAGACGACGACGATCCGGGTGGCCATCAGCCGAGCTGGCGCACCCGGACGGTCTCGGGCAGTTCGCGCAACCGGCGACCGACCTCCTCGGAGGCGTGCGCGGCGATGTCGGTGACGACGTAGCCGAGGTCGCCGCGGGTCGCGAGCTGCTGACCCTCGATGTTGACCCCGGCGTCGGCGAGGACCTTGTTGATGGCCGCGAGCACGCCCGGGACGTTGCGGTGCAGGTGGGCCAGGCGCACCGTCTCGGGGGCCGTCTCGGTGTCCAGCGTCGGCAGGTTCACCGACAGCGCCGTCGTGCCGTGCAGGGCGTAGTCGCGCATCTTGGCCGCGACGAACCGCCCGATGTCCTCCTGCGCCTCCTCCGTCGACCCCGCGACGTGGGGGGTCAGGATGACGTTGGGCAGCCCGCGCAGGACGGAGTCGAAGGACTGGCCGCTGCCCTTGGGCTCGGTGGGGAAGACGTCGAGGGCCGCCCCGGCGACGTGGCCGGACCGGACGTGCCGCGCGAGCGCCTCGTCGTCGACGACGAACCCGCGCGAGAGGTTGAGGAAGATCGAGCCGGGACGCATCCGGGAGAACTCCGCCTCACCGAAGAACCCGGTGTTGGACCGGCGGCCGTCGACGTGCAGGCTGACGACGTCGGCGATCTCGAGGAGTTCGTGCAGGCTCCCGCAGCGGCGGGCGTTGCCCAGGGCGAGCTTGTCGGTGGTGTCGTAGAAGAAGACGCTCATGCCCAGCGCCTCGGCCACCACGGACAGCTGGGAGCCGATGTTGCCGTAGCCGACGATGCCGAGGCGACGGCCGCGGACCTCGTGCGAGCCCGCGGCCGACTTGTCCCACACCCCGTCGTGCATCGCCCGGTCCTTGACCGTGAGACGGCGGGTGAGGGCGATGATCTCGGCGAGCGCGAGCTCCACGACGCTGCGGGTGTTGCTGTAGGGCGCGTTGAACACGGCGATGCCGTTCGCGGCGGCGGCGAAGAGGTCGATCTGGTTGGTGCCGATGCAGAAGGCGCCGACGGTGCGCAGGTCGGTGGCCGCCTCCAGGACCTTCGCGGTCACCTGCGTCTGGGAGCGGATCCCCAGCAGCGAGACCCCCTCGACGCGGCGGGCCAGCTCGGCCTCGTCGAGGGCACCGGACGCGGTCTCGACCTCCCAACCGGCGTCGGACAGCAGCGTCCGGGCGTCGGCGTGGATGTTCTCCAGCAGCAGCGCACGTCCGCGACGGACGGGTGCGAGGTCGGGGGCGGACACGGGTTCCTCCAACTACGAGCGGGTGCGTGGGGGGCCAGTCTCCCGCACCCGCACCCGTGGGCCGAACGCCGTGCGCCGTGAGCGCCCGTGCGCTCAGACCGACGCGACGGCGTCGGCCACGGGGGCGTCGCCCCCGACCAGCTCGAGCACCCGCGTCGGCTCGACCCCGTCGACGAGGCGGTCGAGCAGGGCCAGGCAGACGGCGGCGACGTCGGCCCGGGGGACCGCACCGCGCGCCACCGACGGGGCGAGCTGCACCCGACCCGTCGCGGCCTCGTCGCTGAGCGCCCCCGGGCGCAGCACACCGACCCGCAAACCGCTGCGCTGCAGCAGGTCCTCCTCAGCCGCCAGTTTGGCGCGAAGGTAGGCGAGGAACACCTCCCCGACCCCGTCGGGGGTGGCGCCGTCGCGCACCTGCTCCACGCCCATCGAGGAGACCAGCAGGTAGGCCGGCACCGCGGCGCGCTGGGCGGCGTCGGCCAGCAGGACCGCCGCCCCGCGGTCGACGGTGTCCTTGCGCGACGCGCCGCTGTCCGGGCCGGCACCGGCGAGGAAGACCACGGCGTCGGCACCGGCGAGGTCGCCCGCGAGCGTCGCGGCGTCGAGGGTCTCCAGGTCGCGGACCAGGGCCTGCTCGCCGAAGGCCTCGAGGTCGCGCACGTGGTCGGGGTTGCGGACCAGGCCGACCACCTCGTCGCCGCGGGACACGGCCGACCGGGCGAGCAGCAGGGCGATCTGTCCGTGACCTCCGGCGATGACGATGCGCATGCCCAGACCGTAGGCCAGAATCCTCCGGTGCCTTCCCCCACCACCTCCGTCCGTGCCCACCTGCGCCTGCGGGCCGACGCTCCCGCCGCGGCCTCCGCCCTCGTCGCGCTCGCCGACCGCCACGGGGTGGAACTGCTCTCCGAGACCCTCACCGTGACCGGTCCCGACGGCCCGGTGGAGGTCCGTGAACTCCGCTCGGGCGACGGCACCCGCCTGCACGAGTTCACCGTCCCCGCCGGGGCGAGCACGCTGGAGTACGAGGCGCAGGTCCGCACCTCGACGGGTCCCGACGCCACCCTCGGGGCCCGGGAACGGTGGGAGTTCACCCGGCCCAGCCGCTACTGCCCCTCGGACCGGCTGATCACGTTCGCGGCGGCGGAGTTCGGCCGCCTCGACGCCGGCCCCCGCCGGGAACTGCTGCCGGACCTGGTCGCCCGCTGGGTGTTCGACCACCTTGCCTACGTCAGCGGCTCCAGCCTGCCCACCGACGGGGCCTTGGAGACCCTCCTCGCCCGTCAGGGGGTGTGCCGCGACTTCACCCACCTCGTCGTGGCGGTGCTGCGGGCCCTCGACGTCCCGGCCCGGCTGTGCTCGGTCTACGCGCCGGGGTTGTCACCGATGGACTTCCACGCCGTCGTGGAGGCCGCTCCGGACGGGCGGTGGCAGGTCGTCGACGCGACCCGCCTGGCGCCGCGGGAGTCGCTGCTGCGGATCGCCTCCGGCCGCGACGCGGCGGACACGGCGTTCCTCACCACGGCCGGTCAGGTCGACCTGCAGGAGCTCTCGGTGGTCGCGGTCGTCGAGGGTGACCTGCCCCTCGACGACCACGCGCACCCGGTCGTGCTGCGCTGAGCGGGGCTCAGAGCTTCTCGGTCACCAGGGTGGCGGCGTCGGGGTAGACCTCGAGCCGCTCCTCGGGGATGGGTTCCCCCGAGACGATCGAGATCCCGTAGGTGCCGGCGTCCAGCCGCTTCAGGGCGTCCTCGACGCTGTCGAGACGCCGACGGGCGCCGTCGAGGAGGCCCTCGTTCTCGGCGGCCTGCTGCTCGTGCGCCCCGAGGTCTCCCGTGTCCTGGCCGCCCTCGGCGGCGTCGGGGGTGCTGCCGGACTCCAACCGGGCCGTGAGGTCGTCGATGGTCGACTGCAGGTCGCGCTGCAGGTCCAGGAGGCGTTCGCGGGCGGTGTCGGTGTCCATGGTGGTGCTCCCAGCGTCGACTGCGTGTTCGTGACGTCCGTTGATACCCCGTACGGGCCCCGGGCGCAGCACGAGGTGACGAACCGCGGGGCCGGGTCCATGCTGAGCGGATGATCTCCGTCGATCTGGCCCTGCAGCTGCGCAGCGCCGGCCTGCAGTGGCACCCCGCCTCCGGCGACCGCTTCGTCATCCCCAACCGCGACATGGACTCCGACGTCTTCACCCTCAGCGACATGACGATCGAGGTCCACGACCACCCGTCGGGCAAGATCATCGGGTTCAACGGCACCACCGAGTGGGCGCTGGACTCCGTGGACCAGCCCGAGGCGTGCTGGTTGCCCGCCGAGCACCAGCTCAGGGAGCTCCTGGGCGAGCGCTTCACCCGCCTCGAACGCCGCGACGTCGGCGACACGATCGTCCACCGGGTGCTGCTGCTGGACGAACGGGGCGCCGACGCCTTCGAGGCCGAGGACGCCGCCGAGGCCTACGGACGCGCTCTGCTGCACCACGTCTCGGGCACCGGCGGCGGCAGCGCCGGGACCTCCGACACCGCCACCACCGCCTAGACCGGGTCCTCGCCGGGGTCGTCCTCGCGGCCGGCGAGGAACCGCTCGAACTCCTCACCGAGTTCGTCCGCGGTGGGCAGGAAGGCGCTCGCCGCCCCCGTGCCGCGGCCCTCGTCGCCGGAGGTGTCGTACTGCTGCTCCAGCGCCTGCACGACGGACGCGGCGTCGGCGGACTCGGAGACCTGACGGTCGACCTCGACCCGCGTCTGCGAGGCGGCCTCGAGCAAGGACTCCACGGAGGCGGCGACCCCCGTCGCCCCGGACAGCGTCCGGACCAGCACCGCGGCGGCGTCGGGGTAGTCGTTGCCCGCGAGGTAGTGCGGCACGTGGGCCAGCACGGAGAGCACGTCACGCCCGTGCTGGGAACCCCGCAGGTGCAGCAGCGCCGAGGCGTGACCGGGGACCTGTGCCTCGACGTCCCAGGTGCGGAAGCCGTCGAGCAGTTCGGGCCGGCTCGCGCTGGCCGTCACCCCGGCGGGACGGGTGTGCGGCACGGCCGTGGGCGCCGCCGACAGCACGATCGTCAGTCCGACCCCCAGCTCGTCCGCGAGCTGCCAGACGGCGGTGGTGAACCGTTCCCACTGCACGTCGGGCTCGGGGCCGCTCAGCAGCAGCAGCGAGGAACCCTCCTCGTCGTGGACCCGGTGGACCTGCAGGCGGGGCGGCTCGTAGTCGAGCCAGTTCTGGCCGCCGAAGGTCATGGTGGGCCGCCGGGCGCGGTAGTCGTGGAGCTGGTCGACGTCGAAGGTGGCCACGAGCTCGTGGCGACAGGTCGCCAGGAGGTGCTCGACGCTCAGGCGGACCGCGTTGCCCGCGTCGATGAATCCGTTCAACGCCACGACGAGCGGAGGTTCCACCAGGGCGGGGCGTTCGCCCTCGTAGCTGTACAGGGAACCGGGATCGAGCATCCCCCCATCATCCCCGTCCTCGACGCGAGGACTCGACGCGGGTCAGCCGCGGGCAGGCACCGTCTCGACCGGGGGCAGCGGTGACGCGGCGCGCTGGGCCCGCAGGCGGTCGATCGCCGACTCGAAGTCGGAGAGGGAGTCGAAGGCCTGGTAGACCGAGGCGAAACGCAGGTAGGCGACCTCGTCGAGCTCCTGCAGGAAGGGCAACGTCGCGAGACCCACCTGGTGGGCGTCGATCTCGGCGGCACCCTGGGCGCGGACGGCTTCCTCGACGCGGTGGGCGAGCAGCGCGATGTCGTCCTCGCTCACCGGCCGGCCCTGGCAGGCCTTGCGCACCCCGCTGGCGATCTTGGCGCGGCTGAACGGCTCTGGCGCACCGGAACGCTTGATGACCGAGAGGCTGGCCGTCTCGACGGTGGAGAAGCGCTTGGAGCAGTTCGGACACTGCCGACGGCGACGGATCGAGCTGCCGTCGTCGGTCGTGCGGGAATCGACGACACGAGAGTCCTCGTGCCGACAGAACGGGCAGTGCACCCCGACTTCCTCCCCCGAGACCGGACGACGGCTCTGGTCCAGGGTCGACCGTACGTCGTGACCGACGCACGGAGCAACCGGGCGCACCGCGATCAGCCCTGTTCGGGCATCGTCAGCTGTTGTCCGGCCTGCAGGGTCATGGACGGGAGGGCATTGAGCTGGACGATCTCACCGGCCACCTCGCGCCAGTCCGCGCCCGGGGACCACTGACCGGCGATCTGCGACAGGGTCTGGCCGGGGAGGACCGTCAGGACCGCGGCCGGGGGTGCGGAGGTGCGCTCCACCCCGGCCGAGGCGCCGGACAGCGCACCCGTCACGGCGACGACGGCACCGGTGAGCAGCGTGGCGGCCGTGCAGGTCACCACGAGACGGCCCCGTCGGGTCAGCCGCAGCGTGCGGGCGGGGCGCCGAGGCGGCGCGACGGGCCGGGCGGCGCAGTGTGGGCGGACGGTGGCGACGTTGCGGCGGGCAGGGCGGACCGGGCGTGCGACGACGGGCAGGGCGAGGGCGGTGGCGCTCACGAGCAGAGACCTCCAACGAGTGGCGCACTATCGAACGGGTGTTCGACCGTGCGCGTCTGTTCTACCACCGTTCGAACGGTGGCGCGCAACCCCCGAATTCCCGGGGGTGACGTCGACAGACGCTGCCACCGGCCTCCGACACGTGCGCTGACCTGCGCGAACGCTTCGGGGGCCGAGGGTCAGGAGGCGAAGCGCCGCGCGCTGCGTTCCTTCGCCCGGGCGGCCTCGACCTCCCGGTCCTTGGGCGGCGCCGTCGTCACCAGGTCCTCGAGCAGGTGCTGCGTCGCGTGCGCGACGGCGGCCACCGCCCGGTCGAACGCCTCCTGGTTGCGCACCGACGGCCGGGTCGACCCGGCCACCTTGCGCACGTACTGCAGCGCGGCGGCCTGGACCTCCTCCGACGTGGCGGGCGGCTCGAAGTTGTGCAGCTGACGGATGTTGCGACACATGCGCACCACGCTAGGCACCGGGCCCCCGACGCACAACGGACTCCCAGCCTTCTCCCGGCGCACCTCAGGCCCACGGCCGCGCCGCCGATGGACACGACGACCTCACCCGCCTGCTCCGCCCTGCGCCCTCGGCACCTTCCCCACCCCGCGCCGCGCGAGAACCCCCTGGAAGGCCCACCCATGAAGGCACTGCGCGATCTGAACGTCGCCCCCAAGCTCTTCGCCGGCTTCGGCGTCGTCTGCCTCCTGCTGGCCGCCGTGGTGGCCCTGGGCATCTCCCGCCTCGGATCTTCCCAAGCCAACCTCGAGAACGTGTCCACCAGTGGCGTGGCCTCGGTGCAGACGCTGGGTGAGGTCCGCACCTCCTTCCTCACCCTGCGCATGGACATCGTGAACGCAGCAGTCACCGACGACCAGCAGGCCACCGAGGCGTCACTGACCAAGATGGGCGAGGACGACACGGCCTACGACCAGGCGTGGAGCGCCTACCAGGCCTCCAACCCGGCCACCCCGGCCGCGGACCGGGCCCAGATCGAAGATCTCGTCAAGCAGTACCGTGCCGCGCGGGTCGAACTCGCCACCCTGGTCCGCAGCAACGACCGTGCCGGCTTCGTCGCCCGACGCAGCGCCACGACGACCCCTGTCACCGACCAGCTGCTGCCGCTGCTGGCCGACGCGGCCAAGCACGAGAAGGACGCTGCGGCCGCCATGGCCACCGCCGGCTCCGCCGACTACCACGCCGCTGTCGTGATGCTGCTGGTCATCGGCGCGGTCGCCCTCACGATCGCCGTCGTCGTCGCCGTCGTCATCGCCCGCTCCATCGCACGTCCTCTGGCCCGCACCCTCACCGTCGTGCAGGGCCTCGCCGACGGCCGCCTCGACCAGCGCGCGGGCCTCGACACCCGGGACGAGGTCGGCCGCCTCGGAGCCGCTGTCGACGTGACCATGGACCGCCTCAACGCCACCATGCGCCGCATCTCCGACTCCGCCGCGACCCTCGCCGGCTCCTCCGAGGAACTCACCACCGTCGCCACCCAGCTCTCCTCCGGCGCGGAGGAGTC